>CAJYKB010000125.1 GCA_913774925.1 uncultured Sphingomonas sp. | reverse complement strand
CGCACAGCACGACCGTTTCGCCGAGCGTCGCGAGCACCGCGCCGTCGGCCTGACGCGCCACGCGGCCCGTCTCCAGCGTGAGGGTCTGTCCGCCCCACTGGATTTCTACCTTCTTGGTATCGAACATATCGTTTCCTTACACCCCGGTGCGGATCACGCGGGGGGCCTTTGAGCGAGCCGTTAGTGGCTCGTTGGCGAGAAGACCGGATTGCCTTCCCTCCGTCACCCCGGACTTGATCCGGGGTCCAGCTCCAGCTGCTGGATGAGCGCTCCCGCGCTCGTACTTGCTGGATCCCGGATCGGAGTCCGGGATGACAAAAGGGGCGGCCTTGCGGGCCGCCCCTTGTGTCACTTGCGAAGACCCAGCTTCGCGATCAGGGCGAGGTAACGATCGCCCTCGGTCTTGCGGAGATAATCCAGCAGCGAGCGCCGCTTGTTGACCATCATCAGCAGGCCGCGACGCGAGTGGTTGTCCTTCGCATGGCCCTTGAAATGCTCGGTCAGGTTCTTGATCCGCTCGGTCAGGATCGCGACCTGCACCTCGACGGAACCGGTGTCGCCCTCGTTGCGGGCGTGTTCCTTGATGACTTCCTGACGGCGTTCGGCGGTAATCGTCATTCTCTATCCTTCGACATCGTCTACAGGTTGAAGCCGCGCACGACGCGGACGTTGCCGTCCTGCACCTCGACCAGCGCCACCGGGTCTGTACCCAGCATGGCGAAGGCCTGACCGTCACCGGCGGCGATCCCGGCCAGCACGCGCCCCTGACGGAGCGCCCCTGCCTGGTCGGGGGTGAGCGAGAGAGCCGGGATGTCGTCCAGCCCTGCGCTCAATGGCAGGAGTAGGTGTTCAAGGGTGCGCGCCTTAGCGACTTCGTCCAGTTTGTCCAGCGTTATCGCCTGCGCCAGCGCGAACGGCCCCGCGCGGGTGCGGCGCAGGTAAGTGACGTGGCCGACCGTGCCGAGCGTCAGCGCGATGTCGCGCGCGAGGGAGCGGATGTAGGTGCCCTTGGAGACGTGCGCGGAGAGGGTCGCTTCGTCGGACCCGTGCGCCACGACGACCAATTCGTGCACCGTGACGTTTCGCGTCGCCAGCACCACATCCTCGCCCGCACGCGCGAGGTCGTAGGCGCGCTGGCCGTCGACCTTGAGCGCGGAATAGGCGGGCGGAATCTGTTCGATCGCCCCGGTGAAGCGTGGCAGCACCGCCTCGATCGCCGCCGGTGTCGGGCGCACGTCGCTGGTCGCGACCACCTTGCCCTCGGCATCCAGCGTATCGGTCTGCGCGCCGAAGCGGATCGTGAAGTCGTACGCCTTGTCGCTGTCGAGCATCCGCCCGGCGAGCTTCGTCGCCTCGCCGATCGCGATCGGCAGGACGCCGGTGGCGAGCGGGTCGAGCGTGCCGCCGTGCCCGACCTTGGCCTTGCCATAGCCGCCGGTGCGAAGCGCGCGCTTCACCGCGGAGACGCCCTGCGTCGAGCCCAGCCCGAGCGGCTTGTCGAGGATCAGCCAGCCGTGCACGCCGCTACCCGCCGATCGCGGTAACGATCGAGAGATAGACCTGCGTCAGCGCCTGCGCCGGGGGTGCGACCATGCGCTGGACGATATTGGCGCCCGGCACCAGCGCCGGGATCACGAACAGCAGGAGGATGAGCAGCGGGAAGCCGAACCGCGCGAGCCGGTCCCAGCGCTGCGCCAGCGGCTCCGGCAGCAGCCCGGCGACGACATGCCCGCCATCGAACGGTGGCAGCGGGATCAGGTTGAAGATCGCCAGGAAGACGTTGATGAGCAGGAAGTTGACGAGATTGGACGCGATGAACGAGCTCAGGCTGCCGGCGGGGGCGGTGTCCACCGTCTGCGCGAACAGGCCGAGCAGGATCGCGCCGACCAGCGCGAGCGACAGGTTCATGCCGGGGCCGGCGAGCGCGACCAGCAGCATCCCCTTGCGCGGGTTGGGCAGGTTGCGTGCATCGACCGGCACCGGCTTCGCCCAGCCGAACACCGGCGCCTTGGCGATGGCGAGCATCAGTGGCAGCACGACGGTGCCGATTGGATCGACGTGACGCAGCGGGTTGAACGACAGCCGGTTGAGCCGCGCCGCGGTGTCATCGCCCAGCGCGCGCGCGGCGAGGCCGTGCGCGACCTCGTGGAAGACGATCGCGATCACCAGCGGGATGAGCCACACCGCCGCCGACCAGATGATGCCGTTTGGGTCCATGGGGGCGCAGATAAGGGGGAGGCGAGGGTAACGCTAGGTGGTCAGGACACCCAAGTGTGGCGACGTGCCACCACCTGCCAGCGGCCGTGCTCGCCGCGCCGCAGCGCCCATGTCTCTCCGACGCCCGCCAGCGGCCCCCAGACGAAGCCCACATCCACGAATGCCACGTCACCCTCGCGCGCGACGGCGGAGAGCGATGCGGTGGGCGATGTGCAGTGATCGCCGACGGGCTGAAGCCGCTGCCCCTTGGCCAACCACGCAGGGGACAGGGTGCCGTGATCCGGCGTATGGGGAAGGGCGGCCGAAGACGTGATCGCATCATCCGCCGATGCGCTCGCGTTCAACTCCACCACGGGTTCCCCGGGGAGCGGGGCCGGGTCGCCGCGCATGGCCAGCGCCACGGCGGCAGCCCGGATCGGCGCGAGAACGGCTTCGACGACGGGTTTGTCGTCGAGGCCGAGCCAGCCGGACCCGACATGATCCGCTATGTTGCGAGAGAGGTCCGCGTCGGATGGCGGACGCGGTGCCGGCTTCCCGTCGGCTTCCGCGATGGCGCGCTGATCGGACGCATATTCGGCCATATCGCGCCGGACACCGGCGAACGGCGCCTCGTCCAGCGCGGCGGGTATGCAATATCTGTCGCCGGTGCCAATCTTCGCCAGCGCGGCGCGCAATACCGCTTCGTCCGCGGCCGGTATCGGCACCGCCGCCGTCGACGCCATCATCAGCGGCCATATGATCCAGCGGATCACGTTCCACTCCCCAGTGCGCCCACGAAATGCCGCCGGCATAGCGCGACATAGCGATCGTTGCCGCCGATCTCCGTCTGTCGCCCCTCGGTCACCGGGCGTCCCTCCGCATCGACGCGCAGGTTCATCGTCGCCTTGCGGCCGCATGCGCAGACCGACTTGATCTCGATGAGCGCGTCCGCCAGCGCCAGCAGGCGCGCGGAACCGGCGAACAGGCGGCCCTGGAAATCGGTGCGCAGGCCATAGGCGAGGACGGGGATGTCGGCATCGTCCGCCAGCCGGGCGAGGCCGTCGACCTGATGCTCGGTCAGAAACTGCGCCTCGTCGACCAGCACGCAGGCGAGCTTCCCCTCCGCGTGGCGAGCGAGCGCCAGCGCGGCGAGGTCGGTCGCGGGGTCGAACATCGTCGCCGCCGCAGCAAGGCCGATGCGCGAGGTGATCGTGCCCGCCGCGAAACGATCGTCCACCGCGGCGGTGAACAGCATCGTGTTCATGCCGCGCTCGCGATAGTTGAAATCGGCCTGCAGCAGCGTGGTCGACTTCCCCGCGTTCATGCTGGCGTAGTAGAAATAGAGCTTGGCCATCAGGCGAGCGTTTCGATGGGGATGGGTGCGTCGGGGGCGGCGGGAGCGATCCCGGCGTCGAACGTGGCGAAGACGTCCGCCGCGCCGCGTGCCGCGATCAGGTGAACCATGTCCGCCCAGTCCGCTCCGGCACGAAAGCGATCAATCGCCCAGGAGAGCCCGATGGGATCTGCCACGCGAACCGTCTCCACCGTCAAAAGGGTCGACAGCGCGTCCGCTACCGTTTCGCGCTGGAGCTTGAGACGCTTGAAGAGAAGCCACCCGAGTTCGGTCCAGACCGACAGCGCAACCCAGACGGGTTCGCCCAGGATGTCGGCGGCAACGGCGGTTTGTCGTTCGTCGTCCTGAAGGATCAAGCGGGCGAGAATGTTGGTGTCCACCGCCCTCATGCGCCGTCATCGACGTCGGGGGACCAGCCCAGTCGATCCAACGGTAGCTCAGGGCCGTCGTGTCGATACAGGCGCCGAAAGCGCGCCATGGCCTCTTCCACGGAAAGCTGGCCCGCCGGGCGGCGGGGTCGCAACGTCACCGCGTCGCCGGTTTCGATGACCTCCAGATCGAGGCCAGCCGCCCACCCCAGCCGGTCGCGGGTCGCCTTGGGTACGACGACCTGGCCCTTGCCGGAGAGCTTCGTGAACGCGTTCATCGCGGTAAGATGCGTCTTACCTCATTCGCCGTCAAGGTCGCGTGCCACGTGATCCGAGCGCAGCAGCGAGTCGATGTGGCTGCCCTCGTCGAAGCTCTCGTCCGCGAGGAACTTGAGGCGGGCGGCATATTTCATCTTGATGCGGTGCGCGACCTCGCGCTGGAGGTAGGCGGTGTTGGTGCGCAGCGCCTTCAGCACCGCCTCCTCGTCCTTGCCCAGCAGCGGCTTCACAAAGACGGTGGCGTGGCGCAGGTCGGGCGACATGCGCACCTCGGTCACGCTGACCATGTGGCTGGCGAGCGTATCGTCGTGGACGTCGCCGCGTTGCAGGATTTCCGACAGGATGTGGCGGACCTGCTCGCCGACGCGTAGCGTGCGGACGGATTTCTCGGGTTTTTCGGTCATCGTCTGGACCCTTCACGGCGCGGGGGAGCGAGGCGCGCTATACGCCTCACTCCCCCTCACCCTTCCGCTGCCTGCGGCAGCTCCCTCCCTCTCCCGCGGCGGAGAGGGACTGATGCATTACAGCGTGCGCTCGCGTAGTTCGACTTCGAACGTCTCCAGGAAGTCGCCCGGCTTGATGTCGACGAAGTTCTGCGAGAACGTCACGCCGCACTCCAGCCCCGCGCGTACCTCCGCCACATCGTCCTTGAAGCGCCGCAGCGACGCGATCTCGCCATTGTAGATGATGACGTCGTCGCGAGTGATGCGGGCCTTGAGCGCCTTGCGGATCGCGCCCTCGACCACCAGCAGACCGGCGGCTTTGCCGTGCTTGCCCGCAGAGAAGACCTCGCGGATCTCCGCACGGCCGACGACCGTCTCGAACGCTTCCGGCCCGAGCTCGCCCGCCATGCCGGCGCGGATCTCGTCGATCAGGTCGTAGATGACGTCGTAGTATTTCAACGCCACCTTCTGCCGCTCGGCGATCTCGCGTGCCTTGGCATTGGCGCGGACGTGGAAGCCGATGATCGGCGCCCCCGACGCGCCTGCCAGCGTCACGTCGCTCTCGGTGATGCCACCAACGCCCGAGTGCAGCACGCGGGCGCGGATCAGATCGGTCGAGATCTTGTTGATCGACGCCACGATCGCCTCGACCGTGCCCTGCGTATCGGCCTTCACGACCAGCGGATATTCGATCGCCGCATTGGCGCGCAGCGCGGAGAACATGTTCTCCAGGCTGGTCGGCGCCGAGGTCGTGCGCTTCTGCGTGAGCACGCTCTGGCGGTACTCGGCGACTTCGCGCGCACGCGATTCGCTTTCGACCACCTGCAGCTGATCGCCCGCGGACGGCGTGCCGGAAATGCCCAGCACCTCGACCGGCATCGACGGCCCTGCGACCTTGAGCTGACGCCCCTTGTCGTCGACCAGGGCACGCACCTTGCCGCTTTCCGCGCCGACGACGAAGATGTCGCCGACCTTCAGCGTGCCGCGCGTGACGAGCACCGTCGCGACCGGGCCGCGGCCCTTGTCGAGCTTCGCCTCGATCACGCTGCCCTCGGCCGCGCGGTCAGGGTTGGCGCGCAGGTCGAGCAGCTCGGCCTGGAGCTGGATCTTCTCGATCAGCTCGTCCAGCCCGGTCTTCTTGAGCGCCGATACTTCGACATCCTGCGTCTCGCCGCCCATCATCTCGACCTGGATGTCATGCTCCAGCAGCCGCTCGCGTACCCGCTGCGGGTTCGCGTCATGCTTGTCGACCTTGTTAATCGCGACGATCATCGGCTTGCCGGCCGCCTTGGAGTGGTTGATCGCCTCGATCGTCTGCGGCATCAGCCCGTCGTCCGCGGCCACCACCAGCACCACGATGTCGGTCACGTCGGCACCGCGCACCCGCATCTGCGTGAACGCTTCGTGGCCGGGCGTGTCGAGGAAGGTGATCTTAGACTTGTCCTTCAGCGTCACCTGATAGGCGCCGATGTGCTGGGTGATGCCGCCGGCCTCGCCGCGCACCACGTCGGTGCCGCGCAGCGCGTCGAGCAGGCTGGTCTTGCCGTGGTCGACGTGACCCATGATCGTGACGACTGGCGGGCGCGTCTGGAGCGTGTCCTCCGCATCCTCGGTCGTGTCGATCGCCAGGTCGATGTCGGAATCGGACACGCGCACGATGTTGTGGCCGAATTCGGTCACCAGCAGCTCGGCCGTATCCTGGTCGATCGTCTGCGTCATGGTGACGGGCATGCCCATCTTGAACAGCGTCTTGACCAGATCGGCGCCGCGCTCCGCCATGCGGTTCGCCAGCTCCTGTACCGTGATCGCCTCGGGCACCTGCACGTCGCGGACCTGCTTGGCCTGCGGCTCGCGCGGGCCGCCGAAGCCACGCTTCTCCTTTTCGCGCGCACGCTTGAGCGCGGCGAGCGAGCGGGCACGCGCACCATCCTCGTTGAGCGCGCGATTGACGGTCAGCTTGCCGCCACGACGCTCGTCACCCTTGCGGTCGCGCTGCTGCGGACGTGCGGGGGGGGCGCTGCGCGACGGCGTCTGGCCGCCGCCGGCCATCGGACGCGGTGCCGCACCACCACCCGACGCCGGGGCGGCGGCGGCAGCGGGCTTGGGCTCCGGCTTCGAGTCGGGCTTGGGCTGCGGCTTGGGGATCTCGGGCCGTGCGACCGGCGAGAAACGGCGCGGCGCGGGCATCGCGGGATCGCGCGCCAGCTCCAGCACCGGCGGGGGCGCCGGTGGGGGCGGGGGAGCGACCGGCGCCGGTGCCGGCTTGGGCGCGGCTGCGACCGGGGCGGGCGCCGGGGCCGGCTCCGCCGCCGGATCGGGCTTGGACTCCTGCGCGACCGCAGGCGTCGGCTCCGGCGCCGCGGTCGGCGCAGGCGCCGGTGCTAGCTGCGCCGCGACCTCGGGGGCAGGTGCCGGTGCGGGCGTCGGCTGCGGCGCGGCGGCTTCCGCCTCGGCGCGCGCACGCTCCTCGGCCTTTTCCTCGGCGCGGCGGCGCTCTTCCTCGGCGGCACGCTGACGCGCGGCCTCGTCGCGGCGGCGCGCATCCTCCAGCGCGTGCATGCGCTGGTCCTCGGCCTCGCGCAGCAGGCGGGCCTGGCGCTCCTGCGGCGTCTCGTTGGAGACGGGCGGGCGCGGGGCGGGCGCCACCGGCGCAGGTGCCGGGGCGACGACGGGCTCGGGGGCCGGGGCCGGAGTCGCCTCCGCCGGCGCGCCCGCCCCCTGCGGACCGAGCACGCGGCGACGCTTCACCTCGACCACCACCGTATTGCTACGGCCGTGGCTGAAGCTCTGCTTCACCTTGCCGGTCTCGACCGTGCGCTTCAGCCCCAGCGGCTGGCGCATTCCGAGTTTCGGCTTGTCGTTGTCGGTCTCGCTCACTCAATATCCTCGTCTGTCGTCACGGCCGGTCGTGCTGGCGCGGAACCGGGCGCCGATGCCCCTTGCGCGGCCGTAGCGCAAGGTGCGGGGGTCAGATCGGGGCCGATAAAATGCAGCCAGCGGTCGAGCGCCTCGCTCAACCGTCCGGCAGCCGCGCGGTCGTTGACGCCGATGTGTACCACATTCTCGCGGCCCAGCGCCAACGACAATATGGTGCGGTCGACCGGCAACGCCAAGCCCCTCAGGTCACTTCCTTCTTGATCGCTGCCTACGCGCCACGCCTGCGCCAGCTTGCGCCGCCCGTCCTCGCGCGCGTCGGCGGCGTGGTAGAGCGCGTGGAGCTTGCCGCTGCGGGCCGCGGTTTCGATGCGGTCCGAACCGGTCAGCAATGTCCCGGTGCGCGACTCCAGCCCGAGACGGTCGAGCGCGTTGCGCTTCAGCGCGGACGCGATCAGCGCGGGCAGGTCGTCGGGAATGGTGATGTCGGTATCGCGCAGCGTCCGGGCGAGCTGGCCGCGCAGGCGCCCCTTGGCGATCGCGGTTTGCAGCTCCGCGCGGGTCACGCCGATCCACGCGCCGCGCCCCGGGGCCTTGGCGCGCACGTCGGGCAGCACGCGGCCATCGGGCGCGAGCGCGAGGCGGATGAGCGTCGCGGGAGACGCACGCTCGCGGGTGAGGATGCAGGAGCGGACGGGGTCGGTCATGTGCTCATCGCCCCCCGTCATGCCGGGCTTGTCCCGGCATCCAGGGCATCGCACGCTGTGCTCGATGCGTGAACGACAACCCTGTGTCTATATTCTGGCCAGCGAACGGAACGGCACGCTCTATATCGGTGTGACATCGAACCTTGTCGGGCGCGTGCTGAAGCACCGCGAGGGCAGCCTGGGCGGCTTCACCGCGCGATACGATGTCCACCGCCTCGTCTGGTACGAAACGGCAGATACCATGGATGCCGTGATCGCCGCGGAGAAGCGCATCAAGAAATGGCCGCGGCGCTACAAGCTGAACATGATCGAAGAGCGCAATCCGCGCTGGTCCGATCTTGCTGTCACGCTGGGGCTGCCGCCGCTCGACGCGGCGAGCGACGGTGCGTGAGGCCCTGGATGCCGGGACGAGCCCGGCATGACGGAAGGGGACGGTCAGCGTCTCATTGCGAGGGTTTCGCATGGGCGACCTCCCTCGGTGTATCGCGGTGGGCGATCAGGACGCCGCCGGCGCCGTAATTCTCGGGCGACACTTCCTCAATCACGACCTGGACCGCGGCTGGGTTCTTGCCCAGCCGCGAGACCAGCGAGGACGTGACGTCGGCCACGATCCCCGCCTTCTGCTCGACACTCGCGGTGCCGGCCAGTCGGATCGAGACGAACGGCATCAGGCCTCTTCCGACTCCGTGCCGGCCTCGGCATCCGCCGCCGGCTCGTCGTCGAACCAGTGCGCCCGCGCGGCCATGATGATCTCGTTGCCCTGCTCTTCCGACAGGCCGTACTCGCCCAGCACGCCGCCCTTGTGCTCGGGGCGCTTGGGCGCGTCCTCGTTGCGGCGGCGCGGTTCCTGGCGCTTCTTCTCGATCAGCTCGTCGGTGGCGAGGTCCGCCAGATCGTCCAGCGTCTTGATCCCGGCCTTGCCGAGCGTGACCAGCATCGCCTCGGTCAGATACGGCAGCTCGGCGAGCGCGTCGTCGACGCCCAGCGCCTGACGCTCCTCGCGATTGGCCTGCTCGCGGCGCTCCAGCGCTTCCTGCGCACGGCTCTGCAGCTCCTGCGCGAGATCCTCGTCGAAGCCTTCGATCCCGGCCAGCTCGTCGAGCTCGACATAGGCGACCTCCTCCAGCGCGCTGAAGCCCTCGGCCACCAGCAGCTGCGCCAGCGTCTCGTCGACGTCCAGCTCGTTCTGGAACGTCTCGGAATTCTTGACGAATTCGTTCTGGCGCTTCTCGGACGCGTCGGTCTCGGTCAGGATGTCGATCGCCTTGGCGGTCAGCTGCGACGCCAGACGCACGTTCTGGCCGCGGCGGCCGATCGCGAGGCTCAGCTGGTCGTCGGGGACGACGACCTCGATCCGGTCCTCCTCCTCGTCGATCACCACGCGCGCCACGTTGGCGGGCTGGAGCGCGTTGACGACGAAGGTGGCGGTATCGGGCGACCAGGGGATGATGTCGATCTTCTCGCCCTGCATCTCCTGCACGACGGCCTGGACGCGGCTGCCCTTCATGCCGACGCAGGCGCCGACCGGGTCGATCGACGAATCGTGGCTGATGACGCCGATCTTGGCGCGTGACCCCGGATCGCGGGCGGCGGCCTTGATCTCGATGATGCCGTCGTAGATCTCGGGTACTTCCTGCGCGAACAGCTTCTTCATGAAGTCGGGGTGCGCGCGGCTGAGGAAGATCTGCGGCCCGCGATTCTCGCGCACGACCTTCAGGATCAGCGAGCGGATGCGGTCGTTGACGCGCACCACCTCGCGCGGGATCTGCGCATCGCGGCGGATGACGCCCTCGGCGCGGCCCAGATCGACGACGATATGGCCGAACTCGACCCGCTTGACGACGCCGGTAATGATCTCGCCCGCGCGGTCCTTGAATTCCTCATACTGGCGCTCGCGCTCGGCGTCGCGGACCTTCTGGAAGATGGTCTGCTTGGCGGCCTGCGCCTGGATGCGGCCGAACTCGATCGGAGGCAGCGGATCGACCAGATAGTCGCCGATCTGCGCGCCGGCCTGCAGCTTCTGCGCGCCCTTTACGTCGACCTGCTTATAGAGGTCGTCGACCTCCTCCACCACCTCGACCACGCGCCACAGGCGGAGGTCACCGTTGTTCGCGTCCAGCTTCGCGCGGATGTCCATTTCCTGGCCGTAACGGGTGCGTGCCGCGCGCTGGATCGCATCCTCCATCGCCTCAATGACGATCGCCTTGTCGATCATCTTCTCCGAGGCGACCGAGTTCGCGATCGCGATCAGCTCCGCACGGTTGGCGGTGACGCCCGTGGCCATCAGTGATTTTCCTCTTCGTGAAGCTCTTCTTCGTCCGCACCCTCGACCGAGAGCGGGACGGTTGCTGCGATCAGTTTGTCGGTCAGGACCAGCTTAGCATCCGCGATCAGCGCGAACGGCACCTGCGCCAGCTCACCCGTGCGCGGGTGGCGGATCGCGATCATGCCGTCGGCATCGATCCCCTCCAGCTCGCCCTTGAACTGCTTCTGCCCGTCGACCTGTTCGGTGAGCACGATGCGCGCCTCATGGCCCGACCAGTCGGTGAAATCCTGCGCGCGCGTCAGCGGGCGGTCGATGCCCGGCGAGGACACTTCCAGCCGGTACGCGCCCTCGATCGGATCGCGGCCCTGTTCCTCCAGCGCGTCCAGCTTCTCGGACAGACGGCGCGACAGCTCTGCGCAGTCGTCGATCGTCAGCTGGCGCGTGTCGGGGCGCTCCGCCATCACCTGCAACGTGCGCTCGTCGCCCTTGCCGAACAGCCGCACGCGCACCAGCGCGAAGCCGAGTGCCTGCGCTTCGGGTTCGACCAGTTGGAAAAGGGCGGTGTTGTCGGCCAAGCGAATGTCCTGAAGATGCGTTTGTTGCCGCCGCGGAGTGAGCCCCGCAGCCCCTTGCACCTTGCGATGTAAGAGAAAGCGAGCGGGATATAGCGCCCTTGGCACCTGTCCGCAAGCCGTTGCCGCGGAGTCGCGTGCTTCCTAGATCGCAGCCGATGACCGGCAGCTACGGCCCCCCCGACCGCTTCAACGAGGAAACCGCGACCTTTACCGTGCGCGGGGCGGACACGCCCGACCTGGAAACGGGGGTGGCGGCGATCCGCAACGTGCTCGCCACGCTGCCGATGAAGCCGGGCGTGTACCGGATGCAGGATGCCAAGGGCGACGTTTTGTACGTCGGCAAGGCGCGCGCGTTGAAGAATCGTGTCGGCAATTACGTGCAGGTCGACCGCCTGTCGAAGCGGTTGCAGCGGATGGTGTCGCTGACCCGGTCGATGACGATCGTCACGACCAACAACGAGGCGGAGGCGCTGCTGCTGGAGGCGCAGCTTATCAAGCGCTACCGTCCGGCGTACAACGTACTGCTGCGGGACGACAAATCCTTCCCGTTCATCCTGTTGCGCGCCGACCACGACTTCCCGCGGATCCAGAAACACCGCGGCGCGCGGCGTGCGAAGGGCGATTATTACGGTCCCTTCGCGAGTGCGGGGAGCGTCAACAACACGCTGAACGCGCTCCAGAAGCTGTTTTTGCTGCGCAGCTGCACCGACGGGTTCTTCAAAACACGCGACCGGCCGTGCCTGCTGTACCAGATCAAGCGCTGTTCGGCGCCGTGCGTGGGGCGGATCGACGCGGCCGGGTACGCCGAACTGGTCGGCGATGCGAAGAAATTCCTCGCGGGCAAGGCGACCGACGTGCAGGCAAAGCTGGGCGCGCAGATGCAGGCGGCGTCCGATGCGATGGACTTCGAGCTGGCGGTGGTGCTGCGCGACCGGTTGAAGGCGCTGACGTTCGTGCAGGGGACGCAGTTCATCAACGCCGAAGGGGTCGGCGACGCCGATATCTTCGCATTGGCGGCGCATGAGGGGCTGATCGCGATCGAGGCGTTCTTCATCCGCGGCGGGCAGAATTGGGGGCACCGCAGCTTTTTCCCGGCGCACACCGCGGACGTGCCGGAGGACGAGGTGCTCCAGCTGTTCCTGATGCAATTCTACGACGAGGTGCCGCCCGCGCGGACCGTCTTCATCGACCGCGTGCTGCCCGAGGCGGACGTGCTGGCGCAGGCGCTGAGCGAGCAGGCGGGGCGCAAGGTGGAGCTGACCGTGCCGCAGCGCGGGGTGCGCCGCCGGCTGCTCGATCAGGCGACCCGCAACGCGAAGGAAGCGGTCGAGCGGCGGCTGGCGGAGAGCACGACGCAGGCGAAGCTGCACCGCGAGGTGGCGGAGCTGTTCGAGCTGCCCGACGCGCCCGATCGGATCGAGGTGTACGACAACAGCCATATCCAGGGCGCGCACGCGCTGGGCGCAATGGTGGTCGCCGGGCCGGAGGGGTTCCGCAAGGGCCAGTATCGCAAGTTCAACATCAAACAGGCCGCGACCGACGACGATTTCGCGATGATGCGTGAGGTGCTGACGCGGCGGTTCGCGCGCGCGCTGGAGGAAGACCCTGATCGCGACAACGGGACGTGGCCCGACCTGGTGCTGCTGGACGGCGGGCGCGGGCAGTTGAACGCGGCGAAGGCGGTGCTGGAGGAGCTGGGGATCGAGGACGTGTGCCTGGTGGGCGTCGCCAAGGGGCCGCACCACGGGCGCGAAGGCCGCGAGGTGTTCCACCTGATGGACGGGCGCGAGATCACGCTGCCGGTCAATGCGCCGGTGCTGTTCTACCTCCAGCGGCTGCGCGACGAGGTCCACCGCTTCGCGATCGGCGCGCACCGCGCGAAACGCGCGAAGGCGATCGGCGCCAGTCCGCTGGACGAGGTGCCCGGCATCGGCCCGGCGCGCAAGAAGGCGCTGCTGATGCATTTCGGCACCGGCAAGGCGGTGCGCAACGCGTCGCTGGAGGACCTGCGCAAGGCGCCCGGCGTATCGGCGGCGGTGGCGCAGCAGGTGTACGACTTCTATCACGCGCACTGAGGTGCGGGGCGCTATCGCGCGCCCGTGCCGCTCGCTAAGACGGTCCCCGGGGACATTCCGGGGGGATCGTTACATGCGGCGAGCGCCGTTGTTTTTCGTGTTGCTGGCGACCGCGACGGGCGTGCAGGCGTCAGAGACGGTGCGCTACGCGCCCGCGGCGGCATGGGTCACGCCCGCGCCCGCGATCACCGCGGCGCAGCTGGCCGCGGACGCGCCGATGGTGGTGCTGGCCGACACGCAGGCGCGCATCTCGGGCGATGTCGCCGACACCTATGTCGATGGCGCGACACGCGTCGCCAGCGAGCAGTTGCTGACCCAGCTGGGCAATGTGTCGATCCCGTGGATGCCAGACCGCGGCGACCTGACGATACATCGCGTCGAGATCCTGCGCGCCGGCAAGGTAATCGACCTGCTGGCGGGCGGGCAGCGCTTCACCGCGCTGCGCCGCGAGCAGCAGATGGAGCAGTTCGTGCTGAACGGCATGATGACCGCGACGCTGCCGGTCGCGGGGCTGCAGCTGGGCGACGTGCTGCGCGTGTCGTTCACGATCACGCAGAGCGACAAGGCGATGGGCGGTCATGCTGTCGCCGTGGTGCCGACCCCGACCGCGCCGTTCCGCGCGGGTTTCGCCCGCTCGCGGTTGATATGGCCGAAGACCCAGGCGGTGCGGTGGAAGGGCTATGCCGAGGGGCTGGTCACGACCGAGCGCGATGTCGACGGGATGCACGAGGTGACGGTCGCGCTGCCGCTGCCCAAGCCGACCGACATGCCCGACGACCTGCCGGCGCGGCTGGTGAAGGTGCCGATGCTGGAGGCGTCGTCCTTCGCCGATTGGGCCGACGTGTCGCGCACGATGGCGCCGCTGTATGCGACCAAGGGACTGATCGCGCCCGGCAGCGCGCTGGACGCCGAGGTGAAGGCGATCGCCGCCGCGGAGGCGGACCCGTTGCGCCGCACGCAGCGCGCGCTGGAGCTGGTGCAGGGCAAGATCCGCTATCTGGCGGTGGGGATGAACGGCGGTGCGCTGACCCCGCAGGCCCCGGCGAAGACGTGGGAGCTGCGCTACGGCGATTGCAAGGCGAAGACGCTGCTGCTGCTGGCGATGCTCCACGCGCTGGGGATCGAGGCGGAACCCGCGATCGCGAGCGTGCAGACCGGCGGATTGGTGACGACGCGGCTGCCCTCCGCCGCGGCGTTCGACCATATCGTCGTGCGCGCCACGGTGGGCGGCGAGACGCTGTGGCTGGATGGCACCGGGCTGGGCGCGCGGCTGGACGACATCCGCGACGTGCCGGCGTTCCACTCCGTGCTGCCGGTGCGGGCCGCGGGGGCCGGGCTGGAGACGCTGCCGCAGCGCGCGGATGCGCGACCGGAACGGATCGTGGAGCTGAACTGGGACCAGCGCGCCGGGCTCGACTTCCCGGCGACGTTCGACGCGCGGATCACGCTGCGCGGGCGCGGCGCGGAGATGGTCGCCGCGCTCGCCAACCAGGCCGATGCGGAGCAGAAGCGCCAGTGGCTGGACCAGTTGATCTCCGCGGAAACCGGCGACGCGCAATTCGCCGCCGAGGCGCTGCGATACGACCCCGTCACCGCGACCGTCGTCATCACCGGCAGCGGCATCACCAGCACCGGCTGGTGGCGGCAGAACCGGCGCTATCGCCGCATCGTCGACCGCGCGGTCGGCGCGATCGAATTTACCCCCGATCGCGCGCGTCAGGCGTGGCGCGACCTGCCGGTGGCGACCGGCGCGCCGGGCGGCACCGCCTATCGCACCGTGATGCTGCTGCCCGGAGGCGGCGCGGGGTTCGAGCTGGAGGGCGCGCGCACGCTTCCCGCCACGCTGGCGGGGCGGCAGATGCATCGCACCGCGACGCTGTCGGGCGCGACGCTGACGGTGGAGGATCGCGTCGATGCGGTCGGGGCGGAAATCGCCCCCGCGGCGTTGGCGGGCGAGCGCGCGCGCTATGCGCAGGCGAAGGCGGATGCGCTGCGCGTGCTGGCGCCGGCGCAGCTGCCGACCCGCGTCGAGCAGGTGCTGGCCGCGCGCAAGGACGGACGTTTCGCCGGCGTGGAAAAGGCCTTCGCGGCCGCCATCGCGCGCGATCCCAAGGAGGAGAGCGGCTATGTCAGCCGCGCCTCGTTCCGCACCGGCATCTACGACGTCGCCGGCGCGACCGCCGACCTGACACGCGCGATCGACCTGAAGGATTCGGTCGACCTGCGGCTGCGTCGCGCCGCGCTGTTCGAACGCGCGGGCAAGATGCGCGAGGCGATCGCCGACTATGATGCGGCGCGCGCGCTGGAACCGGACAATGACGGCGCGCTGATCGGGCTGGCGCAGGCGACGGCGCGGGCGGGCGACCGCGCGGCGGCGTTCGCGCTGCTGGACGAGCGGATCGCGCGTGGGGACCGCAACCGGTTCGGCGCGGTGACGGCGCGCGCGGAGCTGCTGGCGCTGGACGGCAAGCCGGGGGAGGGCGTCGCGCTGGTCGACGCCGCGATCGTCGAGCGGCCGGGCGACGCGGCGCTCCTCAATTCGCGCTGCTGGGTCAAGGGGTTGGGCAATGTCATGCTCGACACCGCGCTGAAGGATTGCACGCGGTCGATCGAGCTGAGCGACAGTCCGGCGGCGGCGCTGGACAGCCGCGGCCTCGCCTATCTGCGGATGGGGAAGGTGGAGGAGGCGCTGGCCGATCTGGACGCCGCGATCGACCTGATGCCGGGTAGCGCGGGAACGCTCTATCTGCGCGGGCTGGCGCGGCGGCGGGCCGGGCGGCAGGCGGAGGGCGCGGCGGACGTCGCGGCGGCGACGCTGATGGACCCACAGGTGGCGGTCGAATTCCGCCGCTTCGGGGTCACCGAATAGGCGGCAACGAAGCCCTTACCTCTTGGCGCTACACCGTCCGGCATCATGCCCGCCGTCTTCCTGACGATTGATACCGAGTTTCGCTGGGGGCATCATGCCGCCGGGCTGGCGCTGCCCGCGATCGGGGCGCGGTCGATCGAGCCGGCGGGGGTGGGGCTGGCGTGGCAGCTGGAGGTGCTGGCGCGGCACGGGTTGAAGGCGTGCTTCTTCGTCGATCCGATGCCCGCGCTGGTCTATGGTGCCGAAGCGATCGCGCAGGTCGTCGCGCCGATCCTGGCGGCGGGGCAGGAGGTGCAGCTGCACCTGCACCCCAATTGGGTCGGCGCCTGCGCGGGCGACGGCGGGGCGCGACACGGGCGGTTCGAGCTGATCGATCATTCGCAGGGCGCGCAGGGCGCGTTGCTGGCGAAGGCGATCGCGCTGCTGACCGAAGCGGGGGCGCCCGCGCCGGTGGCGTTTCGCGCCGGCAGCTATGCCGCGAACGACGATACGCTGTCGGCGCTGGCGATGCTGGGCATCCGCTACGACAGCAGCCATAACGGGGCGCACGCGCCGTGGCCGAGCGCGATCGGGCTGCCGCCGGCGCAGATCGCGCCCGTCGCGCGGCGCGGACTGGTCGAGGTGCCGGTGACGGTGATCGAGGATCGCCCCGGCAGCTACCGCAACGTCCAGGTCTGCGCGCTGTCGATCGCGGAGATGCGCGCCGCGCTGGACCATGCGGTGGCGCACGACCATGCCGCGGTGACGATCGTCAGCCACAGCTTCGAGCTCGCCAACCGCGCGGGCACCGCGCCCAACCGTGTCCATGTCCGCCGGTTCGAGGCGCTGTGCGCGATGCTGGCGGCGCGGCGCGGGACGTTGCCGACGACGCATTTCGCGTCGGCGCCGTGCCTGCCGCTCGGCCGCGCCGACCAGCCGCTGCCGCCGAGCGTCATGCGGCGGCAGTGGCGGCAGGTCGAGCAGGCGTGGTCGACGCTGGTCGCCGAACGCGCGGCGTGACGGATCCGTTCGCGCTGCAGGTCGGCGCGCGCACGCTGGCGACGATCCCGCGGCGGCTGGTGCGCGTCGGCGTCTCGCTGGATGCGGCACTGGCGAGGGTCGCGCCGGTGTTGCCCGCGCTGAATGGCGCGGACGGGTGGCATGTGACGTCGCTGCCCGAGGACGTGGCGCTCGACATGGCGGGGCTGACATGGGTGCGGCAGCGCTACGTGCGCCATTTCGTCGACCTGGCGGCGGGGGAGGCGGCGTGGCGCGCGGGGCTGTCGGCGTCGACGCGCGCGGCGATGAAGCGCAAGGCGCGGAAACTCGCGGCGGCGAACGGCGGGCGGGTGGATATCCGGCGATACGCCACGCGCGCGGAACTGGGGGCGTTCCACCCGCTGGCGCGTGCGGTGGCGGCGGCGACCTATCAGGAGCGGCTGCTGGGGGCGGCGCTGCCGGCCGCGGCGGCGGCGGTGGTGCGCGACGACGCGCGCGGGTGGCTGCTGTTCATGGGCGAGGCGCCGGTGGCGTATCTGTTCTGCACCGCGCAGGGCACGTCGTGGCGGTACGATCACGTCGGGCACGACCCGGCGTTCGCGGCGCTGTCGCCGGGCAGCGTGCTGATGGAGGCGGCGCTGGGCGATCTCTTCGGCGAGGGGCGGGCGCGGTTCGACTTCACGGAAGGGGACGGGCAGCACAAGCGCACGCTGGCGAGCGGCGGGGTGGCGTGTCGCGACGTGGTGGTGCTGCGGCGGACATGGGCGAACCGGGCGGCGCTGGGGGCGTTGCGCGGGTTCGACGGCGCGGTGTCGGCGGCGAAGCGGGTGGCGATGTTGCGCGCGGTGGCGGGGCGGGTGGGGCGGTAGGTAAGCCGCATCGTGCTCCTGCGCAGGCAGGAGCCCAGAGCCATGCAGAGCAATGCAGGTTGGGACACGCAACCCTGGGCTCCTGCCTCCGCTGGACCACGGCAGCTTTTGCGGCGTCAGTCGTGTATCATGCCCCACGATGCACCTGATCGCCGATGCCATCGTCCTGTCCGTCCGCGCGCATGGGGAGCATGGCGCGGTGGTGCGGGCGCTGACGCGCGACTACGGGGTGCGTGCGGGCTATGTGCGGGGCGGGCATTCGCGGCGGCTGCGCCCGGTGCTGCAACCCGCCAATCTGGTGCGGGGCGAGTGGCGCGCGCGGACCGACGAGCAATTGCCCGCGCTGACCGTCGAGCTGGTCCACAGCCGCGCGGCGCTCCATGCCGAGGCGCTGCCCGCCGCGGCGCTCGACTGGACGACCGCGCTGACCGCGGCGGCGCTGCCGGAGGCGCAGCCCTACCCGCGGCTGCACGATGCGCTGGCGGGACTGCTCGACGCGGTGGAGGCCGCGCCCTCCGCGCGCGGCTGGGCGGCGGCATTGGCGCGGTACGAGCTGCTGCTGCTCGCGGAGCTGGGGTTCGGGCTGGACCTGACCGCCTGTGTCGCGACGGGGGCGGTCGACGACCTCGGCTTCGTCAGTCCGCGCAGCGGCGGCGCGGTGAGCCGGGCGGCGGCGGCGGGATATGAGGCGCGGCTGTTCGCGCTGCCGCCGTTCCTCGTCACCGGCGGGGCGGCGACGGGGGAGGAGGCGCTGGCGGGGCTGGCGATCACCGGGCATTTCCTGGCGCGTGACGTACTGACCGACCGGCGGCGCGACGTGCTGGCGGCGCGAGAGCGGCTGGTGGCGCGGTTGCAGCGCGCGGTTGCGTAACGCCGCGCGGCGCGCCATGCGCTGCCGCCATGAGCAAGACGATCGCGATTCTGCCCGGCGACGGCATCGGCCCCGAAGTGACGCACGAGGCGCGCCGCGTGCTCGACGCGCTGGACCTGGGGCTGACGTTCGAGGAGGCGCCGGTCGGGGGCGCGGCCTATCACGCGCACGGGCATCCGCTGCCCGAGGAAACGCTGGCGCTGGCGAAGCGGGCGGATGCGATCCTGTTCGGCGCGGTGGGCGACCCGACGTGCGACGCGCTGGAGCGGCACCTGCGCCCCGAGCAGGCGATCCTGGGGCTGCGCAAGCATCTGGTGACGTTCGCGAACCTGCGCCCGGCCAAGATCTTCGCCGGGCTGGAGGATGCAAGCACGCTGAAGCCCGAAGTGGCGGGGGCGATCGATCTGGTCACCGTGCGCGAACTGAACGGCGACGTCTATTTCGGCGAGAAGGGACGGCGCACGACCGACGCCGGGCTGCGCGAAGGGCACGACCTGATGCGCTATGACGAGGCGGAGGTGCGGCGTATCGCGCATATCGGCTTCCAGACCGCGGCGAAGCGGCGCGGCAAGCTGTGTTCGGTCGACAAGGCGAACGTGCTGGAGACGTCGCAGCTGTGGCGCGACGTGGTGATCGAGGTGTCGGCGGAATATCCGGACGTCGAGCTGACGCACATGTACGTCGACAATGCCGCGATGCAGCTGGTGCGCAACCCGGGCGCGTTCGACACGATCGTGACCGGCAATCTGTTCGGCGACATCCTGAGCGATCAGGCGAGCATGTGCGTGGGGTCGATCGGGATGCTGCCGTCCGCCTCGCTCGATGCGGACGGCAAGGGGCTGTACGAGCCGATCCACGGCTCCGCGCCCGACATCGCGGGGCAGGGGAAGGCCAATCCCTGCGCCGCGATCCTGTCGGCGGCGATGATGCTGCGCCACTCGCTCGACATGGCAGCGGCGGCGGACCGGATCGAGGCGGCGGTGGCGGCGGCGCTGCGGTCGGGCGTGCGGACGCCGGATCTGGGCGGCGACGCGTCGACGCGCGCGATGGGGGATGCGGTGCTGGCGGCGTTGTGATTTTTTACGTCGCCCTCACCCTTCCCAACGGCTGCGCCGATGGGCCCCTTCCCTCTCCCATTGGGAGAGGGAGGGAGGCGCGTAGCGCCGGAAGGGTGAGGGCGCGATGAATCTCGACCTCGCGGTCGTCATTCCGACGTTCAACGAGCGCGGCAATGTCGCGACCGTCGTCGCGCGGCTGGAGGCGGCGCTGGCGGGGCTCGCGTGGGAGGCGATCTTCGTCGACGACGACAGCCCGGACGGGACGGCGGAGGCCGCGCGCGAACTGGCGCGGGTCGACCGCCGTGTGCGCGTGATCCAGCGGATCGGGCGGCGCGGGCTGTCGACCGCGTGTATCGAGGGGATGTGCGCCACCGCCGCACCGCTGGTCGCGGTGATGGACGGCGACCTGCAACACGACGAGACGCTGTTGCCGAAGATGGCGGCGGCGTTGCAGGCGGACCCGGCGGTCGATCTGGCGGTCGGATCGCGCTTCGTCGCGGGCGGCGGGACGGGGGAATGGGACAGCGATCGCGTCGCCAAGTCCGCACTTGCCACGCGGCTGGCGGGGATGGTGCTGCGCTCGGAGCTGAGCGACCCGATGAGCGGGTTCTTCATGATCCGCACCGCGATAGTGAGAGATCTGGTGCCCGGGCTGGGCGGGATCGGGTTCAAGATCCTGCTCGACATCATGAGCGCCAGCCCGCGCCCGCTGAGCGCGGTCGAGCTGCCCTATACGTTCCGCGTGCGGACGGTGGGAGAGAGCAAGCTCGACCATGTCGTGGCGCTGGAATATCTGATCGCGCTGTACGACCGGAAGCTGGGGCGCGTCGTGCCGGTGCGGTTCGCGATGTTCTCCGCGATCGGCGCGCTGGGCGCGGCCGTGCATATGGCGGTGCTGACGCTGACCTATGTTGCGCTCGGCTGGTCGTTTCTGGGCGGCACGATCGCGGCGACCTTCGTGGCGATGACGTTCAACTTCTTCCTGAACAACGCGCTGACGTACCGCGACCGGCGGCTGAAGGGGGCGCGGGCGCTGCTCGACGGGTGGGTGGCGTTCTGCCTGATCTGCGCGGTGGGGGCGGTGGCGAACGTCGGCGTCGCGGCGTTCCTGCACGATGTGCGGCAGGGGGCGTGGGCGGCGTCCGCGCTGCTGGGGGTCGCGGTGGGGGCGGTGTGGAATTATGCGCTGTCGTCGCGGTTTACCTGGGGGCGGTATCGGTGACCCCTCGGGGCGCGAACAGTCCGTTCGTCCTGAGGAGAGGCTGAGCTTGTCGAAGCCTCGTCTCTAAGGGCGCGTGTTGCGCATGTGCTTCGAGACGGCATTTCGACAAGCTCAATGCCTCCTCAGCACGAACGGCATGGGGAGTAGAGGGGGTCAGATCCAGCTGGCGAACCATGTCCAGCGGCTGAACGCGCCCGCGTGGGCGAGCGCCTGTGCCGACAGGACCGGCAGGAAATAGAGCGTCAGCGCGAAGGCGAGCAGCAGGTACGCCTCTACCCAGCGGCCGATCTCCGCGCGCCATGCGTCGAGCGCCACCGCCAGCGCGACCGCGACGAACACGCTGGCGGGGTAGTAATAATAATAGAAGCCGAGCGACTTGGGGATCACCGCGAAGATGCCGACCGCGAAGGTCCACAGCATTGCGGGCGCCAGCAGCCGCGTCGCGCCGGTCTTCACCCAGCCCGCGAAGCACGCCGCCACCGCGACCAGCCCGCCCCACATCACCGCGGGGTTGCCGATTAGCAGGATGCCGCGCTGCGCCTCGTCCGCGCGCTCGTACAGATACCAGATCGGGCGGATCATCAGCGGCCATGTCCACCAGTTCGACTGATAGGTGTGCGGCGGCAGGACCTGCGTCTGGCGCTGGTACATTTCGTATTGAAACGGCAGCAGCGTGCGCAGCGTGAGCGCATCCGTGGCGTAGAAGAAGGCGGGTACGAAGGTGAGGAAATAGGTCGCGACCGACACGCCGCCCAGGATCGCGAGCGCTGGCACCGTGCGCATCCCCGGCCAGCGATCGGCACGGCCGCGGCGCAGGATCAGGAAGGTGACGCCCGCCGCGGCGACATAGGGTGCGGCGGCCCATTTGCACGCCGTGGCAAGCCCCAGCAGCACCGCGCCCCCGGTCCAGCGCGTCATGCCGCCGGTGCGCATGCTGGCGGCGAGCAGCACGATCCCCCAGAGCAGGAAGGCGAGCATGAACGTGTCGAGCATCGCGATCCGTGCCTGGACGTAGACGGTGAACCCCAGCAGCGTCAGGATAGCGGCGAGCAGCCCCGCGCGGGTGCGGCGGGTGACGACCTGTGCCAGCGCGAACGCCCCCGCGACGGTCGCCGCGCCCGCGATCGTGGAAGCGAAGCGCCAGCCGAAGGGGGTGTCGCCGAAGGTCAGGATCGAGGCGGCGATGATCTCCTTCGCCAGCAGCGGGTGTTCGATATTGGCCGGGCCGGACAGCGCGATCAGCTGGCGCGCGGCGGCGACGTAATGGATCTCGTCGAACACGATCATGTGCGGGACGGACAGGCGGAAGAGGAAGATCGGCCATGAGGCGAGCGCGATCAGGAGGCTGAGGATCGCGGGTTTGCGGGTGAGGGCGGCCATCCGTATCCTTCTTCGTCATGCCGGGCTGGTCCCGGCATCCACCGTCCCGCAGGCGCAGCGATGGAAACTCTTGCGGCACAGTGGATGCCGGAACAAGGCTCTCCTGAGCATGTCGAAGGATCCGGCATGACGAGGGGGCCCCTTGTGTCCGCCGCCGCCGGGGGGCAAAGCGGCGCGCATGAAGCGGCGCACCGGACAGGACCGATCGATCACCCAGCACTGGCGGCCGGCGACGCTGGCCGTGCGCGGCGGGACCGCGCGGTCGGAATATGGCGAGACGTCGGAGGCGTTGTTCCTCACGTCGGGCTACAGCTACGACCGTGCGGAGGATGCTGCGGCGCGCTTCGCCGGCGAGCAGCAGGGGATGACCTATTCCCGGCTCCAGAACCCGACCGTCGAGATGCTGGAGCAGCGCATTGCGCTGCTGGAGGGGGCGGAGGCGTGCCGCACCATGGCGACCGGCATGGCGGCGATGACCGCGGTGCTGCTGTGCCAGTTGCAGCAGGGTGACCATGTCGTCGCGGGCCGCGCGGCGTTCGGATCGTGCCGCTGGCTGGTTGATACCCTGCTGCCCAAGTTCGGCATCCAGACGACGACGGTCGATGCGCGCGACCCGCAGGCGTTCCAGGACGCGGTGAAGCCGAATACGAAGGTCTTCTTCTTCGAGACGCCGGCCAATCCGACGATGGACGTGGTCGACCTGCGCGCCGTCTGCGGAATCGCGCGCGAGCGCGGGATCACCAGCGTGGTCGACAATGCCTTCGCCACGCCCGCGCTGCAGCGGCCGATGGATTTCGGCGCGGATGTGACCGCCTATTCCGCGACCAAGATGATGGACGGGCAGGGTCGCGTGCTGGCCGGCGCGGTATGCGGGACGGAGGATTTCATCCTCAACACGCTGCTGCCGTTCACGCGCAACACCGGGCCGACGCTGTCGGCGTTCAACGCCTGGGTGGTGCTGAAGGGGCTGGAGACGCTGGACCTGCGCATCCGCCGCCAGTCCGACAATGCGCTTAGCGTAGGGCGCTTCCTCGAGCCGCGGGTGCCGCGCATCCTGCACCCCGGGCTTGCCAGCCACCCGCAGCACAATCTCGCCATGTCGCAGATGGAGGCGGCGGGGGGAATCTTCGCGTTCGAGGTCGCCGACCGGGCACAGGCGCTCGCGCTGCTCAACGCGCTGGAGTTGATCGACATCTCCAACAACATCGGCGATTCGCGCTCGCTGATGACGCATCCGGCCTCGACCACGCATTACGGCGTCGCGCCGGAGGCGCGGGCGGAGATGGGCGTGACCGAGGGGCTGTTGCGGCTCAACGTCGGGCTGGAGGATCCGGCCGACCTGATCGAGGATCTCGACCGTGCGCTGACCGCGGTGGGGCTCTAGCAGCGTGATCGAGGCACTGTTCCCCGATGCCGCGACGACGGGCACGGTGACGGTGCGCGTATCGTGCAGCTACCTGCCCGAACAGTCGGAGCCGGCGCGGGGGCGCTGGTTCTGGGCCTATCATATCCGCATCGAGAACGAGGGCGCGGGCGCGGTCCAGCTGCTGACGCGGCACTGGATCATCACCGACGGGCGCGGCGCGCGCCATACGGTGGAGGGCGAGGGCGTGGTCGGCGAACAGCCGCTGATCGCTCCGGGCGCCAGCTACGATTACGTCTCCGGCTGCCCGCTCGCCACCCCGACGGGGTCGATGCAGGGCAGCTATCGCATGATCGCGGAGGATGGGCGCACCTTCGACGTCGCGATCCCGAAGTTCGCGCTGACCGCGCCCGCGGGGGTCCAGTGAAGCGCACCCACTTGCCGCTCAACGGGCTGCGCGTGCTGGATGCCGCCGCGCGGCACCTGTCGTTCACGCGCGCCGCGGACGAGCTGGCGGTCACGCCGGCGGCGGTCGGGCAGCAGATCCGCGCGCTGGAAGATACGCTGGGCGTCGTCCTCTTCCGCCGCACGACCAAGGGGCTGGAGCTGACGCCGGAGGGCGAGGCGGGACTGGCGCCGCTCAGGCAGGGTTTCCTGGAGTTCGAGGAAGCCGTGCGCGCGATGCAGGCGGGGCAGTCGTCCAAGTCGCTGACGATCGCGGCGCCGCGCGACGTGATCGAGAAGTGGCTGTTGCCGCGGCTGGCCGAGGTGTCGGCGCGCGACGGCGACGTCCGCTTCGCACTGGTGACCGCGGATGAGGCGGTGGATTTCACCGAGGCGAATTTGGACCTGGCGATCCGCTGGGGCGAGGGGCCGGGCGGGATCGAGGGCGAGGCGATCGAGAGCGAAGGGCTGGTGACAGTCGAGCGCCCGGGGGGCGGTGCGGATACCGCGATCCTGTGGCCCGGCGCGCCGGGGGCGGATGCGGCGGCGCTGATCCGCGTCGGCGATGCAGGTCTGGCGATCGATGCGGTCGCGGCGGGGCTGGGCCGCGCGACGGTGCCCGAACTTCTCGCCGCGCGCGACATCGCGGAGGGGCGCGTGGCGGTGCTGGGCGCGCCGGAGCCGTCGCGGCTGGGCTACTGGCTGGTCGCGCCGACGCCGCAATGGCGGCAGAAGAAGGTGCAGGCGCTGGTCGAGGCGCTGGCGGGGTAGGATGGTGGAGAGCGTCGGCCAACCCCCGTCATGCCGGAGTCGTTCCGGCATCCACGACGCCGCGCGCCTCGCGATCGTCGGGTGCGCGGAACCCTGGACCCCGGAACAGGTCCGGGGTGACGGGGTGGGTGGGGCTGCGTTGGGCCCGGCAACCCTGGGCTCCTGCCTGCGCAGGAGCACGGCGCGTGTGGCGGGGCGTCGTTCGTGACACTCCAGCCGTTCGTCACCCGCGTTCAGGCATGGGCCGAAACACCCGGTGCCAAACGCCTCGGCCGCATCCTCCGCGTCCTCTTCTTCGTCGCGATCATCGCGATCCTGCTGTTGCAACTGCGTGCGATCGGCTGGGCGGAGGTGTTGCGGTCGCTGCCGGCCAATCCGTGGTTCTACATCCTGTTCTTCGTCAATTTCATGGTGCTGCCCGTCAGCGAGCTGCCCATTTTCAGGCTGCTGCTGGGGCAGAGGATCCCCGGCGCGCTGCCGGTGATGATCCGCAAGCGCATCGTGAATGCGGTGCTGGTCGACTATTCGGGCGATTTCTACCTTTACCAATGGGCGAGGTCGCGGCTGGGGATCGATTCGCGCAAGCTGCTGCTGGCGGTGAAGGACAATGCGATCCTGTCGTCGCTGGCGGGCGCGGCGGCGGCGGGGGTGCTGATCGTCACCTTCATCGCGCGCGCGCCCACGGGGCGCATCGCGTCGTGGCTCGATTCCAGCTGGGGCGTGCTGATCGCGGTCATCCTCGCGTGCAGCCTGACGCTGCCGCTCCTGCTGCGGTTCCGCCACGCGATCCTGTCGGTCAGCGGGCGCGTCGCGGGGCAGGTGTTCGGCATCCACGTCACGCGCACGGTCATCAACCTGACGATCCAGGTGGCGCAATGGGCGATCGTGCTGCCGGGCGAGCCTTGGACGACCTGGCTCAGCTTCCTGACCGCGCAGCTGGTGATCGCGCGGTTGCCGTTCATCCCCAACCGCGACCTGCTGTTCATGGCCGCCGGATTGCAGATGAGCGGCGGGCTGACGGTGCCGCGCGATGCCATGGCGGGGCTGCTGGTGGCAGGCGCCGCGCTGACGCAGGGGACCAACCTGATCCTGTTCCTGCTGACCGCGCTGTGGATGAAGCCGCCGCCGCCGGCGGTGGAAATTGACCAGCCGGTTGATCGGGATCAACCTGTTCGCGCGGAACCCTGAAGTCGCTCGCCGATTGGGCGCGCATGACAGACCAACGCGCCAGCTCCTATCCGCTCCTCGCCGTTCCGCACATCCAGCTCCACGGGACCGTGGACGGAGCGATGTACGACAATTTCAAGGCGCAGCTCGCCGCCGCGCCCGGTGACGGGCCGGTGGTGGTGTCGATCACCACGCTGGGCGGCGACCCCGAAATGGCGCGCGCGATGGGCGATTCGATCCGGCTGCTGCGCGAATATACCGGGCGCGAGGCGCTTTTTCTGGGCAAGGTGGCGGTCTATTCCGCGGGCGCGACCTTCATGTCCGCCTTCCCCGCGGACAAGCGCTTCCTGACCAAGCATTCGCGGATCATGATCCACGAGCGGCTGATGGATTCGACGATCACCCTGTCGGGCCCGCTCAACACGCTGTCGCCGCTGCTGAAGGCCAAGCTGCACGAAATCGAGGATTCGATCCGTATCCAGGAGGAGGGCTTCGCCGCACTGGTGGAGGGGACGCAGGTGACGCTGGAGGAGCTGAAGGAGCGCGCACCGAAGAACTGGTATATCGAGGCGGAAGAGGCACGGCGGCTGGGGCTGGTGCTGGACGTTATCTGAGCCTTCGTCACCCCGGACGTGATCCGGGGTCTACCGTTCCGCAACATCAAGCATTTGTGACTTCGCGGCACGGTGGATGCCGGAACAGGTCCGGCATGACGATGAAGACTTTTGTAAAGGTTTCGCCGTGATCTGGGGTCCCGCTTTCCAGCCGCCGTCGCGAAGAAGCGGGATCCCGGGTCTAGCCCGGAATGACGGTCAGGCGAAGGCCGGTGCCTGTCGCAATTGCTGGTAGGCGGCGATCACCTTTCCCAGTTGCGCCTCGTGGCTGCGGTCGCCGCCGTTGCGATCGGGGTGGTAGCGCCGCACCAGTTCCGAATAGCGTTTGCGCAGCGCGCTGCGATCGGCGTCGGCGGGGAGGCCGAGGACGTCGAGGCTGCGGCGATCCTCGCCCGACAGCGGCTTGCCGTCCTTGCGCTCGGGCGCGTGGGTGCGGCGTAAGCGCGCGCCGATCGCGTCGAGCGGGTCGGCGTAATCGGCCCAGCGCGGGCCGGCGTCGCCCATGCCGGCGCGCGCGAAGGCGCGGGTTTCGCGCTCCCAGCCGGCCATCGGACGCTGGGCGTGATGGATTTCCTCCGCGGTCATCCCGTCGAAGTAATTGTAGCCGGCGTTGAAGGCGCGGACATGCTCCAGACAGAAGAAGCGGAAGCGCGGGCGGCCCTCGCCGTCGCCGGGGCCTTCGAGCGGGGGCGCGCGAAACTCGCCCGCTTCCGGGCAGCCGGGATGCGAGCAGGGCTGGCCGGTGCCCTCCATCCGTCCGTGGAACCGCGTGTGCGGGCGATCCTTGTTTGAAGCCACCTTTTAGACCGTCATCCTTGTGTCGATTGGCCTATATGGGGCGGATGACCGATACCGCTACCGGGCCCGTCGCGGCCGAGATCACCGCCCGCCTCACCACCGCGCTGTCGCCGACGCGGCTGGAGGTCGTCAACGAGAGCGCGCAGCACCGCGGGCATATGGGCGACGACGGCAGCGGGGAGAGCCATTTCCGGGTGGTGGTGGAGAGCGCGGCGTTCGTCGGCCGCTCGCGGGTGGAGCGCCAGCGGCTCGTGAACCGCGCGCTGGCGGAGCTGCTGGCGGAGCGGGTGCACGCGCTGGCGATCGTGGCGCGCGCGCCGGGGGAGTGAGCGCGGGTTTCAGCCCCCGCCCCTGCCGTCATCCCCGCGAAGGGGGGATCCAGATACGCTACCGTTCGCGATCGAGCCGCCCCCCCCCTGCGTGTCTGGATTCCCGCCTCCGCGGGAATGACGATGAGGGTCAGGAACTGGCAGATGCTCCCTCTCCCCGTCGCGGCAGCGCCGCCAGCGCAGGGAGGACGAACAGCGTCAGCAGCGTCGCCGACAGCAGCCCGCCGATGACGACGGTGGCGAGCGGCTTCTGCACCTCCGCGCCCGCGCCATGGCCGAGCGCCATCGGCACGAAGCCGAGGCTGGCGACCAGCGCGGTCATCGCCACCGGGCGCAGCCGCTGGAGCGCGCCGGTACGCGCCGCGGTCACGCGGTCCATGCCGCCGCGCATCAGGTCGCGGATCGAGGAGATCATCACCAGCCCGTTGAGCACCGCGATCCCCGACAGCGCGATGAACCCCACCGCGGCGGAGATGGAGAAGTCCATCCCCCGAAGCGCCAGCGCCAGCACGCCGCCGACCAGCGCGAGCGGCACCCCGGTGAAGACAATCGCGGCATCGCGTACCGATCGTAGCGCGCCGTACAGCAGCAGCAGGATCAGCACGAGGCAGGCGGGGACGACGAACTGCAACCGCTGGCGCGCGGAGGCAAGGTTCTCGAACTGGCCGCCCCATTCGAGGTAGCTGCCCGGCGGCAGGCGGACGTCGCGCGCCACCGCGGCCTGCGCCTCCGCGACGACGCTGCCGACGTCGCGACCGCGGACATTGGCCTGCACGACGATACGGCGCTTCCCGTTCTCGCGCCCGATCTGGTTGGGGCCGTCGACGATGCGGATGTCGGCGACGCCCGCCAGCGGCACGAACGCGCCCGAGGGCGTGGGCACCTGCACGCGGCGCAGCAGGTCGAGGTCGGCGCGCTCCGCCTCCGACAGGCGCAGCACGACGGGGAAGCGGCGGTCGCCCTCGAAGATGACGCCCGCCTCGCGCCCGCCGACCGTCGCGCTGACGGTGTCCTGCACGTCCTGCGCGGTGACGCCCAGCCGCGCCATGGCGTCGCGGTTCACGCGGATGTCGAGCATCGGCAAGCCCTCGGTCTGCTCGACCTTGACGTCGACCGCGTCGGGCGTGCGGCGCAGGATCGCGGCGATGCGCTCCGCGGTCTGCCCCATCGGCCCGAAGTCGTCGCCGAAAACCTTGACCGCGACATCGCCACGCACGCCCGCGATCAGCTCGTTGAACCGCATCTGGATCGGCTGGGTGATCTCGTAGGCGTTGCCGGGGATGGTCGCGAGCTTGCCCTCGATCCGCTCGACCAGCGCCTCCTTCGACAGCGAGGGGTCGGGCCACTCCTCGCGAGGCTTCAGGATGACGAACATATCGGTCGCGTTGGGGGGCATCGGGTCCGACGCCAGTTCGGCGGTGCCGGTCTTGGAGAAGACGAAGCGCACCTCGGGCTGGCGCGCCATCATGCGCTCGATCGGCACCTGCATCGCCTGGCTCTGGCGGACGGACGTGCCGGGGATGCGCAGCGCCTGGATCAGCAGGTCGCCCTCGTCCAGCTGCGGCAGGAACACCTGCCCCAGAGAGAGGAAGGCGGGGACGGCGACAATGACACCGGCGATACCCGCGGCGCGGGTCACCTTCGGCCGGGCGATGGCGCGAGTCAGCCCGGGTTCGTAGCGGCGCTTAAGCCAGGCGACGATGCGGCCGTCCTTCTCCTCGACCGGCTTGGTGAGCAGGCAGGCGATCATCGCAGGCACGAAGGTGATCGACAGCACGAAGGCGAAGGCGAGCGCGATGATGACCGTCAGCGCCATCGGCACGAACGTCCGCCCCTCGACGCCGGTCAGCGTCAGCAGCGGAATGTAGACGAGGATGATGATCGCCTGTCCGTAGACGCTGGGGCGGATCATCTCGCGCGCCGCGGCGGTGATGGTGGCGAGGCGTTCGGCCCGGTCGGGCGCACGGCCTTCGTGGTGACGGAAATCGGCGAGGCGGCGCAGCGCATTCTCGACGATGATGACCGCGCCATCGACGATCAGCCCGAAGTCGAGCGCGCCCAGACTCATGAGGTTCGCGGAGACGCCTGCGTGGAGCATGCCGAACCCGGTGAGCAGCATCGTCACCGGGATCACCAGCGCCGCGATCAGCGCCGCGCGGAAGTTGCCGAGCAGCGCGAAGAGCACAGCGATGACCAGCAGCGCGCCCTCGGTCAGGTTGCGCGCGACGGTGCGGATGGTCGAATCGACCAGAGCGGTGCGGTCCAGTACGGGCTGCACCACCACGTCGGGCGGCAGCGAGGCGTTGATCGAGGCCAGCCGGTCCGCGACCGCGGTGGCGACGGTGCGGCTGTTCTCGCCGATGCGCATGATCGCGGTGCCGACGACGACCTCGGTCCCGTTCTCCGACGCGGAGCCCATGCGGATCGCCTGTCCGGTGCGCACGGTGGCGACCTGATCGAGCGTCACCGGCACGCCCTCGCGCGTGGCGACGATGGTGCGCGCCAGCTCGTCGGCGTTGCGGATCAGCGCGTCGGAACGGACCGCCAGCCCCTCGCCGTTGCGTTCCACCACGCCGCCGCCGATGCTGCTGTTGTTGCGCTCCAGCGCGGTGGCGACATCGGTCAGCGTCAGGCGCATCGCCGCCAGCCGCGCGACGTCGGGGACGACCAGATATTGTTTGGCATAGCCGCCGATCGAATCGATCCCGGCGAGGCCCGGCGTGTTCTTGAGCAAGGGCGTGACGATCCAGTCCTGCGCGGTACGCAGGTACGTCGCCTTGTCCTCCTCGCTGGTCAGCCGCTCGCCCTCCGGCGTGATGTAGCTGCCGTCGGGCTGCATGCCGGGTTCGCCGGGCATGTGGCGATCGTCGGCGCGGTGATCGAGCCGGACGGTCCACATATAGACCTCGCCCAGCCCGGTCGCGATCGGGCCCATTTCGGGCTGGACGCCGGCGGGCAGCGTCTCCGCCGCCTGCGCCAGCCGCTCGCCGACCTGCTGTCGCGCGAAATAGACGTCGGTACGGTCATCGAACACCGCGGTCACCTGCGCGAAGCCGTTGCGGCTCAAGGAGCGGGTGTGGTCGAGCCCGGGGATGCCCGCGAGCGCGGTCTCGATCGGGAAGGACACCTGCTTCTCGACCAGTTCGGGCGACAGCGCGGGGGCGCGGACGTTGATCTGCACCTGATTGTTGGTGATGTCGGGCACCGCGTCGATCGGCAGCCGGTAGAGCGCGAAGGCGCCGATGATGGCGGCCACCGCGGTGAGGGCGAGTACGAGCCAGCGCTGCGCGACCGCCCAGGTCACGATTCCTGCGATCATGGCTCAATGATCCTCGTGGCTTGCTTCGCCCTTGCCGAGTTCGGCCTTGAGCGTGAAGCTGTTGACGGTGGCGATCTGCTCTCGGCCCGAAAGGCCGGTGCGGACGATCATGCTGTCGCCCGCGGTGTCGCCGATGGTGACGGGGACGGCGCGAAAGCCGGTCGGCGTGCGGACGAAGACGACGCGGCGCCCCTCGATCGACTGGACCGCCGTCAGCGGCACGCGGATCGTGCCCGCGGCGTCGCCGCCGGCAAGCCGGACTGCGGCGGTCACCGCCTCGCCGATGCGCCACTCCCCGGCACGATTGTCGAGCGTGGCGATCGCGGGGACGAGCCGGGTCTGTTCGTCGAGCGCGGGCGAGACGAAGCCGATGCGTGCGGTCGCCTGTCGCCCGGGGGCGCGCACGGTGACGGTCGCACCCGGGGGCACGCGGCCGGCATCGGCGGGTTGCAGGTTGAGCGCAACCGAGACGCTGCCGAGCGCGGCGATGCGGTAGAGTTCGGCGTCGGGGGCGACGCTCTGCCCCAGCACTGCAGTCCGCGCGATGACGCGGCCGGCGATCGGCGCTGCGATGGCGAGGCGGTTGGATCCTGCCGCGCCGCCGGTGCCCGCGGCGGCGACCTGTCCCTGCGCCTGGCGCAGCGCGATGCGCGCCTCGGCGGCGGCGGTGCGCGCGGCGGTCAGGTCCTGTTCGGGGGTAACGCGCTGCGCGAACAGGCGCTGCTCGCGCGCCAGATTGGACTGCGCGAGCGACAGGCGCGCGCGGGCGGCGGCGACCTCTCCGTTCAATTGCGCGGCCTCGCGGCTCTCGATCACCGCCAGCGTCTGGCCGCGCGTGACGGGCTCGCCCAGATTGCGGGTGAGCGCGACGACGCGTCCGCCGGTGCTGGCGGACACGACCTGCGTCGCGGCGGGATCGCCCTCGATCACGGCGGGGACCTCGATCGTCGCGGCGCCGCCGACGGTCGGGCGCTCCAGCTTGATGCCGGCGGCGGCGATCTGTTCGGCGGTGAGCGTGACCGCACCCTCGTCGTGATGCTCGCCGGCTTCCTCGTGCGGGGCGGTGTCGTTGGCGGGCTCGGTGCTGCCGCAGCCCGCGAGCAGGAGCAGCGTGGCGGCGGTGATGGATCGGATCGTCATGGGTCAGTTGTCCTGAGGGGCGGGCGCGGTGAGGCGCTCCAGCCGGGCGCGGGCGAGGCGATAGGCGGCGAGCGCGTCGATCGCGGCGAGGCGGGTGTCGGCGAGCGTGCGTTCGGCATCGAGCAGGTCGAGCTGCGCGAACTTGCCCTCGCGGTAGCCGATGCGCGCGATCCGTGCGGCCTCCTGCGCGGCGGCGAGTGCAGGGCCGGTGGCGGTGCGCGCGGTGATCGCGGCATTGTCCGCCTCCGCCTGCGCATCGGTGATCGCCTGTTCGACGTCGAGGCGGGTGGCGCGGCGCTGCGCCTCGGCGCGACTGCGCTCGGCCGCGGCCTGATCCACCGCGCGGCGCCCGGAGTCGAAGACGGGGATCGGGATCGCGACGCTGATGACCGCCGCGGTGTCGCCGGTCTGCGAGAGGCGGCGCACCGCGGGGCCGACGGAGAGGTCGGGCACGCGCTGCGAGCGGGCGAGGCGGACGCCCGCATCGGCGACCGCGACATCGGCATCGGCGGCGGCGAGCGCGAGCGTCCGTTCCGTCTCGATCGGTCGTCGGGGACCGGCGGGGGGCAGCGCGTCGAGCCAGGCGAGGTCGAGCGCGACGGGATCGTGGCCGATCCGGCGCGCGAGGTTCCGCGCGGCGGCGTCCGCCAGGCGACGGGTGCGCTCGACCTGTGCCGCGGTGTTAAGGCGCGTCACCTCGGCGCGCTGCTGTTCGAGCGGGCTGGCGCGACCGGCCTCGACGCGCAGACCGGCGGCCCGCGCGGCGTCGGTGGCGATGCGCAGCTGGTCGTTCGCGACCACGGCACGCCGTTCGGCGGCGACCGCCTCGATGAAGAGTTGGGTCACCTGCTGACGGATGTCGGCACCGGCGATGGCGGCTTGTAGCCGGGTGCGGGTCAGCGCGGCGTCGGCCGCGGCGATGCGCGCCCCGCGCTTGCCGCCCAGTTCGAGCGGGATCGAGACGCCGATGGTCGTCTCCGCGCTGCGCAGGCCGGCATAGGCGCCGCTGCCGGCGATATTTTCGATCTGCGCCTGGAATTGCGGGTTCGGGCGCAAGGCGGCGACGTCGCGCGTCGCCTGGGCGGCGGCGAGCGCGGCGGTGGCGGCGTCGGCGGCGGGGGCGGAACCGCCGGCCGCGACGACCGCCTGGTCGAGCGTCAGCTGGGCGAGCGTCGGCGTCGCGACGATGCAGCACGCAGCGGCCGTGACGGCCGCGACGAAGGACTTCATGGCAATGGATCTCCTGACGACGGACGTCAGGGCGCAGGTGCGCCCCGGCGGTGCGTCAGGCCTGGGGAGGGCGCGGCGTGATCGTGGCGCGGGTGCCGTTCAGCCGCGCCACGCGCAGCGGTCCGGCGAGCAGGCCGGTGTCGGCATGGACCGGGCCGGCGGCGGCGCGAACCGGCTCGCCGGTGTCGTGCCCGTGGCAGCCGCCGTGATGATGCGCGACGCCCGAATCGGCGTCGGCGGGCGATTCGTCGCCATCGCCGTCGCTATGGATCGAGAGGGTGATTCCGCCCAGCGTGCCGCCCGCCCCTTCGGCGGCGTGCGCCGCGCCCGCCAGCCCGGTCAGGAGCAGCATCAGGCAGGCCAGATAGGGCAGCAGCGCGCGCATCAGGCACGCCGCCTAGCACGGGTGCCGCGCAGCGTCACCCGACGAGTTCGGCCTCGCCGCGGTGGCACAGCACGGCGTTGCCCGCGGTCAGCATGCGCAGCGGCGGCGCAATACTGTCGCACCGGCCGGCGATCGCGACCGGACAGCGCGGCAGGAAGCGGCACAGCTCCGGCGTGATCGCGGCATCGGCGAAGGGGACCGCGGTGCGCGCGGTCTCGTCCGCCAGCCAGCCGCGGCGCATCTCCGGCACCGAGGCGATCAGCAGGTCGGTATAGGGGTGGTAGGGCGCGGTATCGTAGGTCGCGCTGGCGCCGCTTTCGACGCGGGTGCCCTTGTAGAGGACGACGATCTCGTCGCACAGCGCCTTCACGGTGGCGATGTCGTGGCTGATGAACATGTACGCCAGCCCCAGGTCGCGGCGCAGGTCGGCCAGCAGTTCCAGGATGGCGCCGCGCACCACGGTGTCGAGCGCGGAGGTGACCTCGTCGCACAGGATCACCTCCGGGTCGGCGGCGAGCGCACGGGCGAGGTTGACGCGCTGCTTCTGCCCGCCGGACAGCTCGTCGCAGCGGCGATGCATCGCGGTCGCGGGCAGGCGGGTGAGGTCGAGCAGTTCGCCGACGCGGCGGTCGACGTCGGGCCCTCGCATCCCGTGGTAGAAGCGCAGCACGCGCCCCAGGATGTCGTGGACGCTGTGCGCGGGGTTGAGCGCGACGTCCGCGTTCTGGAACACGATCTGGACGCGGCGCAGCTGTTCGCGGGTGCGGCCCGACAGCGCGGGGGCCAGTTCCTCGCCATCGAGGATCACCCGCCCCGCGGTGGGGGCGAGGAGCCCGGCGACGACGCGCGCGACGGTCGACTTGCCCGAGCCGGATTCGCCGATGACGCCCACCGCCGCGCCGCGTGCGATCGTCAGGCTGACGTCGCTCAACACCGGATTGGCGGGGCGCCCCGCGCGGTCGACCGGGCCATAGCCCGCGAAAACACCCTCGATCGTCAGCAGCGGCGTCGTGCTAGGCATGGGCTTGGTGGAGGCGACGACGGGATGCGCCGCGCCCATCAGCATCCGGGTGTAGTCGTCCGCGGGCGTGGCGATCAGGGTTTCCGCGCGGTTCTGTTCGCACACCCGGCCGCGTTGCAGGACGAGGATGTGGTCGGCGACCTGTGCGACGACCGCAAGGTCGTGCGAGACGTAGACGCCGGTCGACCCCTCCTCGCGGAAGACGCGGCGGAACGCCTGCAATACCTCGACCTGCGTCGTGACGTCGAGCGCGGTGGTCGGCTCGTCGAAGATGACGAGGTCGGGCCGGGTGATGAGCGCCATTGCCGCCATCAGCCGCTGGAGCTGCCCGCCCGACAGTTCGTGCGGGTAGCGGTCGCCGATGGTGTCGGGCGTGGGCAATGCGAGGGCGCGGAACAGCCCGATCGCGCGCTCGCGGGCCGCTTCGGCGGTGGCGGTGCGGTGGATCAGCGCCGGCTCGATCACCTGGTCGATGATGCGGCGCGACGGGTTGAAGGCGGCGGCCGCGCTCTGCGCGACATATGCGATGCGGTGACCGCGCTGCTGCGCGAGATCGGGCGTGCCGTCGAGCGTCGCGTCGCCGACGCGGATGGCGCCGGAAATCGCCGCGCCGCCACGCGCATAGCCCATCAGCGACAGGGCGATGGTCGTCTTGCCCGAGCCGGATTCGCCGATCAGCGCCAGCACCTCGCCCCGGGGGATCGCGAAGGAGACATCGTCGACGATGCGCAGCGGCTGGCCGTCCGGCCCGCGCACGGTGACGCACAGCCCCTGCACCTCGACGTGCGGGGTAGCGCTCATCGCACCTTCCCCTGCGTGGCGGCGTCGATCAGCAGGTTCACGCCCACGGTCAGGCTGGCGATCGCGATCGCAGGCACCATGATGGCGGGTGCGCCCTCGCCCAGCCCGGACACGTTCTCGCGCACCAGCGAGCCCAGATCGGCATCGGGCGGCTGAAGCCCCAGCCCCAGGAAGCTGAGCCCGGACAGCAGCAGCACGATGAAGACGAAGCGCAGGCCGATGTCGGCGAGCAGCGGGCGGATCATGTTGGGCAGCATCTCCACCAGCGCGAGGTGGATGCGCCCCTCGCCACGGGCGCGCGCCACCTCGACATAGTCGAGCTTCGCCAGCCCCACCGCCAGCGATCGGGCTATGCGGAAATTGCCGGGGACGTAGGTGATCGCGACGATCAGCGTCAGCAGCACCAGTGACGAGCCGAAGGCCGCGACCAGCACCAGCGCGAAGATCTTGCTGGGGATCGAGATCAGCGTGTCCATCGCGCGCGCCAGCAGTTCGTCGAGCCAGCGCGGGGCGACGGAGGCGGTGAGCGCAAGCCCGGTGCCGAGCGACGCGGCGATCATCACCGCGACCGCGGACAGCCCGACCGTGAAGCGCGCGCCCATCAGCAGGCGGCTGAGCACGTCGCGCCCCAGGAAGTCGCTGCCGAACCAGAAGCGCGCGCTCATCGGGGCAAACACCTCCTGGCTGACGAAGGCGCCGGGGGAGTAGGGCGCGACGATCGGCCCGAGGAACGCCGCCGCGATCCAGAACGTCACCAGCGCCAGCCCGACCTTTCCCGACAGCGGGAGCGCGGCGGCGGCGCGCAGGAGCTTTGCCGGCCTCATCCGTGGCGCAGCCGCGGGTTGGCGAGGATCGCGATCGTGTCGGCGATCAGCACGAGCAGGAGGTAGGTGGCGCAGAAGATCATGGCGCAGGCCTGCAACAGCGGCATGTCGCGCGAGGTGACCGCGTTGACCATCAGGCTGGCGAGGCCGGGATAGCTGAAGATCGTCTCCACGATGATCGCGCCTCCGAACAGGTTGGACAGGCTGAGCGCCATCGCGTTGACGATGGGCCCGACGGCGTTGGGCAGGACGTGGCGGAAGATCAGCCGGGTGGGCTGCACCCCCTTCAGCCGCGCCATCTCGACATAGGGGCGGTCCAGTTCGGAGATGATCGCGGCGCGGATCATGCGGCTCAACTGCGCGATGACGCCGATGCCGAGCACCAGCACCGGCATGGCATAGGCGCGGGCGAACTGCGCCGGGGTGGGATCCTGCGGCACCAGCGTGATCGCGGGGAGCCACAGCAGCTTCACCGACAGGATCAGCACGGCGATCGTCGCGATCAGGAACTCGGGCAACGCGACCATCGACAGCGTCATGATGTTGAGCGCGCGGTCCAGCTTGCCCCCGCGACGGATCGCGGCGGAAATGCCGATCAGGAAGGCGAAGGGGACCGCGAACAGCGCCGACAGCGCGGCCAGCGTCAGCGTGTTGGGCAGGCGTTCGGAGATGATGTCGGCGACCGGCTTGTTGGCGACGATCGACGTGCCCGGATCGCCCGCGACGATCGCGCCGAGCCAGCGGACGTAGCGGACCGGCCCGGGCTGATCCAACCCCATCTCGTGGCGCAGCGCGGCGACCTGATCGGGGGTGGCGCCCTGGCCCAATACCTCCTGCGCGGCGTCGCCGGGCAACAGCCCGCTGATCGTGAAGATGACGACCGACACGAGCAGCAGCGTGAGCAGCGCCAAGGCGATGCGCTTCGCGATCAGCCGGGCGGCGCCGCCCAGGGCGGGGCGGGGGGCGGTCGCGCCGCTCATGCGTCCCACCATACGTATTCGCCGAAATTATAGGCCATCAGCCCGCCCAGCGGGATCGACGACAGCCCCTTCAGCCGGCGGTCGTAACCGTCGAGCAGGCTGATGAAGACGGGGATGCCGACTGCCCCGTTCTGATTCAACAGCCATTGCATGTCGCCGTAGATCGCCTTACGCCGCGCGGCGTCGGTGCTGGCGCGCGCCTCCAGCAGCCATTTGTCGAAGCGCGCATTCTTCCACCCCGCCTCGTTCATGGTCGCATCCGACTGGAAGAACAGGCTGAACATCAGGTCGGTGGTCGGCCGCTGGTTGGTGTTCCCCATCGTCAGCGGGTGCTTCATCCAGTGCGTCGCCCAATAGCCGTCGGCGGGGACGCGGTTGACTGCGAGGTTGAGGCCGATGCGCGCGCCATATTCCTGCAGGATCGACCCCATGTCGATCGAGCCGTTCGCGGCGGGGGAAACGTAGATCGGGATGCGCATGCCCACCAGCCCGGCACGGCGCAGGTGGAATTTGGCGCGGTCCAGGTCGAACGGGCGCTGCGGAATCGCAGGGTTGAAATTGGGGTCGACGGGCGAGATCGGCTGGTCGTTGGCGATCGTGGCGAAGCCGCGGTAGAGCGCGCGCTTCATCAGCTCGCGGTCGAGCAGATATTTCATCGCCATCACGAAATCGGGATTGCCCGTGGTCGGGTGATCCTGTCGCATGATGATGTCGGTGTAGAGCCCCGACTTCGTTTCCATCACCGCGTGCGACGGCGAGGAGCGGACGCGCTTGACCGAGCCGGGGTTGACCGCCAGCACCGCCTGCACGTCGCCCGACAGCAGCGCGTTGACGCGCGACAGCTCGTCGGGGATCGCGATCATCTCGATCTCCGCCAGATAGGGGCGGCCGGGTTTCCAGTAGTTCGGATTGCGGCGCACGACGGTGCGGATGCCCGGTGCGAAGGCGGCCAGCGTGAAGGGGCCGGTGCCGTTGGCGACCTTGAAATCGCGGCGCCCGTTCTCGACGATCAGGAAGTTAGCGCCGGCCAGGATCACCGGCAGGTCGGGGTTGGGACCGGTCAGCCGCAGCTCGACCTCGTCCGCGCCGGTGCGCCGTGCGCTCGCGAACTGTTCGGCGACCGCCTTCACCTTGGAACCTGTCGCCGGATCGCGGTGGCGCATCAGCGAATAGACGACGTCGTCGGGCGATAGCGCCTTGCCATTGTGGAAATGCACCCCGCGACGAAGGCGGATGCGCCAGGTGACGTTGTCGCGCGTGGCGATCGATTCGGCGAGGCCGGGGCGGGCGCGCAGCTGGCCGTCATATTGGGTCAGCCCGCTGTACAGCATGTAATGCCGCATATAGTCGAGCGCGGTGTTGCCCTTGGCCGGGTCCAGCGTGTCGGCGGTCGAGGAAGTGAGGCCGGCGACGCGGATGCTCCCGCCGATGCGCGGATTCCGGCCGATCGCCTCCGCGCTGCCCGTCGCCAGCCCCACCGCCAGCCCGCCGAGCAGGGTACGCCGGGAGATGTCGCTGGATAACGTCTCGATCATCGCGGCTCCCTCATGGCGTGAACCCTAGCGTGTTATGCCGCACGTCCCTGCCAATTCGCGGCCCCGATGCGGAAGAGTGCCGCGTTTCCGGGGTCGTGCCGCAGCATATCGTGCGGCGCGGATCGGCTCAGCGAACGAGGTCCTGGTATTTGTAATAGGCGCCGACGAACGGCAGGAACCACGGCGTGCCGAAATAGCCCGGCACCGCCTTCCACTCGCCGCGATCGGCGAGGGGGTTGAGATCGGCGCGGCCGTCGAGCACATCCGCCATGATCGAGCCCATGTAGGTCGCCATCTGCGTGCCGTGGCCGCTGTAGCCCATCGAATAGAATACGCCGTCGCGCTCGCCCGCGCGCGGCAGCCGGTCCTGCGTCATGTCGACCAGGCCGCCCCAGCAATAGTCGATCCGCGTATCGGCCAGCTCCGGGAAGACCGCGATCATCGACTGGCGCAGAATCGCGCCACTCTTCGCATCGGAGCGCGGGTCGGTCGAGGAGGAGAAGCGCGCGCGACCGCCGAACAGCAGCCGGTTGCCCGGCAACGTGCGGAAATAGGTGACGAAGTTGCGCGTATCGGTGGTGTTGCGGCGGTGCGGGGTCAGCCGGTCCAGCACCTCCTGCGGCAGCGGTTCGGTCGCGATCAGGAATGCGCCCACCGGCACCAGCCGGCGGCGGAACCAGCCGAGCGGGCCGACCCGCGACGTGCCGGTGGCGAGCAGCACCTGATTGGCGCGCACGCTGCCGTGCGGGGTCGATACCTCGTGCACGGTGCCGCCGATGCGCTTCAGCTTCGTCAGCGGATTGTTCTGATAGATGCGCGCGCCGTGGCGCGCGGCGGCCTCCGCCAGACCCTGTCCGTACTCGCCCATGTGCATGCTGGCGCTGTGCGGATACAGCATGCCGCCGAAATAGCGGTCGGAGCCGATCTCCGCGTGCATCTCGCCGCGGGAAATCATCCGCGTGTCCGGGTCGGGGCCGTCGGCCAGCAGCGCCTGCGAGCGGGCGATCTTGTCGTAATGCTCGGGCTTGGCGGCCACCTTCAGCTTGCCGACGCGGGCGAAGTGGCAGTCGATGCCCTCCTCGGTCACGATCGATTCGACCTTGTCGACTGCGGCGTTGAACGCCCGGTACAGCGTCGCGGCGCGCTCCGCGCCGATCGCGCCGACCATGCCCGCGTAATCCTGTGCGAAGCCGTTGTTGCACATGCCGCCGTTGCGCCCCGACGCCTGGCCGGCGACATGGTCCGCCTCCAGCAGAACGACGCTTGCGCCCTTCTTCGCCAGCGCCAGGGCCGCCGACAACCCGGTGAAGCCGCCGCCGATGATGGCGACGTCGCACGTCCCCTCCGGCCCGCCGGGCGCCGCATTGGCGAACGGCGTCGCGGTGTCGAGCCAATAGGAGTGCATCTTCATGGGATCAGGCCTTATCGGTGGGGGCGACCGCGATCGCGTCGATCTCGACGAGATAGCCGTAGTGAAGCTCGGGCACGGGCACGACGGTGCGCGTCGGGCGATGGTCGCCCATCACCTCGGCATAGACCGCGTTGAAGCGCGGCCAGTTGTCGACCCCGACGATATAGGCCGTGACCTTCACGATCGCCTCGGCGCCCGCGCCGCCGGCCGTCACGGCGGCCAGCATGTTGGCGAGCGCCTGGCGGACCTGATCCTCGAACGGCAGATCGGCGGTGTGCGATCCGTCCGCACGGATGCCGAGCTGCCCGGCGGTGAAGATCATGCCGCCGCCGCGGACGACATGGCTGTAATGGCCGCCGGCGCGGGCGAGGCCGACCGGTTCGGGATGTTCGATCGCCATGGTCACCACCCCCGGATGCGCGGCAGGATGGCGGCGACCCCGGTGCCCGCCTCGTCCAGCACATGATAGCGCTCGTGCTGCGCGCTGGTGGCGCAGGCATGGTTGGGCAGCACGCGGATGCGCGTACCGACGGGCAGGTCCGGCAGCGCCGCGCCGCTGCCGGGGCGCACCGTGATGATACCATGTTCCTGGCTGGCGTCGCCGACGATCACGTCGGCCCAGGGCGTGCCGTCCAGCGTGCAAACGAGGCCATAGCCCTGATCGACGGGATGCTTCTGCGTGCCGCGGTCGCGCGACATCGCCATCCAGCCCGCGTCGGTCAGGATCCAGCCCTTGTCCGCGCGGTGGCCGATGACGGTGGCCAGCACCGACACCGCGATGTCGTCGACCGAACACACGCCGATGCCGTGCATGACCAGGTCGAAGAACATGAACACGCCCGCGCGCACCTCCGTGACGCCGGTCAGGTCGCGCGCGAAATGGGCGGTCGGGGTGGAGCCGACGCTGACCACGGGCGAGGCATGCCCATTGGCACGCAGCAGCTGCGCGGCGGCGACCGCGGCGGCGCGTTCCGCCTCCGCCATTTCGGGCAGGCCGACGCCGCCACGCGCGTTGTACGATTCACCGGCATGGGTCAGCACGCCGCGCAACGCCACGCCGCCCGCCTTCAGCACGTCGGCGATCGCGACGATCGTGGGATCCGCGGGAAGCAGGCCGCCGCGATGCGCGTCGCAGTCGATTTCGATCAGCACGCCCGGCATCGCGCCACCGTCCGCCGCGGCGTCCACCAGTGCCTGCGCCTGTTCCACCGAGTCGATCAGCACGTCCAGCGTCACGCCGCGCGCCACGAGCGCCCGCGCACGGGCGATCTTCTCCGGCGACAGGCCCACCGCATAGGTGATGTCGGTGATGCCGCCGTCGGCGAAATATTCCGCCTCCGCCAGCGTCGACACCGTGATCGCGCCGTGGCCGTCCGGGAACAGGCGCCGCGCCAGGTCGATCGATTTCGCGGTCTTCACGTGGGGGCGGAAGGACACGCCCAGGGTGGTCAGATGATCGCGCAGCCGCGCGACGTTGCGATCGAACTTCGCGAGATCCAGCAACAGCGCGGGGGTCGCGATATCGGCGAGCGGGGCCGCCGTGTCCCGGGGCGTGGAGCGGGTGAGGGTGTCGAGCATCGGTGTGACGAAGTCCTTGGATTGATTAGCCGAGCGACTGGTTGGACAGCGCGAACAGCGTGGTGTCGCGACCGGGCCCGGGTGGCGTGCCGCGCACCATGGAGATCGCATCGTCGACGCGCGGCAGGCCGATCGACTCGAGCCAGTCGGGCAGGCCGGTGGATACCGGTACGTCGATCCGCACGAACGCGCCGACGTGGCGCTGCGCCAGCGCGGCGATCAGCGTGCGCGCCGCCGCCGCATCGGGTGCGACGATCGGGCCGATCACGACCCCGCGCCCCCAGGTGCGGACGCAGCCATAGCCCGCGACGCGTCCGTCGCGCTCCGCGATCACCACGTCGGCGACCGCCAGCAGCGCGTCGAGCAGCGGTGTGCGATCCATGCCCGCGGCGTCGCGGTCCAGTGCGCGGATCGCGGGCAGATCGGCGGGGGCCATCGCGCGCAACGTGACGTCCGCCGCGACCGCGCCGGGGGCATGGTCGAGCACCGCCTGATGCTGCTGCACGACGTCCACCGCGCGGAAGCCCAGTCGTTCGTAGAGCGGCCGTCCGGCCACCGTCGATTGCAGGAACAGCGAGCGACCGGCGGTGTCCGCCAGCATGGTGTCCATCATGGCCGCGCCGATCCCGCGTCGCTGCGCCTGTTCGGAGACGATAATCATCCCCATCGAGGCATAATCGTCGCCGTAAGGCCACCAGAACGCGGTGCCGACGAGGTTGTCGTCCATCTCGACGGCATAGCCGCGCCCCAGGCGATGCGCGAACGCCCAGTCCTCCAGCCGGTAGGGCCAGCGCAGTGCCTGCGTCAGCGCATGACCCTGCGGCAGGTGATCGTCGCGGAACGCCGTGACGGTCGGGGACGGGGCGATCGCGTCCATCAGAAGTACTTCAGCCAGGTGATGTCGCGGCGACGGCGCTTCAACCGCGAGAACCATGCCGTCGGGATGTACAGCGGCCCGAGCAACGCGACGTACCAGACGAAGATCCAGTTGTAGTTGTCGACGCCGATGAACGTGCCGTGGTTCGGACCCCAGATCGCCAGCGCGCTGTGATAGAAGATGCGCAGCACCGCGAGGTGGAAGATGTAGAAGAACATCGGCGCGCCGCCGAAGACCGCAAGCGCGGCGATCAGCTTCGACGCGTTGATCCGCTCGAACAGGGCCAGCAGCAGGACGCCGCCGCCCAGCGTCGGCATCAGGAACAGCAGCGACGGCGGGTATTTGGTGAGCGAGATGAAGCTCAGGAGCGTGCGGACGGGCTGGCCCTCCACCACGAACCACGGCTTGTCCCCATAGACGTTGAGCAGACGCAGCGCGACGAAGCCGGCGATCATCGCAACGCCCAGCGTCACCAGCCGGCGCTGACGCACCGCCGGATCCTGATCGGGGCGGAACCACGGGCCGATGCCGAAGCCCAGCATCATCACCCCCATCCACGGCAGGACCGGATAGGTCGTCTTCGCGACGAAGCCGAACGGCAGCGCGAACGTGTCGCGCTGGTGCGTCATCGCCCACAGCGGGAACAGCGGATCCTGCGCCGTCATCCGGATCGGATCGAGCAGGTTGTGGAGGCAGACCAGCGCCAGGCCGATCCCGATCAGCGCCGGCCGCGGCAGGTGACGCAGCGCCGCCAGCGCGATCATGCACAGGCCGATGCACCAGATGACCTGCAACCAGAAGGTCGGCTGCGGCACGATCCCCCAGTAGAGCGGCGACAGCAGAAAGATTTCCATCGCCATCAGGATCAGCCCGCGCTTCACGAGGAAGGCGGTGGTTTCCTCCGACGAGTGGCTGATGCTGAACATGTACGCGCCCAGGCCGGTCAGCGCGACGAAGATCGGGGCGCAGAAGCTGGCCGCGAAACGGGCGAAGCCGAGCGCGGGGATGATCGTGCGCGCGTCGATCGGATCGGTGACGGCATAATAGGCGAACCAGGTTTCGCGCAGATGGTCCACCAGCATCAGGACCATCACGAAGCCGCGCAGCGCGTCGATGTTCTGCAACCGAACGCGCGCGACGGGCGTTTCACGTGGCGGAGCGATGGGTCTGGGGATCGCCCCTGCGCCGATCGATACACTTCCACCCATCGGACTTCTCCCCGGTGCCGTTATGCCAATGTGGGTTATCTTGATCCCGTCGTTCTAGCGACATGTATCGACTTTGAATCGGATCGTGCGTCGGCATGCCGAGTCTTCCGCTCGCCACGGGAGAAGATTCCGCGTTCGGCGGCGCTCGTCGCCCGCGATCGGGTCGGCGGCCGATGCGGGCGGCATGATCCGCGCTGGTCACGGCGGGAAACGGCATCATCGACCCGCGCCTGCCCGCTCTTCGAAAGGGTCTTTCGATCGGCTGGGCTAGACAAAGGGAGAGGATCGCGACCGCCTCGGATCGGTGGCCAACAGGGGGTTGGGATGCACGTCGACGGCATGTCATGCGTCTATATCGACGGGCGGTGGGAAGAGCGCGCGGCCGCGGAGCAGCTGCCCGTGGTCGACCCGGCCAATGGCCAAACGATCGGCGCGGTCGCGGCCGGCACCGCGCAGGACGTCGACCTGGCGGTGATGGCGGCGCGGCGCGCGTTCGATGCCTTCTCGCAGACGCCCGTCGCGGAGCGGCTCGCGCTGCTGACGCGGATGCTGGAGCTGCTGGAGGCGCGTGCCGAAACCTTCGCGCAGGCGCTGTCGATCGAAATGGGCGCGCCGATCGCCTTCGCGCGCGCATCGCAGGTGCCGTTCGCGATTGCGCATGTCCGCGCCGCGATCGAGGTGCTGGAGCGCTATGCCTTCACCCGCGAGGAAGCGGGCTATGCCGTGGTGAAGGAGCCGATCGGCGTCTGCGCGCTCATCACGCCGTGGAACTGGCCGCTGTACCAGATCACCGCGAAGGTCGCGCCCGCGATCGCCGCGGGGTGCACCGTGGTGCTGAAGCCGAGCGAACTGTCGCCGCTCAGCGCGCTGCTGTTCGCGCAGCTGATGCACGATGCCGGCACCCCCGCGGGGGTCTTCAACCTGGTCAACGGCACCGGCGAGGTCGTCGGTGCGGGGCTGTCCGCGCATCCCGAGGTCGACATGATCTCGATCACCGGATCGACCCGCGCGGGCGTGCTGGTGGCGCAGGCGGGCGCGGTCACGGTCAAGCGGGTGGTGCAGGAACTGGGTGGCAAGTCGCCCAACGTCTTCCTCGACGATGCCGATTTCGCGACCGCGGTGGCGAAGGGCGTCCAGTCGGGGATGCGCAACACCGGCCAGTCGTGCAGCGCGCCGACGCGGATGCTGGTGCCCGCGCACCGGCTGGCGGAGGTCGAGGCGCTGGCGAAGGCGGCGGCCGAGGCGTTCGTGCTGGGCGATCCGCGCGACGAGGCGACGACGATGGGGCCGATCGCGAACGCCGCGCAGCACGGCCGCGTGCGGGCGATGATCGCCGCGGGAGAGGCGGACGGCGCGCGGATGATCTGCGGCGGCGCGTCGCCGCCCGAGGGGCTGGAGCAGGGCTTCTTCGTGCGCCCGACGATCTTCTCGAACGTGACCCCGGACATGCGGATCGCGCGCGAGGAGATCTTCGGCCCTGTGCTGTGCATCATGCCGTATGCGGACGAGGAGGAGGCGATCCGGATCGCCAACGACACGCCCTACGGCCTGGGCGCGCATGTCCAGTCGGGCGATCATGAGCGCGCGCGCCGCGTCGCGCGGCGCATCCGCTCGGGTCAGGTGCATATCAACTTCCCCGCCTGGACCGCGCATGCGCCGTTCGGCGGTTACAAGACCTCGGGCAACGGCCGCGAATATGGCGTCCACGGGTTCGAGGAGTATCTCGAGACCAAGGCCATCCTCGGTTACTGATCTTCTGTTCGTTCGGAGTTTCCCCTCATGCCTCCTCTCGACCGCCTTACTTCGTCGCCCGTGCTGCCGACGTCCGCGGACGTCGTCGTGGTGGGCGGCGGCATCGTCGGCTGTTTCACCGCCTATTTCCTCGCGAAGCGCGGGATGAAGGTGGTGCTGGTCGAGAAGGGCATCGTCGGCGGCGAGCAGTCGAGCCGCAACTGGGGCTGGTGCCGCCAGCAGAACCGCGACGCGCGCGAGCTGCCGATGGCGCGGGCCGCGATCGACCTGTGGGAGACATTCGGCAAGGAGACGGGCGAGGCGACCGGGTTCCACCGCTGCGGCCTCGTCTATCTCAGCAACAACCAGGAAGAAATCGACACCTGGGCCAGCTGGGGCACGTTCGCGAAGAGCGAGGGCGTCGAGACGTACATGCTGTCCGCGGCGGACACGCTGGAGAAGGGACGGGCGACCGGACGGCAGTGGAAGGGCGGCGTCTATTCGCCGACCGACGGCTCCGCCGATCCGTCGATCGCAGCGCCGGCGGTCGCGCGCGCGATCATGAAGCTGGGCGGCACCGTGATGCAGAATTGCGCGGTGCGCGGTCTCGACCTGCAGGGCGGCCGCGTGGCCGGCGTGGTCACCGAAAGCGGGACGATCCGCACGACGAACGTGGTGCTGGCGAACGGCGCCTGGGCGTCGTCCTTCTGCCACCAATATGGCATCCGCTTCCCGCAGGCGACGATCCGGCAGACCGCGATGCAGGTCGGCGCGGGCGACAACAGCGCGATCCCCGCCGCGCTCTACACCTCCGATGGCCATGCCAATATCGCCATGACGCGGCGGTCGAACGGCCATTATGCGCTGGCCATCAGCGGCGCGGCCTGTGTCGATCCGACGCCGCAGTTCCTGCGCTTCTCCACGCAGTTCATGCCGATGTTCCTGAAGCGCTGGCGCAAGCTGAAGATCGGCGGGCTGCAGGGTCTGACGTCCGGCCACGAGACGTTGTCGAAGTGGCGGCTGGACCGCGAGACGCCGATGGAGCGGATGCGCATCCTCGACCCGACGCCCGACGCCGCCTCGGTCAAGCGGACCTACCGGCGCGCGGTCGACCTGATCCCCGAACTGGCGTCGCGGCCGGTCGTCGGCAGCTGGGCGGGCTTCGTGGACAGCACGCCGGACGGCGTTCCGGGCATCGGCGAGCTTCCCAGCATCCCGGGCGTGGTCCTGGCGGCGGGATTCAGCGGGCACGGCTTCGGCATCGGACCGGGTGCGGGGCATCTGATCGCGGATATCGTCAGCGGCGCGAACCCGATCGTCGATCCCAAGCCCTATCATCCCGACCGCTTCCAGTCGTCGGCCTGGGGCAAGGTCGCCGAATTCTAAGCCGTCGCAGCGACTTGCGCGGTCGCTGGCACGATGGTCGTGTACGCTGAGCGGTCTTGACGGATGCGGGCGGCCTGTGGTGTCGCCCCCGCTTCCGGCGAGCTGGGGGGCAGCGACGATCACACGGGCCGACGATGGCGAGCGGGTGCCGACCCGGTTGGTGGCGCGGCAGGTCAGCGAGCTGCTGTTCGCCCGCGGGCGGCGCTGGGTCGCGCTGGTGGGCGTCGATCCGCTGACTGCCTTCATCCACGCCGTCATCATGAGCGCGGGGATGCAGCACCTGCCGTATCGGCGCGACGACGGTACGTGGCTGCCGGTCGAGGCCGGCGAGACGCTGGCCCGCCCGGTCAGCGGCAGTGCGATCGCGCAGTCGATGGGCATTCCGCTTACCACCGTGCGCCGTCATGCCGCCGATCTGGTGGCGGCGGGGGTGGCGGAGCGGCGTGCGCGCGGCTTTTCGGTAGTCGAGGCCTTCTATCGCGATCCGCGGCTGCCCGCCTTCGCGCAGGAGGATGTCATGGGGCTCGAGCGGATGACGCAGGCGCTGGTGCAGGCCGGTTATGCGCTACCCCGCGGCTGGTCGCCCGCGGTGCTCGACAGCGTCCCCGCGGGGGTGGTCGAGCGATTGATCCAGGCGTTCGCGCTGCGGGCGATGGAGACCTTCACGACCAGCCACGACGGCTTCCTGCCCGGCGGGATCGTCGCCGCGATCGTGGCCAGCAACGTACGCGCGATCACCGCCGATCCGGTGCTCGCTGCCCGCTACGCCGCCGACGATACGCCGCCGCCCGACGAACTGCGCGTGCCGGTGTCGGTCCGTGCGCTGGCGCAGGAACTGGACGTTCCGTTCGAGACGGTGCGCCGCCGCGTCGCCGCGCTGGAGCAGGCCGGGGTGGTGATCCGCAGCGCGCGCGGGGTGATCGTCCCGGGACGGTTGTTGCAAACGCCCGCGCATCTGGCCGATAATCGCCGGATCGCGGCACATTTCGAGCAGCTGTTGGCGACATTGGTGGCGCTGGCGCAGCCAAGGGGGTGCGGGGCGTGATGGACATCGCGACGATCGGCGGGCAGCGGACGCTGTTCGTGATGGCGACCGAGCACGAATACGGCCCGCATCTGCGCGCGCGGTGCCGCCCGCTGGTCACCGGCGTCGGCCCGATCGAGGCCGCGATCGGGACGACGGCGTGCCTGGCGGCCTGCGCCGCGGCGGGCGGCGTGCCGGATCGGATCGTATCGCTGGGGTCGGCAGGGTCGCGGCGATGCCTGCTGGGGCAGGTCTATCAGGTGGGCAGCGTATCCTGGCGCGACATGGATGCCTCCGCCCTGGGGTTCGAGCGCGGCGTGACGCCGTTTTGCGATCATCCGGCACGCATCGTGCTGCCGACGCCGCTGGCCGACGTGCCGGTCGCGACGCTGTCGACGGGTGCGGACATCGTCACGGGGGTCCGCTACGACGCGATCGACGCCGATCTGGTGGATATGGAAACCTTTGCGGTAGTGCGGGCGGCGGCGCGGTTCGGGGTGCCGGTGATCGGTCTGCGCGGCGTATCGGACGGGCCGGGTGCGCTGGAGGGGCTGTCGGACTGGACCGCGCTGCTCGGCGTGCTGGACGAGCGGCTGGCGCGGGCGGTGGATGCGCTGTCCGTCACTTAGGTATGGCGTCTTGACGGTGCGGCGGAGGCGGCTCACGCTCCCCCATATGAACAAGCTGACCCGCCTCGCGCTTCCCCCGCTCGCCCTCGCGACGACGCTCGCCACGCCGCTGACGGCGCAACAGACGCCGACGATGCTCAACGAGCAGGTGAAGCAATATGACTGGGTCCGCCCGCAGGCGGACTTCGTGCGGCGCACGGTGATGATCCCGATGCGCGACGGCAAGAAACTGTACACCGTCATCGTCTTCAAGAAGGGGACGCAGGATGCGCCGATCCTGCTGACGCGCACCCCCTATGACGCCGACGCCAACACCAGCCGCAAGCGCAGCCAGAGACTGAGCGAGATCGTCCGCGTCGGCGACGTGCCGTTCGTCGAGGACGGCTATATCCGCGTCTATCAGGACGTGCGCGGGCAGCACAATTCCGAGGGCGATTACGTCATGAACCGGCCGCTGCGCGGGCCGCTCAACGCGACCAAGGTCGATCACGCCACCGACGCCTATGACACGATCGACTGGCTGGTGAAGAACGTGAAGGAAAGCAACGGGCGCGTCGGCGTGACCGGCGTGTCCTATGACGGGTTCACCACGCTGATGGCGATGATCGACCCGCACCCGGCGCTGAAGGCGGCGGTGCCGTCCAGTCCGATGGTCGACGGATGGATGGGCGACGACTGGTTCCACAACGGCGCGTTCCGCACCTTCGGGTTCGATTACGACCTGGAACAGACGGTGGGGAAGGGGTCGGGCGAGGTGCCCAAGGGGAGCGGCGACGATTATGCCGCCTATCTCGCGGCGGGATCGGCCTATGATTACGCCAATGCCTATGGGCTGACCGCACTGCCCGTGGTGCGCAAGGTGCTGGAGCGACCCACCTACGACGCCTGGTGGCAGGGGCAGGCGGTCGACAAATTGCTGGGCGCGCGGACGCTGACGGTGCCGACGATGCTGGTGGTCGGGCAGTGGGACCAGGAGGACAGCTATGGCGCGCCCGCGGTCTATCGCGCGCTGATGCAGTCGGGGCGACCGAACGCGCCGGTCAGCCTGGTGATCGGTCCTTGGTTCCACGGTCAGAACATGAGCGACGGGCGCCAGCTGGGCGCGCTGAAGTTCGAGGGCGATACCGGCAAACAGTTCCGCGACCAGTATATGAAGCCGTTCCTCGACTGCCGGCTGAAGACGGTGGCGCCGCCGCCGTGTGCGCCCGCGGGCGTGTTCACCTATGCCACCGGCGCGGATCGCTGGGAAACCTCGGCGGCCTGGCCCGCGGGCACGCCGACGCCGCTATATCTGGCGGGCGGGTCGACGCTGTCGTGGACGAAGCCGGCGGCGGGGAGCGACAGCTATGTCTCCGATCCGGCCAAGCCGGTGCCGATGCTGCCGCGCCCGATCAAAATGTCGGGCGACGAGTGGCGCACATGGCTGGTGCGCGACCAGCGCTTCGTCGACGGTCGCACCGACGTGCTGAGCTATACCACCCCGGTGCTGGACAAGGCGGTGCACATCAAGGGCGCGCCGCGGGTCGACCTGCACGCCGCGACGACGGGGCGCGATAGCGACTTCGTCGTCAAGCTCATCGACGTCTATCCCGAGGAATATACCCGTGATCCGGCGATGGCGGGGTATCAGCTGGGGGTCGGGATCGAGATCTTCCGCGGGCGCTACGTCAACGGCTTCGCCACGCCGGCGCCGCTGGAGCCGGGCAGGACCTATGCCTTCGGCTGGTCGCTGCCCAATGCGGACCATGTGTTCCAGCCGGGGCACCGCATCATGGTGCAGGTGCAGTCGTCGCTGTTCCCCCTGTACGATCGCAACCCGCAATCCTGGGTGCCCTCGATCATGTCGGCCAAGCCCGGGGATTACGTGAAGGCGACGCAGACGATCCGCTGGGGCGGGGATGCGGCGAGCGCAGTGTGGCTGCCGGTGGTGGCGGATTGAGTGTCTCTCCCCTCTCCTTCGGGGGAGGGGCCGGGGGTGGGGTGGAGAGGGAGAGCTCCCGTGCCATAAACACCCCACCCCAACCCCTCCCCTGAAGGGGAGGGGCTTCGATGGTTCAGACCGGGGCTTCGATCTCGAACCGTGCGCCCTCGGGCGGGTAGGCGATGGCGGCGCGGCCGTCGACGTGATGCGACAGGACGCGCTCGATCATCCGCGTGCCGAAGCCGGTGCGGGTCGGGGGCGCGACCGGCGGGCCGCCCGCCTCGACCCAGGAGAAGACGAAGCGGCGTGCGCCGTCGCGGCCGGTCAGTGCCCAGCGGATCGTCACCGTCCCCTCCGGCGTCGACAGCGCGCCGTATTTGATCGCGTTGGTCGCCAGTTCGTAAAGCGCCATCGACAGCGCCAGCGTCAATTCGGGCGTGAGCCGGATCGGCGGACCGCCGACCGAGAAGCGCTGCCCGCCCCGGTCCATGAACGGTGCCAGCACGCGATCGACGATGTCGCCGATCGCGGCGCCCTCCAGCTCGTCCTGCACCAGCAGTTCGTGCGCGGTGCCGAGGCTGGCGATGCGCCCCGCCACCGTCCGCTTCGCATCCTCCAGCGAGGCGGCGTCGCGCAGCGTCTGGCCGACCACCGCGCCGACCGTGGCGAGCGTGTTCTTCACCCGGTGCGTCAGCTCGCGCGCCAGCACCGCGCGATGTTCCTCCGCGAACTTGCGCAGCGACACATCGGTGGAGAAGCCGGACATCAACAGCGGCGTGCCGTCGGCGCGAAACTGCATGCCGCCCTGAACATGCACCCACCGTTGTTCGCCGGTGGGGGTCAGGATGCGATATTCGATGTCATAGGGCGTTCCGTTCCCGATCGTGTCGGCCACCGCGCGCTGCTGGCGTGGCAGATCCTCGGGATGGATGCACGCCTGCAGCTGCTCGTAGGTGAACGGCTCGGACAGCGGGCGGCCGAACGTTCTCTTGCAACCTTCGGAGGCGTTCAGATGCCCGGTGTCGGGATCGAAGGACCAGGTGCCGAGCCCGCCTGCTTCCAGCGCCATCGCGAGGCGCATCTCGCGCTCCGCCAGCTTCGACTCGCGATCGGCGAGTTCGGCCTCCAGCGTCTCGCGGTGCTGCTGAAGCTGCGCGAGGCGGTGCCGCTCGATCGTGACGTCCAGCTGCGCCGCGACGAACCAGCGCAGGTCGCCCACGGCATCGAACACCGGCGCGACCATCAGCCGGTTCCAGAACGGCGTCCCGTCACGGCGATGGTTGAGCAGGTCGATCTCGATCCGCTCGCGGCGGCGGATCGCCTCGCGCAGACGCTCGACATCGGCCGCCTCGGTCAGCGGGCCTTGCATGAAGCGGCAGTTGCGCCCCAGCACCTCCGACGCGGCGAAGCCGGTCAGCCGCTCGAACGCCGCATTGACGTAGATCAGCGGATTGTCGGGCAGCGTCGGATCGCTGACGACCATCGGCGTGAGGCTGAGGTCGAACGCCGCCAGGATCGGGTCGCTGGCGTCCAGGCGGCGCGCGAAATCCTTGATCGCCGTCCGCGCTACGGACGGGGGATCGAACGGATGCAGCGGCGCGGGAGGAAGGGGCGGACGATCCACGGGCGCCGACCCTAACCTGCTTTGTCCGTGCCGACAACGTGTCGCCACCGTACCGAACGGTTAGCCCGCATTGGCCTCACGGAAGCGCGCGGTGCGCGCTGCGCGGTCGGCCATCGCCAGCCACGCCGATTCCGACCGGCGGCAGCGGTCGCGCACATGGGTGAGCGTGGCGGCTTCGGCGTCGCGCGCGCACGACGCGGCCTGTTCGCGGTAATAGTCTTCCATTGCTCGCTCCTCTCTGAAAGTCAGCCGACGCCGGTCGGCCCGTCGATCACCTGTCGCACCTTCGTGGCGAGATCGGTGCGGCGGTAGGGTTTCTGGATCAGCTCGAACTCCGCGCCGCGCGCGTCGACGCGCTCGATCGAGCTTTCGGCATAGCCGGTGGTCAGCAGCACGCGGATGCGCGGACGCCGCCGCTTGACCTCGCGCGCCAGCATCACCCCGTTCATCCCGCCGGGCATGATGAGGTCGCTGAACAGCAGGTCGATGGCGGCGTCGCCGTCGAGCACCGCGAGCGCGGCATCGGCATTGTCGGCGCGCAACACGTCATAGCCGAACTCGGTCAGCACCGCCTCGGCATAGTCGCCGACGTCGCGCTGGTCCTCGACCACCAGCACCGTCTCGGTTCCGCGCTTGTCGGGAAGGGCGCGCGACGCGGTGGTGACCTCGGCGTCGACATGCGCATTCTCGCACGGGAACAGCATGGTCACGGTCGTGCCGCGCCCGTCCTCCGACTCCAGCCGCAGCGCACCGCCCGACTGTTTCATGAAGCCATAGACCATCGACAGGCCTAGTCCGGTGCCCTTGCCCTGATCCTTGGTGGTGAAGAACGGCTCGGTCACGCGCGCCAGGATCTCCGGCGACATGCCGGTGCCCTCGTCGGCGATGGTCACCGCGACATATTCGCCGGGTTCCAGTTCGCCCGAGCCGCGATCGCCCGGCGCGACATGGTGGTTGTCGATATCAATCGTCACCGTGCCGCCGTTCGGCATCGCGTCGCGCGCGTTGAGCAGGATGTTGATGATCGCCAGTTCCGCCTGCGTCGGGTCGATCCGCGCGTTGCAGGTGACCGGCCCCTCGCGGATGTCGATCGTCACCGCGCCGCCCGCGGTACGCTCGATCAGCGGGCGCAGATGATCGATCAGGTCGACCAGATTGACGACGCGGCCCGACAATTTCTGCTTGCGCGAGAAGGCGAGCAGCTGCTGCGTCAGCGTGGCGCCGCGCTCCGCCGCCTGCAGGATCGCGCGCATCGAGCGCGCGGCGCGGCGGCGGTCGAAGGCGTCCTCGTCCTTCTCCAGATTGGCCAGGACGATGTCCCCGAACCCCTGGATGACGGTGAGCAGGTTGTTGAAATCGTGCGCGACGCCGCCGGTCAGCTGGCCGACCGCCTCCATCTTCTGGGCCTGGCGCAGCGCCTCCTCCGCATCGCGCCGCCGGGTCACGTCGAGCTGCGAAGCGAAGAAATAGATCAGCCGGTCGTCGGCGTCGTAGACCGGGGAGATGAACAGCGCGTTCCAGAACGCGGCGCCATTCTTCTTGTAGTTCAAGATCTCGACCGAGGTTTCGCGGCGCTGCTCGATCGCGCGGCGCACCTCCGCCACGGTTTCGCGGTCCGTGTCCGGCCCCTGCAACAGCCGGCAATTGTGGCCGACCAGTTCGTCCCAGCCGAAGCCGGTCATGGTGAGGAAGGCGGGGTTGGCGAAGACGATCGGATTGTCGGGACGGTTGGGATCGGTGACGATCATCGGCATCCGCGTCGTCTTCACCGCGGCGAAGAAGATCGTGTTCTGATCGTCGCCCATGTCGTGATTGGCCATGCCGGCGAGGTGTGGCGGCGGGCCACCGCGTGAGGTTTCGCTCGTCTCGTCGGGCATGCAGGTCCGCGCGCTGGAGTAAGGCGTCAGCGCAAAGCCCCTGCCGTCACATCGTAACGGATGTTAGGGGGTTTGGTTCCCGGACCGGGAAGGGGCGTCCCGGGGGCGGAAAAGGTCAGAGGTTCGCCTGTTCCTCTTCGGAGAGGTCCGCATCGGGCGGGTAGTAGAGCGCGGCGCATTCGTCGCGCAGGCAGCCGCCCTCGATCACGATGTCGTCGCGGTACGCGTCGGTGATGAAGGCGAGCGTGTCGACGTGCTGCGCCTCGAAATACATTTCGTGCACATCGTCGCGCCCGGCGCCGTAGACGACGCGACCGACCTTCGACCAGATCGAGGCCATGGTGCACATGCCGCACGGCTGGAGCGTGGAGTAGAGCGTCGCGCCGCGCAGTTCGAGCTCGCCGGTTCCTTCGCACGCGCGACGGATCGCCATCATCTCCGCGTGGGCGGTGGCGTCGGGCAGTTCCTTCGTCTGGTTGCGCTCGCCGGAAATCATGCGGCCGTCGAGGACGATCACGCTACCCAAGGGGGAGGAGGCGGGGTCGGACCCCTTGGACCGGGCGATGGCGATGGCTTCGCGCATCCAGCGTTCGTCGTCGTTCGTCATCCCGCGCCAACGAACGGGCGCGTCACAATGTCCCAGGCGGGGGCGCGAGATCATAGACTTGGCCGACCTCCGCCGCGACGAAGCGGGACGGCGCGACGCCGCCGGCGGTCAAGGCGCGCGCCAGATCGTCGCGCGGCGCCTCGCGCGGTTCGTCGGTCAGCTGGAACGTGCCCCAATGGATGCCGAGCGCGCGCGCCGCGCCGACATCGCGGAAGATGCGCACCGCCTCCGCCGGGTTGACGTGCTGCGCGGTCATCAGCGCGCGCGGTTCGTAGGCGCCGATCGGGATCAGCGCGGCATCGGGCGCGCCCATCCGCTCGCGCACCGCCGCGAAAATCCGCCCGTCGCCATAGCCGGTGTCGCCGGCGAACCAGATGCTGCCCGCGGGCGTATCGAGCCAGTGCCCGCCCCACAGCATCATCCGCGCGTCGCTGGGCCAGCGATTGGACCAGTGATAGGCCGGCGTCAGCGTCGTCGTCACGCCGCCGGGGAGTGCGATACGGTCCCACCAGTCGCCCGCGATGCAGCGTGCGCCAGGCACGCCGTCGCACACGATCGTGTCGTTGCCGAGCGGCATCGCCATCAGTGGCGCGTCGCGCGCGTGGAGCCGGCGCAGCGTGTCGATATCGAGGTGGTCGTAATGGCCGTGGCTGAGCACGACGGCGTCGATCGGCGGCAGGTCGTCGAAGGCGATGCCGGGGGCGGTCGCGCGCTTCGGCCCGACATGGCGGAACGGGCTGGCGCGCGGCGACCAGACCGGATCGGTCAGGATGTTCACCCCCGCCGCCTGCACCAGCAGCGACGCATGGCCGACCATCGTGATGCGGATGCCCAAGACGCGCGCATCGGGCCGGGCGGGCGTGACCGGCACCGACGACGGCCAGCGCGCGGCGCTGCCCGACAGTTTCCACCTGAGCACCGCGCCCAGCGACAGGTTGCCCGCGGGCGGCAGGCCGGGGTTGAAGAAGCGCTCGCCGTCGAAATGGTCGCTCGGCGGCCCTTGATAGTAGCGGTTGCGCGTCATCCCCTAGATGTCGCGCCCGATCGCGGCGGCGGCAAGCCCGCGCACGTCGACGCGCGCCTTCAGCCGTGCCGCCAGCAGCGCGGTGCCGCTGACCTTGCGCTGGACGAACAACGTCTCGACATGGGGTACGTGCCAGGTCGCGCGGTCGGCGATCATCGGCTGCGCTTCCTCGCGCACCACCGGCACGAAGGCGCGGTCGCCGAAGTCGAACGGGCCGGGGCGGTTGAGCGCATCGTCGATCGCGGCGATGATGCGATCGATCGCGCCGCGATGCGCGCGCGCCGCGGCCTCCCCGACGAAGCCGGTTTCGATGGCCACCTCGCGGATACGGTCGCGGTCGCGGTCGAGCCCCGCCTCGATCAGGCGACGATAAGATGCGGCGGTATCGGCGGGGACGTCGCGCGCGGCGCCGAAGTCGAGCAGCACCAGCGTGCCCGTCTCCGGCTGCCAGCGATAGTTGGCGAAATTGGGATCGGTCTGCATCACGCCGAAGTCGAACAGCTCACGCAGCACGAGCGTGACGAGCGCGGTCATCGCGGTGCCGCGCGCATCCTGCGGCGCATCGGCGAGCGTCTCGATCGGCTGGCCGGGAATGAAGTCCATCGCCAGCACCCGGCGCGTGGTCAGCGCCTCATGCAGCGCGGGCACGACGTAGCGCGGGTCGCCGGCCAGCCGCTCGCGATAGCGGCGCATCTGTTCGCCCTCGCGGACGTAATCGGCCTCCTCGGCCAGCTGGCGCTTCGCCTCGGTCAGCAGAGGCGCCAGGTCGAGCCCGGCGGGGAGCAGCCCCGACACGCGCAGCAGCGTCGCGACATTGTCGACGTCGGAGACGATGCTGTCGGCGACGCCGGGATATTGCACCTTGATCGCCAGTTGCCGCCCGTCGGGCAGCGTGGCGCGATGGACCTGCCCGATCGAGGCGGCGGCGATCGGCGACGCCTCGAAATGGCGGAAGCGGCGGCGCCAGTCCGTGCCCCATTCGGCGCGGAGCACGGTGTCGAGCTGCTGCGGCGGCATCCGGTACGCCTGATTGCGCAGCCGCGCGAGGATCGCGGACAGCTCCGCGGGGAGCACGTCACCCGCGTCCATCGAGATCATCTGTCCCAGCTTCATCGCGGCGCCGCGCAGATGCGAGAGGCGGTCGGCGACGCGCGTGGCGTTGGCGGGGGTGAGAACGAGGTCGCTCATCCGCGGCCGCTCGCCGGCGGCGAGGCGGCGCGCGCCCTCCGCCAGCATTCCACCCGCGACCCCGCCGGCGAGACGACCGAAGCCGCCCAGGCGCGCGATGCGGCCGCTGGGGACGGGGCGGTGGCGGGGGGCGTCGTCGGGCATGGCGCGACAGCGCCGGGGGAGGGGGAGGGTTCCCGCGGGTGTGCCGTGCGCCTGCGCAGGCAGGAGCCCAGGGGTGCCGATCCCAACGG
>CAJYKB010000124.1 GCA_913774925.1 uncultured Sphingomonas sp. | reverse complement strand
GGCGGCCTCCGCCTGGGGGCGGCTCGATCTGCCGGTCGGGTTCGATCTGGGCGCGCGGGTGACGACCACGCGCAGCGACGCACGCCACGGCGGCGCCGACGCGGTGGTCGAGCCGACGCTGGGCTATGCGCGCGACTGGGGCGGGCTGCGCCTCGACGGGTTCGTCACCGGGCATGTCTTCACCGGCGGTATCGGCGGGCTGACCTATGTCGAGGGCGGTGCCGGCGCGAGCTATACGCTGGGGCCGGCGGAGGTCGGCGCAGAGGCGCGCTATGCGCCCGCGCAGGACGCGATCGGCGGCGACAATCTGTACCTCGGCGTGCGGGCGCGGCTGGGCATCCCCGCGACGCCGTGGACGCTGACCGCCAGCGCGGGCCGGTCGACGGGTGACGTGCGCGATCCGCTGCGGGCCGCGCGGCTGCGCCCGGCGGGCCGGTATCACGACTGGTCGCTGGGGGTGCAGCGGATCACGGGGCCGCTGACATTGGGCGTGACCTACACCGGCACGGACATAAACGACGACGGCGCCGATGCGTCCCCCTTCGCGGTGCGGCGGCATGCGGGGGACCGGATCGCGGCGCGGGTGTCGCTCGGCTTCTGACGCGGTTGCGGGTTGCGCCGCCCCGCAGCGGCGATAGGTTCGCGCGCGATGAAGAAACTGATCGCGTTCGCCCTTTTCGTCCTCCTGCCGGTCCCGGCGCTGGCGCAGGGGGTGGTGTCCGCCGCCGATCCGCGCGCCACCGCCGCCGGGCAGGAGATGCTGCGCGCGGGCGGCAGCGCCACCGATGCCGCGATCGCGATGCTGCTGGCGCTGAACGTGGTCGAGCCGCAGTCGAGCGGGATCGGCGGCGGCGGTTTCATCGTCCACCATGGCGGAAAGACCGGCGCGCTCGACACGATCGACGGGCGCGAAACCGCGCCGGCGGCGGCCCGCCCGGACCGCTTCCTGGGCGCGGACGGCAAGCCGCGCCCGTTCATCGAGATCTGGCCCGGCGGCTATTCGGTCGGCGTGCCGGGGTCGTTGCGGCTGGCGGAGCGGGCGCATGCCAAATGGGGCAGGCTGGCCTGGGCGCGGCTGTTCGAGCCGGCGATCCGGCTGGCGGATCAGGGCTTCGTGGTGAATGGCCGGCTCGCCGCCTCGCTCCAGCAGGTTGCGCCGGTGTGGAAGGATTTCCCCGCGATGCGCGCGCTCTATTGGCGCGACGGCAAGCCGATGGTTGAAGGCGACACGTTCCGCAATCCCGCGCTCGCCGCCATTCTGCGACGGATCGCGGCGGAGGGGCCGGAGGCGTTCTACGCCGGCGACAATGCGCGCGCGCTGAGCGACGCGGTGACCAATGCGCCGAAAAACCCCGTGCCGCTGACGCAGGCCGACCTCGCGGGTTACCGTGCCAAGGATCGTCCCGCGATCTGCGGTCCGTACCGGCAGTGGACGATCTGCGGCATGGGGCCGCCCTCGTCCGGGGCGCTGACGGTGCTGCAGGTCATGGGGATGGTGGAGCGCTTCCCGCTCAAGACCTGGGGCAAGGACGACGAGCGTTCGTGGCAGGTGATCGGCGAGGCGATGCGGCTCGCCTATGCCGACCGCGACCGCTACCAGGGGGATCGCGATTTCGTCGCGGTGCCGGTCGCGGGACTGATCGACCGGGCCTATCTGAAACGCCGCTCCGCCACGATCTCGGCCGCGAAGACGCTCGGTCATTATGACGCCGGGTCGCCGCCCGGCGCGCCCGCGCGGGTGACGGCCACGCCGGGCGAGGTAGCGGGGACCACGCATTTCGTCGCGGTGGATGATGATGGCGACGTGGTCAGCTGGACCAACACGGTCGAAAGCGCCTTCGGCAGCCAGCTGACCGCGAACGGCTATGCGCTCAACAACGAGCTGACCGATTTCAGCCATGCGCCGGTGGAGGACGGCTATCTGGTCGCCAACCGGCTCCAGCCGGGCAAGCGCCCGCTGTCGTCGATGGCGCCGACGATCGTCTACGACGCCGCGGGCAAGCCCGTGTTCGCGGTCGGCGCCGCGGGCGGGCGGACGATCATCATGCAGGTGGCCAAGGCATTGATCGCGCATTTCGACTGGGGCCTGTCGGCGCAAGAGTCGATCGCGCTGGGGCAGCTGTTCTTCGACAAGCAGGGGCTGGTGGTCGAGCAGGGCACCGGGCTGGAGGCGATGAAGGCGCCGCTGGAGGCGCTGGGGCAGCATGTGTCGGTCGCGAAGCTGGGGCTGAAGGCGAATGCGGTCGAAAAGCTGCCCGACGGCCACTGGACCGGCGCGGCCGATCCGCGCAGCCCGGGCAATTCGTTGCAGCAGTGATCCGCGGTTCGTGCCGGGGAGAGGGCGAGCTTGTCGAAGCCGCGTCGCGAGGGATAAACGCTACGGCACGAACGGCGTGGATAGAAAAGTAACGCGCCACGATCGCGGGAGAGGCAATGCGCAGGCTCGAACATTTCCCCAACCTCGTCACGATGTTCTTCGTGCGCGCCGCCGAAAAGGGGGATGCGCCGTTCCTCTGGAGCTGGCGGGACGGCGCGTGGCGCGCGATCACGTGGCGTGAGGCGGCGCGGACGGTGGCGCGGCTGGCGACGGGGCTGCGCGGGATCGGGCTGGAGCGTGGCGACCGCGTGATGCTGGTCAGCGAGAACCGGCCCGAATGGTGCCTGTCCGACCTGGCGATCATGGCGGCGGGATGCGTGACCGTTCCCACCTACACCACCAATACCGAGCGCGATCACGCGCACATCATCGAGAATTCGGGCGCGAAGGCGGTGATCGTGTCGACGCCGAAGCTGGCGCGCGCGCTGATGCCCGCGATCCTGCGCTCGATCCGGCCGCAGATGCTGATCGGGATCGAGCCGATGCGGCTGGGGCAGGCGGCGATCGACGTCCACGACTGGCAGGCGCTGATCGACGGCAACGATGCCACCGCGGAGCAGGTCGCCCTCCAGGCCGATGTCGGGCGCAGCGACCTGGCCTGCATCATCTACACCAGCGGCACCGGCGGCGCGCCGCGCGGCGTGATGCAGCATCACGGCGCGATCCTCCACAACGTCCGCGGCTGTGCGCATGCCATCGCGGAGGATCTGGGCTGGGGGGACGAGGTGTTCCTGTCGTTCCTGCCGCTCAGCCACGCCTATGAGCATACGGGCGGGCAGTTCGTGCCGATCGGGATGGGCGCGCAGATCTATTATGCGGAGGGGCTGGAGAAGCTGGCCGCGAACATGGAGGAGGTGCGCCCGACGATCATGTTCGTCGTGCCGCGCCTGTTCGAGGTGCTGCGCACCCGTATCAGCAAGGCGATCGAGAAGCAGGGCGGCATGCCCGCGAAGCTGCTGGCGCTGGCGCTGGAGATCGGTGCCAAGCGCGCCGCGGGGACGGTGCGGCTGATCGATCGTCCGTCCGCGCTGGTGGTCGACACGCTGTTCAAGCCCAAGATCGCGAGGAAGTTCGGCGGGCGGATGAAGGCGATGATCTCCGGCGGTGCGCCGCTGACGCCCGAGGTGGGGCTGTTCTTCCAGTCGCTCGGCGTCACCTTCCTCCAGGGCTATGGCCAGACCGAGGCCGCGCCGGTCATCTCGTGCAACCGTCCCTCGCGCGGCATCCGCATGGACAGCGTCGGTCCGCCGCTCGACGATACCGAGGTACGCATCGCGGAGGATGGCGAGATCCTGGTGCGCGGCGAGCTGGTGATGCATGGCTATTGGCGCAACGAGGCGGAAACCGCGCGTGTCCTGAAGGACGGCTGGCTCCATACCGGTGACATCGGCGAGATCGACGAGAAGGGACGCCTGCGGATCACCGACCGCAAGAAGGACCTTATCATCAACGACAAGGGCGACAATATCGCGCCGCAGAAGGTGGAGGGGATGCTGACCCTCCAGCCCGAGATCGCGCAGGCGATGATCGCGGGCGACCGCAAGCCGCACATGGTCGCGGTGATCGTGCCCGACGCGGAATGGACCGCCGAATGGGCGAAGGCGAACGGCCGCGCGAAGGACGCGTCGCTGGCGGAGGACGCCGATTATCGCCACGCGGTACAGGCGGCGGTCGACCGCACCAACAAGGACCTGTCGGTGATCGAGCGGATCCGTCGCTGGATCCCCGCCGACGAACCCTTCACGATTGAGAACGAGCAGATGACGCCGAGCCTGAAGATCCGCCGTCACATGCTGCGGCGGGTCTATGGCGAGCGGCTGGACGCGCTGTATCGGGGGTGATGGGGACGAACGCCCCTCCACTTCAGGGGAGGGGCTTTTGACGATCACGCTCCCACTGCCTCCGCCACCGTCGCGAACCCGTCGCGCTGCAGGCACGCCGCCAGCTCCGCCACGATCCGCCGCGGCAGCCCCGGCCCTTCGTACACCAGCGCCGAATAGACCTGCACCAGGCTCGCGCCCGCGCGGATGCGGGCATAGGCCTCCGCCCCGCTGTCGATCCCGCCCGCCGCGATCAGCGGCACCTGTCCCCCCGTCGCCCGCCGCAAGTCCGCGAGCCGCGCGCGCGCCAGATCGCGCAGCGGTGCGCCCGACAGGCCGCCCGTTTCCGCGGCATGACGGCTGGCGAGCGGCGGGCGCGAGATGGTGGTGTTGCCCATGACCAGGGCATCGACCTGCGCATCGATCGCGGCGCGCGCGACACCATCGATCATCGCGCCGTCCAGATCGGGCGCGACCTTCAGGAACAGCGGTGTCGTGCCGCGCGCCGCCATGCATGCCGCCAGCAGTTCCGCCAGCGCTGCGCCCTGTTGCAGGTCGCGCAACCCCGGCGTGTTGGGGGAGCTGACGTTGATCGTGATATAGTCGGCGACCGGCGCGGCGGCAGTGACGCCCGCGACATAGTCCGCGACGCGATCGGTGGCGTCCTTGTTCGCGCCGACGTTGATCCCCAGCACCGCCCCGTTACGCCGTGCCGTCGTGGCGCGCGCCACCCCCGCCGCCAGCCCGCGGTTGTTGAACCCCATCCGGTTGATGATGCCGCGATCCTCGGTCAGCCGGAACAGCCGAGGCGTCGGATTGCCGGGTTGGGGGCGGGGGGTGAGCGTGCCCACCTCGACCGAACCGAAGCCGAGCGCCGCCAGCCCGGCGATCACGGTCGCGTCCTTGTCCAGCCCGGCCGCCAACCCGACCGGATTGGGGAAGGCGACGCCCGCAACCGTCGTCTCCAGCCGCGGCATCGCGCCCGCCAGCGGGCAGCCGGCGCGGCCCCAGGCGGCCAGCGCGCCCAGCGTGACATGGTGTGCGCGTTCCGGGTCGAGCGCGAAGAGGGCGGGGCGCAAGGCGAAGCTCATGGCGCCAAGCGATGGTCGATCCGCCACGGGAAGATCAACCCCATACTCATTTCGGTGTTACCGGGTCGTTGCACAGCACCATATTGTAAGAAAAGATGATCCATTCGCGAAATCCATCCAATATTCCAAGGAACAAATCCTGTTTGCACGTTCCCGCGACCCGAAGGGCTTCCGATTGGAAGTTCTTTACACTTCCACGGCCTGCCGAGCGATCGGCGGGCCGTTTTTTCGTGGCCCGGCCGATCACGGCGAGCGAACATCCGCGGTTGATTTCGCGCGTACGACACGCCATCTGCCAATCGGAACGATCCGATCCGATTTGAGAGTGGCTCGCAACCGACATGCGCCTTTCCAGCCTGACCGACTATGCCGTGGTGATGCTCGTCGCCGCCGCGCGTCATTGCGGCGGACTGGCGCGGATGAATGCGACGCGGCTGGCGGAGGAGACGGGCGTCCCGCTGCCCACCGCGCAGAAGCTGGTCAGCCGGCTGGCGGCGGCGGGGCTGATCGACAGCACTCGCGGCACCGGCGGCGGCATCCGTTTGTCGCGCCCTCCGGCCACGATCACGCTGGCGGACGTGGTGGAGGCGGTGGAGGGACCGATCGCGATGACCGCCTGCGTCGATGCGGGCGATCACGATTGCGGCATCGCGGGCAATTGCCGCGTGAAGCCGCACTGGAACGCGGTCAATCAGGCGGTGCGCGGTGCGCTCGCCGGGGTGACGCTGGCGTCGCTGGCCGCTGAGGCGCCGGTGCGCGAACCGATGGAAGTTGAGGCATAACGATGGCCACGAAGAACGCAGAGGCTCATGCGGCCGTCGCGAAGAAGTACGAATGGGGCTTCGCCACCGAGGTGGAGCAGGACTTCGCGCCCAAGGGTCTGAGCGAGGATACGGTCCGTTATATCTCCGCCAAGAAGAACGAGCCGGAATGGATGCTCGACTGGCGGCTCAAGGCGTTCCGGCTGTGGCAGACGATGGAGGCACCCGACTGGGCGAAGCTCAACGTGCCGCCGATCGACTATCAGGACGCCTATTATTACGCCGAGCCGAAGGCAAAGAAGACGATCGCGTCGCTGGACGAGCTGGATCCCGAGATCCGCCGAACCTACGAGAAGCTGGGCATTCCCATCGCCGAGCAGGAAGTGCTCGCGGGCGTCGAGGGTGCGCGCAAGGTCGCGGTCGACGCGGTGTTTGACAGCGTCTCGGTGGCGACGACCTTCCGCAAGGAGCTGGAGGAAGCGGGCGTCATCTTCCGCTCGATCAGCGAGGCGATCCGCGAATATCCCGACCTGGTCCGCAAGTGGCTGGGCAAGGTGGTGCCGCAGCGCGATAATTACTTCGCGACGCTCAACTGCGCGGTCTTCTCCGACGGGACGTTCGTCTACGTGCCCAAGGGCGTTCGCTGCCCGATGGAGTTGTCGACCTATTTCCGCATCAATGCCGAGAATACCGGTCAGTTCGAGCGGACGCTGATCGTCGCGGACGAGGGCGCTTACGTCTCCTATCTGGAGGGCTGCACCGCCCCGATGCGCGACGAGAATCAGCTCCATGCCGCGGTGGTGGAGCTGGTCGCGCTGGACGATGCCGAGATCAAATATTCGACCGTCCAGAACTGGTATCCCGGCGACGAGAACGGCGTCGGCGGCATCTACAATTTCGTCACCAAGCGCGCGCTGTGTCAGGGGCGGAACAGCAAGGTAAGCTGGACGCAGGTCGAGACCGGCAGCGCGATCACGTGGAAATATCCGTCGTGCGTGCTGGCGGGGGAGAACAGCGTCGGCGAATTCTACTCGGTCGCCGTGACCAACAATCGCCAGCAGGCGGATACCGGCACCAAGATGATCCATCTCGGCAAGGGATCACGCTCGACGATCGTGTCGAAGGGGATTTCGGCGGGACGGTCCGACAACACCTATCGCGGGCTGGTGCGCGTGGCGCCGACCGCGGAGGGCGTGCGCAACTTCACCCAGTGCGACTCGCTGCTGCTGTCCGACCAGTGCGGCGCGCACACGGTGCCGTATATCGAGGTGTGCAATCCCAGCGCGCAGATCGAGCATGAGGCGACGACGAGCAAGATCAGCGAGGACCAGCTGTTTTACGCCATGTCGCGCGGTCTGGATGCCGAGGCGGCGGTGGCGCTGATCGTCAACGGCTTCGCGCGCGAGGTGCTGCAACAGCTGCCGATGGAATTTGCTGTCGAGGCGCAGAAGCTGTTGGGGATTTCGCTGGAAGGCTCGGTGGGATGACGTTCCCACCCGTTCGCATCGAGCGGAGTTCGAGCGCAGTCGAGAGCGCAGTCGAGATGTCGGCTGCCGGGTTCTCGACGGTCGCGTCTCGGCTTCGCTCGACGCTGCTCGAACCGAACGGATATTGAAGAGAACATGCTGAAAATCGAAAATCTTCACGCCGAAATCGACGGCAAGGAAATCCTCAAGGGTTTGTCGCTCGAGGTGAATGCGGGCGAGATTCACGCGATCATGGGGCCGAACGGCGCGGGCAAGTCGACGCTCGGCTATGTGCTGGGCGGGCGGCCGGGGTATGACGTGACCGCGGGCAGCGTCACGTTCAACGGCGAGGACCTGCTGGAAAAGGAGCCGCACGAACGCGCCGCAGCTGGCGTGTTCCTTGGCTTCCAGTACCCGGTCGAGATTCCCGGGGTGTCGAACGTCCAGTTCCTGCGCGAGAGCCTGAACGCGCAGCGCGCCAGCCGCGACGAAAAGCCGCTGTCGGGTGCCGAATTCCTGAAGCTTGCGCGCGCGCAGGCGGATGTGCTGGGGCTGGCGCAGGACATGCTCAAGCGTCCGGTCAACGTCGGCTTCTCCGGCGGCGAGAAGAAGCGCAACGAGATGGTGCAGATGGGGATCATCGATCCCGCCTTCGCGATCCTGGACGAGACGGACTCGGGCCTCGACATCGACGCGCTGCGCATCGTCGGCGACGGCATCAACCGCATCATGCGCAAGCCCGACAAGGCGGTGCTGCTCATCACCCACTACCAGCGTCTGCTGGATTACGTGAAGCCGGACCGGGTCCATGTGTTGGCCGATGGCCGCATCACCCGCTCGGGCGGGGCGGAGCTGGCGCTGGAGCTGGAGCGTCAGGGTTATGCGGAGGTCGCGGCGTGATGATGCTCACGCGAAGTCGCGAAGACGCGAAGAGGGTTCGCGCGGAGGCGCGGAGACGCGGAGAGCTGGCATTCGTGGCTCTGTCGCGTGTCAGCGCAACACATTCTTTCGCGGCCCGCGGGATTATCCATGACCGCTGGCGCGGTCGGGTGGCCGTGCGCGCGACGTCCTCCGCGTCTCCGCGCCTCCGCGTGAATCAACCTCTTCGCGGCTTCGCGCCGTCGCGTGAACCATTCTTCCGGAGCGCCGCATGACCGTCCTCGATCTCCCCTCCACCCGTCAGGAAGCGTGGCGTTGGGCGGATATGGACGCGCTCGCCGCCGCCGCGGCGCTCACGCCGGTCGCTCGTGCGGAGGCCCGCTTTCTCGATCTGCCGGGCGCGAAGCTGCTCTTCGTCGACGGCGTGCTGGACGAGGGCGCGAGCGATCTGCATCGGGTTACGGTCGGCGACGTATCCGCAGGGGATCACCCGCTCGGACGCCGCGCCACCTGCGGCTGGACGCTGCGGCTGGACGCGCAGGCCGTCGCCGATCCGGTGCAGGTCGTTCATGTCGCCACCGGGGGCGAGAACCACGTCGCCGCCGTGATCGAACTGGCGGACGAGGCCTCCGCACGCGTGATCGAGACGTTCGTCGGTGCCGGCTGGTCCAACCGCGCGACGCGCGTCACGCTGGGGCGTGCGGCGCGGCTGATGCGGGCGGTGCGGATGACGCAAGGATCGGGCTTCGTCTCGACCCGCGACGAGATCGAACTGGGCGAGGGCGCCAGCTTCGTCGGCACCGTGCTGGCGGCGGGCGGGCAGGGCGTCCGCGTCGACGCCGCGCTGACGCTGGCGGGGGAGGGTGCCTATGCCGAATATGGCGGCGCGCTGCTGACCCGCGACACGGTGAAGCAGGAATGCGCAGTGCGCGTCCGCCACGCGCAGCCCAACGGGCAGTCGCACCAATTGTGGCGCGCGGTGGCGGCGGATCGCAGCCAGGCGAGCCTCGCCGCGGCGGTCGAGGTCGCGCGGCATGCGCAGAAGACCGATGGCGAGCAGTCGTTGCGCGGGCTGCTGCTGGATCGCACCGCGACCGTGAACCTGAAGCCGGAGCTGGAGATCTTCGCCGACGACGTGAAGTGCGCGCACGGCGCGACCGTGGGCGAGCTGGACGCGCGCGCGCTGTTCTACATGCAGAGCCGCGGCATCCCTGCGGCGCGTGCGAAGGCGCTGCTGACCCGCGCGTTCGTCGCGGACGCGCTGGAGCGGATCGGCGGAGAGACGGTGTGCGACGCGTTCATGGCGGATGCGGACGCGTGGCTGGAGGCCGCGCTATGAACGTCGCGGCAGCCGATCGCCCGCTCGACCGCGTCGCGGACTTCCCCGCGATCCCGGCAGGCTGGTCGTACCTCGACACCGCGGCGACGTCGCAGAAGCCGCAGCCGGTGATCGACGCGATCGCGCGCGGCTACGACACGACCTACGCCACCGTCCACCGCGGCGTGTACCAGCGCTCCGCCGACATGACGCTGGCGTATGAGGCGGCGCGCGCCACCACCGCGCGCTTCATCGGCGCGAAGGCGGACGAGATCGTCTTCGTACGCGGCGCGACCGAGGCGATCAACCTCGTCGCACACAGCTTCGCCGGCACGCAGCTTCGTGCCGGCGACCGCATCCTGCTGTCGCAGCTGGAGCATCACAGCAATATCGTGCCGTGGCAGATGGTCGCCGAGCGCGCCGGTGCCGCGATCGATGTCGTGCCGCTGACCGCCGACCACCGCATCGACCTGGACGCGATGGCTGCGATGATCGGTCCGCGGCACAAGCTGGTCGCGCTGGCGCATGTCTCCAACGTGCTCGGCTCGGTGCTGGACGTCGCGAAGGCGGTCGAGATCGCGCATGCGGCGGGTGCCAAGATCCTGATCGACGGATGTCAGGCGGTGGCGCGGTTGCCGGTCGATGTCGCTGCGCTCGGTTGCGATTTCTACGTCTTCTCAGGGCACAAGCTTTACGGTCCGACCGGGATCGGGGTGATGTGGGGCCGCGCGGAACTGCTCGATTCGATGCCGCCGTACCAGGGCGGCGGATCGATGATCGACCGCGTCACTTTCGAGCGCACCACTTACGCCCCCGCACCGACGCGGTTCGAGGCGGGGACGCCGCATATCGTCGGCGCGCTGGGGCTGGCGGCGGCGATCGATTACGTTTCCGGCATCGGGCTGGAGCGCATCCACGCGCACGAAACCGCGCTGGTCGCACAGGCGCGCGCGGCGCTGTCGCGGATCAATTCGGTGCGATTGTTCGGGCCGGAGGATTCGGCGGGCATCGTCTCCTTCGCGGTCGAGGGGGTGCATCCGCACGACATCGGCACCATCTTGGACGAACATCGAGTGGCGATCCGCGCCGGGCACCATTGCGCGCAGCCGCTGATGGACGCGCTGGGCGTGCCGGCCACCGCGCGGGCAAGCTTCGGCGTATATAACGGGCCGGACGACGTGGCCGCGCTGGCGGCGGGAATGGAACGGGTGATGAGGATCTTCGGATGAGCGAGCCGATCAGGGTCGAGGAAGTCGACGCGGTGGAGAAGCCCGCGCGCGCGCAGGTATCGGACGCGGTGGAAACGGCGCCGGAAACCATGGGCGAGACCTTCGAGCGGAAGCGCGATTACCTGTCCGGGTTCCTGGCGCAGAAGCCCGCGGGCGACCTGAAGGGCCATGAGCCCGGCGGCGCGCTGTACGAGGCGGTGATCGATGCGTTGAAGGACATCTTTGACCCCGAAATCCCGGTCAACATCTACGATCTGGGGCTGATCTACAATGTCGAGGTGACCGAGGACGGCCACGCGGCAGTGACGATGACGCTGACCACGCCGCACTGCCCGGTCGCCGAATCCATGCCCGGCGAGGTGGAGATGCGCGTCGCCTCCGTCCCCGGCATCGCCTTTGCCGACGTCAACCTCGTCTGGGATCCGCCATGGGATCCGCAGAAGATGTCGGACGACGCGAAACTCGAACTGGGGA
>CAJYKB010000123.1 GCA_913774925.1 uncultured Sphingomonas sp. | reverse complement strand
GCTGCGCCAGCGCGCGCACTTCGCTGGCGACCACCGCGAAGCCCTTGCCCGCGTCGCCGGCGCGCGCTGCCTCGACGCCCGCGTTGAGCGCCAGCAGGTTCGTCTGGAAGGCGATGCCGTCGATGACCGCGATGATCTCGGTGATTTCGGCCGACGAGCGCTCGATCCCGTTCATCGCCTCGACCGCCTTGCGCACCACGTCGCCGGATGCCTCCGCGTCGCGGCGCGCCTCCACGACCACGCTGTTGGCGCGGGTGGCGTTGGCGGCGGTTTCGCGCACCGTCTCGGTGATCTGATGCATCGCGGCGGCGGTTTCCTCCAGGCTGGCGGCCTGCTGCTCGGTACGGCGCGACAGGTCGTCGCCGGCCTGGCGGATGTCGACCGCGCCGTTCTCGATCCCGCGCGCGCTGTCGGCGACGGCGCCCAGCGTGGTCGACACCGAGGCCATCGCGTTGTTGAAGTCGTTCTTCAGCTTGGCGAACGCGCCGGTCAGCTCGACGTGGACACGCGCGGTCAGGTCACCCCTGGCGAGCGAATCGAGGCCGGCGCCGATGCTGTCGACGATCAGGCGCGTCTGCTCCTCCTTCGCCGTCTCCGCCGCGCGAAGCTGATCGCGGAACATCACCATCGATTGGGCCAGCGCGCCCACCTCGTCGCGGCGCTCGTCGATCGCGACCTCTGCGTCGAGGTCGCCCGCGGCCAGTTTGCCCATGGCGCCGGTCATCGCGGTCAACGGTGTGGCGATCCCGCGGATCAGCGATACCAGCAGCACCAGCGCGAGCGCGATGACCCCCAGCGCAAGCGCGATCGAGATGTTGCGCGACCAGCTGTAGGTGGCGTTTGCGGCGTCCATGACGTCGTCCATGATCTTGATCTGGACCACCTTCTGGGCCGCGGAGCTGGCATTCGCCGCGTCGAACACCGGCTTGGACCGGCGGAAGCTGGCGAGCGCCTCGTCGTTGCGATCGGCATGCGACAGCGCCAGCGTCTGGCGCGACTGCTCCAGGAACGCGGCCCACTTCCCGCGGAACGTCGCAAAGGCGGCTCGCGCCGCCGGTGCGGTGAGTTCGCGATCGAGGAAGGCGATATTCTTGCTGATGACCGCCTGGCGCGACGCCGCCGCCGCCTCCGCCGCGGCGATATCCTGCGGCGCGGTCGCCAGGATGCTGGTCGATTCGGCGATACGATAGTCCGAGGTCGCCGTATCGATCGCGGTGATCGCGATCAGCTTGTCACGACGGCTCTTGCCGAGTTCGTTGGCGGCGGCGTTCAACTGCTGCTGGCTGACGACCGAGGCCGTCGCCAGAATGACGAGCGCGGCGACCAGCACCCCGAAGACGACGGACAATTTCGCACTGATCTTGAGATTCTTCACGCCTGCAACCCCGGATGATACCGGCCGGGGATAGCGAAAAGACGTTATTATTCGGTTGCTAGGGATATCGCCCGAGATCGCGCGGCGCCGCACGGCTTGCCTATTTTCCGATCAGCCGCTATGCGCGCGCTCTTCCAGAGCCACAGCGACGGAAACCTGCGGGAGTCGCGGATCACGTCCGCGGCGTTCGGACCGCTAAACTTGTAACAGAGTGAGCAAGGCCACATGGCAAAGAAGATCACCGGCTATATCAAGCTGCAGGTGCCCGCGGGCGCTGCGAACCCCTCGCCTCCGATCGGCCCCGCGCTGGGTCAGCGCGGCGTCAACATCATGGAATTCTGCAAGGCGTTCAACGCGCAGACCGGCGACATGGAGAAGGGCGCGCCCCTCCCCACCGTCATCACCGTGTATGCCGACCGCTCCTTCTCCTTCGTGACGAAGACGCCGCCGGCGACCTTCCTCATCAAGAAGGCGGCGAACCTGAAGTCGGGCTCGAAGGAGCCGGGCAAGGTGTCCGCGGGCAAGATCAAGCGCTCGCAGCTTGCCGAGATCGCGCAGACCAAGATGAAGGATCTGAACGCGAACGACATCGAGGCGGCGACGAAGATCATCGAAGGGTCGGCCCGCGCGATGGGCCTCGAAGTGGTGGAGGGCTGAGACCGTGGCGAAGCTGACCAAGAAGCAGAAGGCCGTCACGATCGATCGTGAGAAGCTGCACGGCGTCGACGAGGCGATCGCGCTGGCGAAGTCAGGCGCGACCTCGAAGTTCGACGAGACGATCGAAGTCGCGCTGAACCTGGGCGTCGACCCGCGTCACGCCGACCAGATGGTCCGCGGCGTCGTCACGCTGCCCGCCGGCACCGGCAAGACGGTGCGCGTCGGCGTGTTCGCGCGCGGTGCGAAGGCCGAGGAGGCGCTGGCCGCCGGGGCCGACGTGGTCGGTGCGGAAGACCTGATGGAGACGATCCAGGGCGGCACGATCGACTTCGACCGCTGCATCGCGACCCCGGACATGATGGGCATCGTCGGCCGGCTGGGCAAGGTGCTGGGCCCCAAGGGCCTGATGCCGAACCCGAAGCTGGGCACCGTGACGATGAACGTCGCCGAAGCCGTCAAGGCGGCCAAGGGCGGCCAGGTCGAGTACCGCGTCGAGAAGGCCGGCATCATCCACTCCGGCATCGGCAAGGCGTCGTTCGCGCAGGAAGACCTGCGTCGCAACTTCGACGCGCTGGTCGACGCGGTGGTGAAGGCCAAGCCGTCGGGCGCGAAGGGCAAGTACGTCCGCAAGATCGCGGTGTCCTCGACGATGGGCGCCGGCATCAAGGTGGACGTGGCGGAAGTGTCGGCGGCCTGATCCGCACGCGGATAGCGTAGGCTATCCGTGAGACGGACAGGCCCGGCCGGCGTGGCGTCTACGTCGCGACCGACGAAGGGACCGGATCCACTCCGGTCCCGGCATGTGGTGAATCGGCATCCGATGCCGTCATTCCCGCGAAGGCGGGAATCCATATAGGCAAGTGGTGCGGCTCGATCCGCCACGGCAGCGTGTATGGATCCCCGCCTTCGCGGGGATGACGGCCGAAGGCAGGCCGCACGTCACACCGTGAAGAGGGGCCGGCGGATCATTCCGCCGGCCCCTTTTGCGTGCCCCCCGAATAGCGCGCACGGGGGCGGATGATCGCGCTGCTCTGCGCCTGCTCCATGACGTGCGCGGCCCAGCCGATGCTGCGGCCGAGCGCGAACAGGCGGAAGCTCGCTTCCTCCGGCAGCGCGAGCGCGCGCGCCATCGCCAGCAGCGCGAAGTCGATGTTGGGCGCGGCATCGCTCGCCTCCGCTACCGCGTCGCGCAGTTCGGCGAGCGGATCGTCGAGCGGCACCACCGCGAGCAGCGCGGCGGCACGCGGGTCGCCCAGCGGATAGAGCGGGTGACCGAAGCCGGGCAGGACGCGGTGATCCGCCAGCCAGCGCCCGACCGCCGCCTGCGCGCCGCGCGCCGCCGCCTCCTGCGCCAGCGCCGCGGCCGCCGCACCGGCGCGCCCGTGGCGCGGCCCCGACAGCGCGCACAGCCCGGCGAGCAGGCACGCCGCCATCGGCGCGCCGGTCGATGCCGCCACCCGCGCGGCAAACGTCGACGCGTTGAGTTCGTGATCCGCCAACAGCACGAGCGCACGGCGGACGAGGTCTGCGGCGGCCTCGCCCAGCCCCCAGCCGCGCGCCAGTCGCTGGTGGAGCGCCCCCTCCCCCGCTGCCCCCAATGCGCCCGCCAAGGCGGCGATCGCGGCCGCGGCATCGGCATGGCGGCGATCGGGTGACCGGCCCGGCAGCGCCCGCGCGTCGCCCACCAACGCCGCCAGCGCCACGAACGGATCCGCCGTCGCGGTGGCGACCGGGAAGGACGGCACCTCCCCCAGCTGCCACAGCAGCCGCGCGACATCCTCCACCGTCGCGGTCCGCGCGAGATCGGCGGCATCCTGCCCGCGGTAGATCAGGCGTCCGTGGACGACGGTGGAGATGGCGGTGTCGATCACCGGCTCGCCCCAGGCAATGGTGCTGGCGGCGATCGCGGCGGGGCGTCGCCCGCGCGCGCGGCGCTGCGTCAGCGCGGCGATATCGTCGCTGCGATACTGGCTGCGACGCGGATCGGCGGGATCGGCGCGACGTGCGATCATGCCGCGACTGACATAGGCGTAGAGCGTCTGCGCGGCGACGCCGAGTTCGCCGAGCGCTTGCTCGCGGGAATACCAATCATCCATTGATCGGTCGTATCAAGATTGATCCATATCCGCATCCTCCACATCCTCGCTGCACGGCACAGATGCAGGAGGAAGCGATGGCGATCGGTCTGGACGACGTGGTGGCGGCGGAGACGATCCTGTCGGATGTCGACGGCGCGCATGGGCAATTGGTGATCCGCGGGCGTAGGCTGGACGACCTCGCCGGGCGGGTATCGTTCGAGCAGCTGGTGGAGCTGTTGTTCGAGGGGCTGATCCCCCTGCCCGCCGACGTGCCGGGCGCGCTGGCGGCGGCGCGCGAAGAGGTGTTCGCGCAGGCGCGGCCGCTGTTGCCGCGGCTGGCGGGCCTGCCGGTCTACGACGCGATGCGCGCGGCGATGGCGCTGCTGCCCGACGGGACGGAAGCGGAGGACGCGCTGCGGCTCGTCGTCGCCCCCGCCGTGCTGATCCCCGCGCTGTTGCGACAGGCAGGCGGAGCGGCGGCGATCGCCCCCGACGCCGCACTGGGGCATGCCGCCGATACCGTCCGCATGCTGGGGCACGGCACCGACGAGGCGCGCGCGGCGGCGCTCGATACGTATCTGGTCACGGTCAGTGACCATGGGCTGAACGCCTCGACCTTCGCGGCGCGGGTGGTCGCGTCCACCGCGGCGGGGCTCACCTCCGCGGCGCTCGCGGGGCTGGGCGCGCTGAAGGGGCCGCTGCACGGCGGTGCGCCGGGCCCGGTGCTCGACATGCTCGACGCGATCGCGGCGGCGGGGGATGCACGCACGTGGCTGGGCCAGGCGGTGGCACGCGGCGACCGGCTGATGGGCTTCGGGCATCGCATCTACCGCGTGCGCGATCCGCGGGCCGACGCGCTGAAGGCGGCGGTGGCGCGGCTGCCGCAGACAGCGGGGCGTCTGGCGGAGGCGCAGCGGGTGGAAGCGGTGGCGCTCGAGGTGTTGCGCGCGCATCGGCCCGGACGCGTGCTGGAGACGAACGTCGAATTCTATACCGCGCTGCTGCTGGAGGCAGTCGGCTTTCCGCGGGAGGCGTTCACCGGCGTGTTCGCGATGGGGCGCATCGCGGGGTGGATGGCGCATGCGCGCGAGCAGGCGCTGACGGGGCGGCTGATCCGGCCGCAATCGCGCTACGTGGCGCCGGGGGCGAAGGCGGCGTGAAACCCCCTCCATCGTCACCCCGGACGTGATCCGGGGTGACGGAAGGACCGATCAGAAGCGGAAGCGCAGACCCGCGGAGGCGGTGTCGGTCTTCACCTTGCCGATGATGACGCCGGCGCCGCCGTCGTCGATCGTGGCGCCGTTCGTCTGGCGGCGGCGATAGTCCGCGGTCAGCGCGACCGAGCGGTTGAGATCGATCGAGACGCCCGCGCCCAGCTGCCATGCGAAGCGCGCCTTGCCCTCGCCGCCCAGCTCGTACCCACCGACGCCCGCACCGCCGCCGACATACGGGGTGACGACCGAACCGGTCGGGATGTCGAACCACAGGTTGGCCAGCGCGCTCAGCTGGCGCAGGTGGTCGCCGTCATAGGCGAAGGTGTTGCCGCTGCCCGCGCAGGTGCCGGTTTCCAGATAATCGCACACGTCCTGGCGGATCGCCGGGGTGATCGTGACCGCCTGGTTGTTGATCGAGCGCAGCGTGAACTGCTTCGTGCGGTTGCGTGCGTAATCGACCTGCACGTCGGCGCGGATCATGCCGAAGTCGTAGCCCACCGTACCGCCGAACGCGAAGGCGCTCTTCAGGTCGACGTCGAACGCCGCGGTGTCGCGCGACCCGGTGCCGCCGAAGGTGCCGCCGGCGTCGTAATAGGTCGCATCGACGTTCTTGACCGAGGCGACGCCGCCCCGCAGCTCGACATAGGCGCCGCGGACGTCCGCCGCGTCCTGCGCCGTCGCGGTGCCCGCCACCAGCATCGCCGCGGCCCCGGCGGCCGTGCAGATCAACTTCTTCATATTCGTTACCCCTTACGCTCTCACGATTCTTCGTCGTGCGCCGGGGGCGTTAGCGTAGCGCCGGATTTTGACCATACACCGATCGGCGTAGGCCGCGATGTCTCGACAATCGGCGGGGGCACCGCCACTCTGCGCCGGACAGGAGAGACGATATGCCGCATTACGGCGACTTGCAGAACGCCATCTACGGCGCGGGGCTGAGCGGCGTGCAACCGACCTGGCCGGTCGATTTCGCCACGCTGAAGTCACGCGCGGAGGCGGCCATGCCGCCGTCGGTGCTCAACTACGTGCAGGGCGGGTGCGGCGACGAATGGACGCAGGACGAGAATGCGCGCGCGTTCCGCCATTGGGGCATGGTGCCGCGGATGATGGTCGATTGCACGCAGCGCGACCTGTCGACGACGCTGTTCGGGCGCACCCTGCCCTCGCCGCTGTTCATGGCGCCGATCGGGGTCACGGGCATCGTGACGCAGGATCAGCACGGCGATATGGCCGCGGCGCGCGCCTCCGCGATGACCGGGGTGCCGCTCACCGCCTCGACGCTGTCGAACGACCCGCTGGAGGACGTGAAGCGCGCGTGCGGCGACACGCCGGCGATGTTCCAGCTCTATACCCCGCGCGACCCGGACGTCGCCGCCAGCCTGGTTTCGCGCGCGGAGGCCGCGGGCTATGACGCGATCGTCGTCACGCTCGACACCTGGGTGACGGGGTGGCGCCCGCGCGACCTGAACGTGTCCAATTTCCCGCAGCTGCGCGGGCATGTGCTGACCAATTACTTCACCGATCCGACGTTCCGCAAGCTGCTGGCCAAGCCGCCGGAGGAGGACCTGCGCACCGCGATCGGCACCTGGGGCGCGACCTTCGGCAAGGTGCTGACGTGGGACGACATGGCATGGCTGCGCTCGCTGACCAAGTTGCCGATCGTCCTGAAGGGCATTTGCCACCCCGACGACGCGCGGCGCGCGATCGATACCGGCGCGGATGCGATCTACGTCTCCAACCACGGCGGGCGGCAGGCGAACGGCGGGATCGCGGCGATCGACATGCTGCCCGCGGTCGCCGCGGCGGTGGCGCGGCGTGTGCCGGTGCTGTTCGACAGCGGCATCCGCTCGGGGTCCGACGTGGTGAAGGCGGTGGCGCTGGGGGCAGACATGGTCGGCGTGGGGCGTCCCTACAGCTACGGCCTGGCGCTGGGCGGCGCGGAGGGCTGCGCGCACGTGCTGCGCTGCCTGCTGGCGGAGGCGGACCTGCTGATGGCGGTCAACGGCATGCCGTCGTTGAAGGCGGTGCGCGAAACGGGGGTGGTGCGGACGGATCGGTGAGATGGCGTAAAGCCGCTCCTCTTCAGGGGAGGGGCTTTCCTTCCTCACAACCCCCTCGCCAACCTCGCCCGCATCGCCTATCGGCAGCGCTTTCCCCATCATACAGGTTTTCCCCATGGGTTTCCGCTGCGGCATCGTGGGCCTGCCCAACGTCGGCAAGTCCACCCTCTTCAATGCGCTGACCGAGACGGCCGCGGCGCAGGCGGCCAATTATCCGTTCTGCACGATCGAGCCGAACGTCGGCAACGTCGGCGTCCCCGACGCGCGGCTGGCGAAGCTGGCCGAGATCGCGGGCTCGGCCAAGATCATCGAGACGCAGCTGGGCTTCGTCGACATCGCCGGGCTGGTGCGCGGCGCCAGCAAGGGCGAAGGGCTGGGCAACCAGTTCCTGGGCAATATCCGCGAGGTGGACGCGATCGTCCACGTCCTGCGCTGCTTCGAGAACGACGACATCCAGCATGTCGACAACCGCGTCGATCCGATCGCAGACGCCGAGACGGTCGAGACCGAACTGATGCTCTCCGACCTCGACAGCCTGGAGAAGCGTGTCCCCAACCTCGCCAAGAAGGGGCAGCAGGGCGACAAGGAGGCGAAGCTGGCCGCGGTGGTGCTGGGCCGCGCGCTCGACCTGCTGCGCGACGGCAAGCCCGCACGGCTGACGCAAGTCGGCGATGCGGAGGAGCAGCGCGTGCTGGACCAGGCGCAGTTGCTGACGGCCAAGCCCGTCCTCTACGTCTGCAACGTGAACGAGGAGGATGCCGCGAACGGCAATGCGCTGTCGCAGAAGGTGTTCGACAAGGCCGCGGCCGAGGGCGCGCAGGCGGTGGTCGTCTCCGCCGCGATCGAGGCCGAGATCGCGACCATGCCGGCGGAGGATCGCGGCGAATTCCTGGCCGAGCTGGGGCTGGAGGAGACCGGCCTCGCGCGCGTGATCCGCGCCGGCTATGCTTTGCTCCACCTGCTGACCTTCTTCACCGTCGGACCGAAGGAGGCACGCGCCTGGACGGTCGAGGCGGGGTCGAAGGCGCCGCAAGCGGCGGGTGCGATCCACTCCGACTTCGAGCGCGGCTTCATCCGGGCGGAGACGATCGCGTTCGACGACTATGTCGCCTGCAAGGGCGAGGCGGGCGCGCGCGATGCGGGCAAGCTGCGGCAGGAGGGCAAGGAATATGTCGTCCATGACGGCGACGTGATGCTGTTCCGCTTCAACGTGTGATCGCATTTGCGTGCGCCTGCGACGGCAGGAGCACGGACCGGTGCGAGATGGCGGGCTACTTCGTCCCGGTCCCCACCACCGGCGCGTCGAGGAGGTTGCCGTAGGGTGCCTGCGTCGGCGCGTCGCCGTCGGGGCGCGGCTCCAGCCACGAGGCCTCGTTCCCCGGCGCCGGGGTGACCTGCATCACGGGAGTGCGTGGCGGCGGCAGCGTCGATGCTGGGGTCGGGCGGGCGGCGGTCCGATTGCCCTCGCCCTCCCCACGCCCACAGGCCGCGAGGAGCAGCAGCGATGTCGCGACGAAAGCCGGCTTCAGCATGGCGGGTCAAAGCGCGACGGAGGCTGCGCGTTCCCGCCATGCGCGGGATCGGGACTTTCGCCCGTCCGGTCAGCGGCGTAAGCGCGTGACATGACATTGCCGTCCGTCGCGCCCTTCGCGGGCATGGTCGCCGCCCTCGCACTCCTGTCGGGATGCGCCTACCACCACACCCCGCCAGCGCTCTCGCCGGTGACGCAGCCTGCGCCCGCCGCCGATGGTCTTGCGCCGCGCAGCGGGCCGCCGGTCGAGCTGCGCGCGCCGGTGACGATCCTGGTGTCGATCGACGGCTTCCGCCCCGATTATCTCGACCGCGGCGTCACGCCGAACCTGTCGCGGCTGGCGGCCGGCGGGGTCAGCGGGCCGATGCGCCCGTCCTTCCCGTCGAAGACGTTTCCCAATCACTGGACGATCGTGACCGGCAAGGTGCCGGACCACCACGGCATCACCGCCAACAACATGAACGATCCGGCCCGCCCCGCCGACGCCTTCACGATGGCGAGCGACGATCCGTTCTGGTGGAATGCCGCCGAGCCGATCTGGGTCACCGCGGAAAAGGCGGGCATCCGCACCGCGACGATGTTCTGGCCCGGCAGCAACGTCGGCTGGGGCGGGACGCGCGCCAGCGAATGGCCGCACGTCGTTACGGGGGCGACGCGCCCGTCCGACTGGCAGCAGTTCAACGAGGATCTGACCGGCGACCAGCGCGTCGCCGCCGTGATCGACTGGCTGCGGCGCCCGGCGGCGACCCGGCCCCGCTTCGTGACGCTGTATTTCGATGCGGTGGACACGGCCGGGCACCAATATGGCCCCGCCGATCCGCGCACGACGCAGGCGGTGGCGGGGGTCGACGCACAGATCGGCGCGCTGACCCGCGGGCTGGCGGAGCTGGGCCAACCCGCCAACCTCGTCATCGTCGCGGATCACGGCATGGCGGCGACCTCGTCGGCGCGGACGATCGCGCTCGACACCATCGTCCCCCCTGCGGACGCGCGCGTGGTGGAGGCGGGCCCCTATGCCACGCTGGAGCCGGTCCCCGGGCGTGAGGCGGCGGTCACGGCCGCGCTGCTGCGCCCGCATCCGCACATGACCTGCTGGCGCAAGGGGCAGATACCGGCGCGCTTCCGTTACGGCACCAACCCGCGCATCCCGCCCTTCCTGTGCCTGGCGCAGGACGGCGCGGACGGTGCATGGGTGATCGCCAAGACCGCGCCGAAGAAGGCGGAGACCGGGGGCAACCACGGGTTCGACAATGACGCCGCCGACATGCGCGCGCTGTTCATCGCCAACGGACCGGCGTTTGCGGCGCGGCAGCGGATCGGCGTGTTCGACAATACCGATATCGCGCCGCTGCTGCGCGACCTGCTCGGCCTTCCCGCGGGCAGCGGCCTTGACGGAGACGATCGCGTGTTCCGCGGGGTTATGAAACGATAACGACAAGGAACGGAAGAGGATGCAATATTTCGAGGATCTGGCGGTCGGGACCGTGTCCCGGTTTGGCCATTACGAGGTGACCCGCGACGAAGTGATCGCCTTTGCCAGTGCCTATGACCCGCAGCCGTTCCACCTGTCCGACGAGGCCGCGGCGCAGACGCATTTCGGGCGCCTGTCCGCGAGCGGGTGGCACACCTGCGCGATGGTGATGGCGATGCTGGTGGAGAATTTGAAGAAGCACCGGCAGGCCGGGCTGGGATCGCCCGGTGTGGACGAATTGCGCTGGCTGAAGCCGGTCTATCCAGGCGACACGCTGCGGGTCGAAACCGAGGTGCTGGAGAAGCGCGTGTCGCAGTCGCGCCCAGAGATGGGGCTCTACAAAAGCCGCATCATGGTCTTCAACCAGGACAATGTTGCGGTGCTGTCGATGATTTCCAACGGGATGATCGCCTGCCGCCCGGCGTGACGCCCGCCGTCATGCCGTGATCCGCGCGGCATGACGGCTGCGCCGCCCGCTATCGATCGCGACGCGGGCGGAATGCGCGATCGGGGCGCGGGGTGCGATAGCCCTCGGCGCGGTTCTGACGGCGAAGGTCGCGATAATCCTGCCGGACGTCGCGGCGGTATTCGCGGGCCGCATCGCGGCGTCCGTCGCGGAACTGATCGCGGGTGATCGCACCGCTGCGATAGGCCTCGCGCCGCTCGCGCCGGACGTCGCGACCGAAATCCTGCCAGTTGGCGCGCACCTCGCGGTTGCCCCAGCCGCCGCGCCGACCCAGCCAATAGCGTTGCTGGTCACCGTTCCACCGATGCGGGCGGCGGTAGCGGTCGTAGACGATCACGCCGGTGCCGGGATAATAATAGTCGCCGTACCAGCCGTAATAGCTTGGGATACCGGCATAACCGACGCCACCGCCGCCATAATAAGGGTCGCCGTAATAGCCCGCGGTGCCATAGCCCACGTTGACGCCGCTATAGCCGTAACCGTCGGTGCACGCCGTCGTCGCCAGCACAAGGCCGCCCAGGCCCAGCATCGCCCATCGCTTCAGGAACATCGCCACTCTCCCATACGCCGGAGCAACGGCGGCGGATACGCACCGCAGGTGCGAAGCGAACGATGCGCGGGTGGCGAGGTTCCCGGGAGCCGTCTGGCCCCTCCCTGCGAGGGAGGGATAGCGTGGTCTGGCGGGTCATGCGGGATGGGTCTTAGCGAGCCGCATCGCTGGGCCTGGCTTTCTCATTTCGCAAGGAGAAAGGTGCCTAGTGCCCCTCGAACGCCACCAGCGCGTCCACGGCGATGCCGTCGCCGCGAAGCAGGTCCGCGCCGCCCAGGTCGGGCAGGTCGACCAGGAACTGCGCCTGCGTGACCACCGCGCCCGCCTTGCGAAGCAGGCGGACCGCGGCGCGCGCGGTGCCGCCGGTGGCGATCAGGTCGTCGATCAGCAGCACCCGCGCGCCCGGCGCCAGCGCATCGGCGTGCATGGCGATGCGGTCGGTGCCGTATTCCAGCGCATAATCCTCCGCGATCGTCGCGCCCGGCAGCTTGCCGTCCTTGCGGATCAGCAGCACACCCGCGCCGAGCGGCACCGCGAGGGCGGCGGCGAAGAGAAAGCCGCGCGCCTCGATCCCCGCGACCAGATCGACCGGCCCATGCGTCGCCGCCACCATGCGCTCCACGGCGGTCGCCAGACCGCGCGGCGAGAGCAGCAGCGTCGTGATGTCGCGGAACTGGATGCCGGGCTTGGGAAAGTCCGGGATGGTGCGGATCAGCGCCTTGAGATCGTCGTTCATGGCGGTGGGGTACACGAAAACGGCGACAGGGACAGGGGGCGGCGCACGCGACGTGCAGTGGTTCAGGGGACCTTTGAACAGCCCCTTCCGTGCCCCGGCGGAGGCCAGGGC
>CAJYKB010000122.1 GCA_913774925.1 uncultured Sphingomonas sp. | reverse complement strand
CTTGCGCCCGACACCATTTCATCAAGCGTCGCGTTGGCCGCATCCTCGATCGACACGCGCAATTCCACCACCGCTTCCTGCGCAATGCAGGACAAGCGCTGCGCCACGACCTCGGCCAGGAAACGCTCGTCCGCCGCGCGCATGGCAAACAGCTTCCCGATCGCCAGCGTGGCGATCTCGAGTGCGGACCGTCCGACCCGCGCGCTCCACCCCGTCGCGAACGCATCTTGGGCAGCAGCCAGCGCCTCCGTCAGCCGCGAATCGCGGCGCGCATCCTCCGCGACATGCTCGCGCGCGGCGATCTCGCGTGCACGACGCTCCGCCACCGCGAGTCCCTCCGCCCAACGCCTGCGCATCGCATCGAGATCACCCCGCAGCGCGGCGACCTCCTGCCTCAAACGCGCAATGGTGCGCTCTTCCTCGGTCGGCGGCGCAACGACGGGCGACAATGGCGGCACGGGAAATTGCGCCTCGCGCGCCACGGCGGAGCCATGTTTGATAAGCATGGTCATGCGCGCCCGAAGACAGCGGCGGTGACACGCTGCCATAGCGACGCTCCCGGCACACCCGCGCTCGCCGGCGCCGGTTCGCTCGCCTGGGACAAGGCAGCTGCGCGGATCGCCGCAGCGGCGCGCGGCGTCACCCCGTCGAGCCCTTCCGCGATCAGGTCGCGTAGCGGTTGCGACATTGCGCCAGCGGTCAGCGTCCGCGTCAGCCGATCGAGATCGGCCGCCTCCGCGTCCGACAGCGTCGCCATCACAGCCGCCCGATCCCTGTCCGACATCGCCGCGAGTCGCCGGACCAGGCTCGCCAAGGTGGCGTCATCCGCCATGCGACGGTCCCTCCCGCGCCGCCAGCCGCGCGCGCAACGTATCGGCGAAGCTGGATAGCTCCCCGCGACGCAGACGATCCGCACGACGGCGGTCACGCCACCATGCCGCCGCCAGCGCGATCGCCGCCACGACGATCGCCAGCGGCCAGTACGGCGTCCACGACACCGTCGCTTCACGCGTCGCTGGCCCATCGGTACGCGTCACCACCCGGTCGCCGACCATCGGCGGCGCCGCGACGCCTTCCGGTCGCGGAAGCGCGCCGACGAGAAAGGTGATACGATCACCTCGCTCCGCATCGAAGCCGATGACGTCGCGGATCAGCGCCAGCAATTCGGGCCGCAGCCTATCGTCCAGCGGCATCGCAGTGACCAGGCGGACGTCGACCGCCATCTCCGGCTCGGCGCGCGCCCCGCTCGACGTCGATGCCTCATCCCATTCCTCCGATGGTGCAGGCGTTGCCGCTGGGCGGAGGCTGACGATCAGATGATAGCGCAGCGCCGGCTGTCGCCGTCCGAGCGCCGCCGCGATCCGCGTGCGATAGGTCGCGATCAGCGCGTCGGTCGCCGCCGGCGCGCCCGCGTCGTCCGCTGGTACCGCGTCGCTGATGACCCGCCCCGCGCCGTCCAGCACCGCGACATTGCCGGTCGCCATGTCGGGCACCGCCCCCGCCACCAATTGCTGGATGCCGGCGACCGTCCCTTGCGTCAGCGCCGCGCCGGGCTTCAGGATCAGCGTCACCGACGCCTTGGGCTGCGCCTGAAGGTCGCGGAAGACACCCCGCTCGGGCAGGCCCAGATGCACCCGCACCCCATCCATCCCCTTCATCAGCAGGATGGTACGCGCCAGCTCACCCTGCAACGCGCGCTGATAATTGATCTTCTGCGCGAATTCGGTCAGCCCCATGTCCGACTGGTTGAACAATTCGAACCCGACCTGTCCGCGCATCGGCAGCTCGGAGCCGACCAGGTCGATCCGTGCCCCGTCCGCCGCGTCGCGCGCGACGGTGATGGTGCGCCCCTCGTCCTGGAGGCGATAGTCGATCTTGCGTTCGTCCAGCACCTTCACGATCGCAGCGGCGTCCTGCGGCGCGACATCGGTCAGCAGCGGCACGTAGGTGGTGCGGACGAAAAACCAATATGCCGCCACCATCACCAGCATCACGCCGCCCGCGATCAGCCACAGCGACCGGCCTGCCGGGACCGAGCGGCGCGCGGGGCCCCTGTCGCGGTCCGGCTCCTGAACGATAGCGGCCACGCGCTCAGACCTGCATCGTCATGAAATCGCGGTACGCTTCCAGCATCCGCGTCCGCACTTCCGCCGCGATCTCGACCGACAGGCGGGCCTGCTCCAGCGCCAGCGCGACAGTGTGCATCGGCACCGTGTCGCCCCGCGCCACCGCCGCGACGAGCGCGTCTGCACGCGCCACGCGCGCATCGACCGCCGCCAGACCCGACGTCAGCAGCGCGCCGAACCCTTGCGCGGGTGCGGCTGCGGCCGGAGATGGCGCGGCGAGCGCCTGCGCGACCGGCGCGACCGGGACGATCACCGCCATCACCGCTTCCCCAGATCGAGCGCGCGCATCGCCATCTGCTGCGCCAGCGCCATCACCGTCAGATTGGATTCATAGACGCGCGCGGTCTTAACCAGCAGCGCCATCTCCCCCGCATGATCGACATCGCCGTAACGGACGAAGCCTGCGCCATCCGCGTCGGGATGTCCGGGCTCGTACACCCGGCGCACGCCCCCCGACGGCTCGACGCCCAGCACCGCGACACCGCGCGGCTGTGCGGCAGCCCCGCCACGATCGAGCATCGTTGCGAACCCGCCCGCCGGACCGGACACCAGACGCGTCGGCCGATACGGACCACCCCCCGCCACGCGCGTGGTGTTCTCGTTCGCCAGATTCTGCGCGACGATCTGCATCCGCTGCCATTCGACGTCCAGGGCCGAACGGCTGATCGCGACCGGATCGATCGTCATCGTCCACCTCCCAGGATCGCGCTGCGCAAGGCGAGACGGCGGCCAAGCATGTCGACCAGCGCGGAATAGCGCATCGCCGTCTGCGACGCGTCGGCGATCAGCAGGTCGATCCGGCGATCGTCGTTGGGACGCAGCGCCGCCCCCGCGGTCGCCTCGAACCGAAGCCGATCAAGCGCATCGCCACCCTGCGCCTCCGCCGCGCGCAGCCGCTCCTCGAAGCGGACCTCCAACGGCCGAAACCGCGGCGTGCTCACGTTCGCCATGTTGTGCGCCAGCGCCGCCATCCGCATCGACAAGCCGTCCAGCGCGCGCGCGCCGAGCGTCACCACATGCGCCTCGCCGCTCATCGCCGCGCGCCCGATGACAGCCGCGGCGCCAGCACGACGCGCCCGTCCCCGTCGCGAACGAAGAATCGCTGGTTCGCATCGGCGGACTGGAGCGCGGTCATCTCCCGCGACACCGCGACATGGCCGATCCGCGATACCATCGTGATGCGATCGCCCGCCGATACCGCCGTCCGCGGCGGTACGTACACCCGCCCCAACTCCTCGCCGCGGACAAGAGCGGCGCGCGCGACGGCCAGAAGGCGCCGCGCATCGTAGCGCAGTTTCGCCGGCACGGGCCGATCGGGACACGCACCCCGCTCGACATCCTCCGCCGCAACGACCGCGCCCGCAGCCACCGGCACTCGCATGACGCCGCAATCGCCCGCAGCCGCCAGCATCAATAAGATCATCGCCGCCATCGCTCAGCGCCGCAGCCCGTTGGCCAGGCTCAGGAACTCGTCGATCGCCCGCACCACCTGCGCGTTCGCGGCATAGGCGCGCTGCGTGACCAGCATCCCGACCATCTCGTCGTTCAGATCGACGTTCGATCGCTCCAGCGCACCCTGCACCAGATGCCCTGCAATGCCCTCATCCGCCGCGGCGTCGTGAAGCTCGACATCGTCGCCCACGGCGTAGACGCCGTCGTCCAGCCGCTCGACCGCACTCCCGCCATCCAGCGTCACGAGGCCGATCTGCCCGACCTCGCTCTCGCCCTGATCATCGCCGGCCAGCGCATAGACCCTGCCGTCGCGATCGATCCGGACGCCTGCCGCGTCGCGCGGCAACGTGATTCCCGCCTTCAGCACCAGCCCGGAGGAGGACGCCAGCTGACCGTCGTCGAGCACGCGCAGCGTTCCCCCGCGCCACAGCAACGTCCGCCCCGCCGGCCCCATCAGCTCGATGAACCCGCGGCCGTCGATCGCCAGGTCCAGGTTGCTGCCGGTGCGTTCGACCTGCCCCTGCTGATCTATCATCGGTTGCGCCCATTGCGCCACGCCCGCCACCGTCGATGGCTCGGTCGCTTCCCCCGCGCGCGAGCGATCGGCCACCGATCCGCCCACCAGCGCCGCGAAGCGCATGCCGGACCGCTTGAAGGCGGGCGTGTTGATGTTCGAGATGTTGCCCGCGATCGCTTCCAGCGCACGCTGTTGCGCCCTGAGCCCGATCGCCGCGATCTCCATCGCGCCGCTCACCGCGCGATCTCCCCGAGCTTGGTGGCGACGCGCCCGGCCAGATCGTCGTAGATCTGGAAGATCTTGGCGCCGGTTTCCGCCAGCCGCCCGGCCCGGGTCAGTTCGACCATCTCGGTGGCCGTATCCACCTGCGACGGCGTCACGAAGCCCTGGCGAACCACGGGATCCGCTATCTCCTCGGGTATCTGCCCCATCGCTTCCATCGTGCCGCCCGAGCTTGCGAACACGCCGATCCGCCCGACCGCCTGGCCAGCGATCAGGATCGTCCCGTCTCGCAGGATCGTCGGCGTCCCCGCACCGACGACGACGTCCCCGCCACCCGCCGCCTGGAGCACGCCACCCGCCGTATCCACCAGCCGCCCGTCCGCGTCGCGCCGCAGCTGCGCGGAGGATGCGGCGCGCAGGCCGTCGTCCGTCCGGAACATCATCATGCCGGCGGCGTCGGTGGCGACGTCCCACGCATTACCCGTCTGCGTCACCGCGTTCGTCGCTTGCCGCGCTGCGACCTCGGCCCGCTCGAACGGCATCATGTCACGCGTTTCCACGACGCGCGCAAACACCCGCTGGGATCGGTAGGATGGCGTTGAAATATTGCTGAGATTTCCGGCAGTAACTGCCAGTCTTCGCTGCGCATTGACCATCATGCCCGATGCTATTTCTGCTATCCCGCTCATGTCCCGCCCCACCGCTCGATTGGCTGATGCCCGGGGGTATTGAGGATCGCAATGGCTCCCATCCATAATGGACCAATCGATCGGTGGCGGAGGCCGAACCTGCGCTATCGCCGTGTGGGTTATCGTATCGAGCGGGATCGGCCGGGGGGCCGGGCGGGGAGATGATCGACGTGGTGGGTAGAAAAAGGAGTCATGCCGCGCGCGCGCTGCTCGCGATCGGCGCGATATGCGCGGGAACGGCGGCGGGGGCGAGCGACCTGTATCGCCCCGGCGTCACGCAGTCGCTTGCCGGCGACCGTCGCGCGATGATGCCCGGCGACCTCATCACCATCGTCATCGTGCAGGCGGCCGAGGCCAGCTCCACCGTGCAGAGCGGGACACAGCGCTCGTCCTCCATCACGGGGCGCGTCGACATCGGCCGCGTGGACGAGGGCGGCGACCTGTCGTTCGGCGGCGCCTACAAGGGCCGCGGCGAGACGCGCCGGACGGAGCGCTTCGTCACACAGATGACCGCCACCATCGCGCAGGTGCTGCCCAACGGCGATCTCGTCATCGGCGGTGGCCAGCAGTTCGACGTCAATGGCGAGGCGACGTTCGTCGCGGTCCGCGGGCGGGTCCGCGCCGCCGACATCGACGCGGAGAATCGCGTCCCGTCCAACCGCATCGCCGACGCGCGGATCGACTATGACGGCAAGGGCTTCGTGTCGCGCGGCGCGCGGCCGGGGTTGATCCAGCGTCTCTTCGCGCTGCTGGGGCTGGGCTGATGCGCGGTCTTCTGTTTGCGCTCGCGTTCCTCCTGCTGCCCGCCCCGCTCGTCGCGCAGACCGTGCCGATCAAGGCGCTGGGCCGGTTCGACGGATGGCGCGACAATGCGCTGGTCGGATACGGGCTGGTCACCGGCCTGTCCGGATCGGGCGATTCGCGCAGCAGCGTCGTCACGCGTCAGGCGCTGCGCAACGTCCTCTCCCGTCTGGGCAGCAACGTCGCGCCGGAGGACATCAGCAGCCGCAACGTCGCTGCGGTCGTGGTCACCGCGCGGCTGCCCGCCTCCGCCAATGTCGGCGATCAGATCGACGTCACCGTCTCCTCGATCGCGGATGCGCGCAGTATCGCCGGTGGCACGCTGCTGATGACCTCGCTCGTCGGCCCCGATCAGCAGGTCTATGCGCTGGCACAGGGGCCGCTGGTCGTCGGCGGGCACCAGTTCGAGGCGCAGTTGAACAGCCACCAGCGCAATTACCCGACGACCGGGCGCATCGCGATGGGCGCCACGATCGAGCATGCGGTCGATGCCCGTCTCGTCGGCCCGGGCGGCACCATGGCCTTCCTGCTCGCCCAGCCCGATTTTGAAACCGCGCGCAACGTCGCCGCCGCGATCGTCGCGCGCTTCGGGGTCGGCGCGGCGCGGGTCGACAATGCGGATCGCGTGACCATCGTCCCGCCATCCGACCCGGGGGCAGTCGCCGATCGCATCGCCGCAATCGAGGCGTTGGCGGTACAGCCTGCGCGCCAGTTCCGCGTCGTCGTCAACGAACGCACCGGGACCGTCGTCGCCGGGGCTGACGTCACGATCTCGCCGGCGGTGATTTCGCAAGGCGACATCCGCGTGCAGGTGGAAACGCGCAACGACGCATCGCAGCCCAGCTTCATCTCCGGCCTCGCGAACGATGTCGCCAGCCTCGTCGTCACCAACACCCGACTCGATGTCGACGATGGCGGCAACGACGCCGCGATCCGGCTGGGGTCGACCACCGTCGGCGATCTGGTGCAGGGGCTCCACCAGCTGCGCGTCGGCACCCGACGAATGATCGGCATCCTCCAGGCGCTGCGCTCCGCGGGCGCTCTCCATGCCGAACTGGTCGTCGAATAGCCGGTCTTTTGGAAAACGTTGGCGCGCCCGGAGGGAGTCGAACCCCCGACCGAGGAGGTAGAAGCTCCTTGCTCTATCCATCTGAGCTACGGGCGCGCGCGGTCACCGTCTAGCGCGGATTGCGGCGGCGCGAAACAGGCAGCATGATCGTCGCCATGGGGGACCGACCGATCGACGCGACGCCCGAACTGAAGGCGGTGGAGGCCGGCGCGCTCGCCGGCGGGCAGCTGCGCTATTACGACATGGTGATGGCCGCGTTCGTCGCGATCCTGCTGCTGTCGAACGTGCTCGGCGCGGGCAAGGTGGCGCAGATCGTGCTCCCCGGCATCGGGCCGTGGCCGTTCGGCGCGGGCATTCTCTTCTTCCCGGTCAGCTATATCATCGGCGACGTCCTGACCGAGGTCTATGGCTATGCGCGCGCGCGGCGCGTCATCTGGGTCGGGTTCGCCGCGACGGTCTTCATGGCGCTGATGTCGTGGGTCGTGGTCGCGCTGCCGCCCGCGCCCGACTGGACCAACCAGGCGGCGTACGAGACGATCTTCGGACAGGTGCCGCGGATCGTCTTCGCCAGCATGTGCGCCTTCTGGGCGGGCGAGTTCGTCAATTCCTACGTCCTCGCCCGGATGAAGGTCGCGACCGGCGGGCGGCATCTGTGGATGCGCACGATCGGCTCGACCATCGCGGGACAGGCGGTCGACAGCGTCATCTTCTACCCGCTGGCCTTCTGGGGAGCACAGGGGTGGACGCACGACCTGGTGATCCAGGTGCTGTTCACGCAATGGGCGCTGAAGGTCGGCTGGGAAGTGCTGCTGACGCCGCTGACCTATGTCGTCATCGGCGGGCTGAAGCGCGCCGAGGGGCTGGACGTCTACGACCGCGCGACGAACTTCACGCCGTTCCGGGCGAAGGTGTGACCCGCGTTCAGGGCTGCCCCGGCAGCATCGGCCGGTCGTGGTCCATCACCGCCCATCGCGGCGCGGCATCGGTCCAGATCGTCGACTGCGGCGGATAGAGGTCGGGATCGTCGAGCGTCCCGATCCGGAGGACGTAGAGGTGCGCGCGCACGTCCGCCAGGCCACCGATCGGCGTTCCACAGGTCGGGCAGAAATGACGGCGCATCACGTTGCCGCTATCGGCGGTGGAGACGAACTCCGTCATCTCGCCCGTCAGCGCCAGCGCCTCGCGCGGCACGATGATGTTGGCGGTGGCCGTGCCCGCGGCCAGATACTGACACAACCGGCACCAGCATTGCCGCGCGGCGACCGGCTCGGCGGTCAAGGTGTAGCGCACCGCCCCGCACAGGCAGCCGCCGGTCACGGCCGCCACCGGCGCGGTCACGCCCCCACCAGTGCCATCAACCCCTCGAACATCCGCCGCCCGTCGTCGCCGCCGTGCGCCGCCTCGATCTTGCGCTCGGGGTGCGGCATCATGCCCAGCACGTTGCCGCCGTCGTTCAGCACGCCCGCAATATCGCGCGCGCTGCCGTTGACCGGCTCGGCATAGCGGAACGCCACACGCCCCTCGCCCTCCAGCCGGTCGAGCGTCTCGGCATCGGCGACGTAATTGCCGTCGTGATGCGCGACCGGAAAATGAACCCGCTCGCCGGCGCGGTACAACCGCGTGAACGCGCTGTCCGCATTCTCGACCGTCAGCGCGACGTCGCGGCACACGAAGTTCAGACCCGCATTGCGCATCAGCGCGCCCGGCAGCAGCCCCGCCTCGGTCAGCACCTGGAACCCGTTGCAGACCCCCAGCACCGGCAGCCCCCTGCCCGCCGCCGCGGCGACCGCCGCCATGATCGGCGAGCGCGCCGCCATCGCGCCCGCGCGCAGATAGTCGCCGTAGGAGAAGCCGCCCGGCACCGCGACCAGCCCGATGCCGTCGGGCAGCGCCGTCTCGCGGTGCCACACCATCGCGGGCGCGGTCCCCGTCACCTGCTCCAGCGCGACCGCGATGTCGCGATCGCAATTGGAGCCGGGGAAGACGATGACCGCGGTCTTCACGCGCGCTCGACCCGGTAGTTTTCGATCACCGTGTTGGCGAGCAGCTGGCGGCACATCTGGTCGACGTCCGCATCGCTGGTGCCGTCCGCCACGTCCAGCTCGATCAGCTTGCCGACGCGGGCGCCCTCCACCCCGGCGAAGCCGAGCCCCGACAGGGCGTGTTCGATGGCCTTGCCCTGGGGGTCCAGGACGCCGGGCTTGAGCGTGACGTGGATGCGCAGTTTCATGGCCGCGCGCTATGCCGCGACAGCGGCGGCGGGGCAATGGCGAAGACGCAGTCTACGCATCGTCGCCCGGACGTGAGGGAGACATCCGCGAAGGTCGTGGATCGCTCGACAATCTCGCCGTTCCCCGGCGGAGGCCGGGGCCCAGTTGGCATGGCTTATCCGTTTGTCAACACCGTCCCCCAGCTGGACCCCGGCCTTCGCCGGGGAGCAAGTTACTGACTCTGCCGGAGAAACGACTTGATACGGGTTGACGGACAGCCCCTACTTCCCCCGCCGCTTGCGGTGGCTTTCCATGTCGAGCACCGCAGTCTCGCCGCCCTCGGGCAGCAGGCCGAGCCGCCGCGCGACCTCCTGATAGGCTTCCACCTCGCCGCCCAGGTCCTGGCGGAAGCGGTCCTTGTCCAGCTTCTCGTTGGTTTCCATGTCCCACAGCCGGCACCCGTCCGGGCTGATCTCGTCCGCCAGGATGATGCGGCCGTAGTCGGTGTCCCAGATGCGGCCGAACTCCAGCTTGAAGTCGACCAGACGGATGCCGACGCCCGCGAACAGCCCTGACAGGAAATCGTTCACGCGGATCGCGAGATCGGCGATGTCGTGCATCTCCTCCTGGCTGGCCCAGCCGAAGGCGGCGATATGCTCGTCGGAGATCATCGGATCGCCCAGCGCATCGTCCTTGTAATAATATTCGATGATCGTGCGCGGCAGCTTGGTGCCTTCCTCGATCCCCAGTCGCTTCGACAGCGATCCGGCGGCGACGTTGCGCACCACGACCTCGATCGGCACGATCTCGACCTGGCGGATCAGCTGCTCCCGCATGTTCAGGCGGCGGATGAAGTGCGTCGGTACGCCGATATGGTCCAGCAGTGTGAAGACATGCTCGCTGATGCGATTGTTCAGCACGCCCTTGCCGTTGATCGTGCCCTTCTTCTGCGCGTTGAAGGCGGTGGCGTCGTCCTTGAAATACTGGATCAGCGTGCCGGGCTCCGGCCCTTCGTACAGGATCTTGGCCTTGCCCTCGTAGATCTGCCGCCTGCGCGCCATGGATATGCCTTTGTCAAAACGGAACGCCCCGGCAGCGGTGGACGCAGTGCCGGGGCGCGAGAATCGCCGAAAGCTATACGGGATGGCAGCTGGCCGCGCAAATCCCGCGCAACTGCAAGATAAAATGGCCGAATCCGGAATATACCCGATGTGACAGTGGTTTGCGCCACAGATTAGCGGCGTTAACCGCCAATTAGGGGATAATCGGTAGATCGCCAACATCGGCCATCCCCCCGGCCGCCTAGGAGATGACGATGATCCGGTGGTTTCAGGCACATGCCCCGGTCCGGCGCAAGTTCGACATTATGACCATCGTCTACGCGACGCTGGCCGCGATTCCGATCGCGACGACGATATTGGCGAGCAAGGGCGCGCTGTCGGGTGCCGTGCCCGTGGCGATCGTCGGTGCGGCCTTCGTCCTGACCGTGGCGTTCGCGCTCGCCTCGAAGAAGGTCGTGTGCGATCCCTACGTCACGACCGTCGTCCGGATGGAGGCGCTCGCCCACGGCGATCTCTCCACTCCGATTCTCTTCACCGACCACCGCGACTGCGTCGGCCGCATGACGAAGGCGATGTCGGTCTTCCGCGAGAATGCAGCGAAGGTCGCCGCCGCGGGCGAGGCGCAGCAGATCGTCGTGACGGCGCTGGGCAGCGCGCTGGGCCGGGTCGCGGACCGCGACCTGAGCTTCCGCATCGAGACGCCCTTCCCGCCGGAATACGAGCAGCTCCGCACCGACTATCATCGCGCGATGGACAGCGTCGGCAGCGCGCTCGACAACGTCTCCAACGTCAGCAGCGGCATCAACAGCGGCGCCAGCGACATCCGCCAGGCGTCCGACGAACTGTCGCAGCGTACCGA
>CAJYKB010000121.1 GCA_913774925.1 uncultured Sphingomonas sp. | reverse complement strand
CGATGCACAAGATCAAGGAGAATATGGACAAGCAGCTCGAGGTCTGCGGCGAGGCGCCCTTCTACACGCTCGGGCCGCTCACCACCGACATCGCGCCCGGCTACGACCACATCACCAGCGGCATCGGGGCGGCGATGATCGGCTGGTACGGCACCGCGATGCTCTGCTACGTCACCCCCAAGGAGCACCTCGGCCTCCCCGACCGCGACGACGTGAAGGTGGGCGTGGTGACCTACAAGCTCGCCGCCCACGCCGCCGATCTGGCGAAGGGCCACCCCGCCGCCAAGCTGCGCGACGACGCGCTGTCGCGGGCGCGCTTCGAATTCCGCTGGCGCGATCAGTTCAACCTGTCGCTCGATCCGGATACGGCGGAATCGTACCACGACCAGACGCTCCCCGCAGAAGGCGCCAAGACCGCGCACTTCTGCTCGATGTGCGGCCCGAAATTCTGCTCGATGAAGATCACGCAGGAGGTGCGGGACTTCGCGGCGAAGCAGAACGCCCCGGTGGAGACATTCGTTGCCGCAGAGGACGCCGAGGCGGGCATGCGCGGGATGAGCGAGCGGTTTAGGGAGACGGGTGGGGAGGTTTACCTGCCGGCCGACAGCGAATAACCTTACCAGCGGCCAGCACGCGAGACCAATCATGTCCGCCCTCGAATGCCATGCTGATACGCGCGTTGTGGACGTCTACTTCGGCCCGTCAGCTTTTGTTTTTGAGTTGGCGGACGGGCGGGCGCTTTCTGTACCTATCGCTTGGTACCCGGCTCTTGACCGAGCAACCGAAAGTGAGCGGGCCAAATGGGAGCATCGTAATCAGGGCACGACCATCTTTTGGCCCTGTCTCACTTTGCTTATCAGCATTGACGAGCTTTTTGCTGGCACCGCAGCGTTGGATTACTCTCGAGAATTTAAACAAAAAAGCTTCATCCAGACAGAAAATAGCAAAGAAAATGTGTCGAGAGACATAGTAGGTACTGCGTACGTTGTGTGTGACGATGCAAATGCGCGATATGATCCGAATGACCAAAGCGCTATTCGTATGACGCCACCCTATGGCGAAGAAATCTATGTTATCGAAAACCGTGAGGGCTGGAGTAAAATGAAATGGTCCGGCCGAAGTGCTTGGATACTCCAGTCAAAGATTAGTAAGATCAAGCCAAAGAAACGCTCTGAGCCAAACGTCTCGGAAAACTTGCCTCAGGTGCAAAGCCGCATCGCGCTCACATCAGGAATTGAAGTTGGGCCGCGCGGTGGAGTATTCACTCGAACAAAATCGGGCTTTCGGAAATACTTCTAGCGAGGATCTTGACCATCCATATGCGTCATAGGCGTTTGAGATATGTTGTTACGTTATCAATAATGATACCGAAACCGCGCCACTTGTAGCACCTGCTCGTCGCCACTCCCCGTCACGCGATACACCAGGCGGTGCTCGTGGCTGATCCGGCGGGACCACCAGCCTGACAGATTGCCGCCCAGCGGCTCGGGCTTGCCCGTTTCCTTGAAAGGGTGCCGCCGACATTCCTCGCTCAATCCCATCAGCTTAGCAGTAATCTTCTCCTCATTCTCTTCCCAGTGGCGCAGGTCTTCCCACGCCGTCGGCCAGAACTGCACGTTCACGGCAGCGGCATGGCCTTGACGTCGCCCGCTTCGAACCCGCGTACCGCCGTGAGCAGCCGCGCGGCGTTCTTCGGCGAGGAGAGCAGGTACAGCGTCTCCTCGATCGACGCCCATTCGCTCGCCGAAATCAGAACCGCCCCCTCCTGCCCGCGCTGGCGGGTAATCGCGAGGGGCGCGCGATCGGCGACGACCTTGTCGATCATCGACTTCAGGTTCTTGCGCGCTTCCGAATAGCTGACGGCCTGCATCCCGCGAATATGGTCAGAAGTTCGGACAACCTCAACGCTCACTTTCCCCTGTCCTACACCCTCCAACATATGCCTTCCTCCCCGGCATGACCGACGACACCCCCTCGCCCGCCCGGCAGCCGCTGCCGCCCTTCGCCCCCATCCCGCTGCGCGCGCGCCACGACGGCTGGACGCCCCAGCGCCAGCGCGCCTTCATCCTGGCGCTGGCGGAAACCGCCTGTGTCGAGGAGGCCGCGGCGCACGTCGGCCTGTCGCGCGCCGCCGCCTATGCGCTGCGCCGCCGTCCCGATGCCGCGGCGTTCCGCGAGGCGTGGGATGCCGCGCTCGACGTGGGCGTGGCGCGGCTGTCGGAGGCGGCGATGGCGCGCGCGCTCCACGGCGTCGCCACGCCCGTCTTCTACCAGGGCGAGCAGATCGGCGAGCGCCGCCGCTTCGACGAGAAGCTGACCATGTTCCTGCTGCGCTACCGCGACCCGCGCCGCTATGGCGCGTGGAACGACCGCGAGTGGTACGCTCGGCATGGCATCGACGCCGATCAGACGCTGGGCGCGGCGCTCAGCCGGCTGCCTGCGGACCCCGCCTCCGGCGCCGACGTGGCGTAAACTTCGTCAACTTCCGCCCTGCCCGACCGCGGGCAGCGCCCAGTCGATCGTCCCCCGCCCGTGCTGCGCCAGAAACGCATTGGCCCGGCTGAAATGCCGCGATCCGAACCACCCCTTGTACGCCGACAGCGGAGAGGGATGCGGCGCGGTCAGCACCAAATGCCGCCCGCCAGCGCTGACGTCCCGAACGAACGCCGCCTTCTTCTGCGCATGGCTGCCCCATAGCAGGAAGACGACCGGCTGCTCTTTCTCAGCCACCGCGCGCACCACCGCGTCGGTGAACCGCTCCCATCCGCGATCGCGATGCGCCGCGGCGCGCCCTTCCTCGACCGTCAGCACGGTGTTGAGCAGCAGCACGCCCTGACGCGCCCAATGCGCCAGATGGCCGTGCGCAGGCGCGGCGACGCCGCAGTCGCTCGCCAGTTCCTTGTAGATGTTGGCCAGGCTCGGCGGCACCTTCACCCCCGGCCGTACGGAGAAGGACAGCCCATGCGCCTGCCCCGCGCCGTGATACGGGTCCTGCCCGAGGATCACGACGCGCACCGCCTCCAGCGGGGTCAGCGCCAGCGCCGCGAACCGCTCCGCAGCGGGCGGGAAGATGCGCTTCCCCGCCGCTTCCTCCGCCGCGACGAAGGCACGCAGCGTCGCCATGTACGGCGCGTCGAATTCGCCGCGCAGCGCGGCGGTCCAGCCGGCGTCGAGCAGGGTGTCGGTCATGCCGCCGCGCCTACCCCGCAGCGTCGCCCCGCGTCAAAGCGTGGCGCGCTGCTCGAACCCCGCCCGCGTCTCAGCCGGGGTATCGTCACTCACCGCCACATGCTCGACGCGGGCGGCGGGCGAGCCCTGCCGGGCGCGCTTCGCGATCGTCTCGACCCTCTCCGGCGCGCCCCCCACCACCGCCTCTACGCTGCCGTCGGCACGGTTGCGGACCCAGCCGGCGGCGCGTCACGTCACGTCGTCCCCGGATGCACGCCCGCCGTCATTCTTGAGATAATCCTCGGGGGAAACCTTCCCCTGGTTCTTCACCGCCTGCTCGTCCTCGGCCTCGCGCGGCGTGCCGTCGCTCGTGTCGAAATCGCCGCCGGGCTTGTTGGGCTGGTCCACCATCGTCGCTCTCCTCGTCGGGCATCAACGGGCGGGGGCGGCGGAAGGGTTCAGCCGTCGCGCCGCCGTTCGATCAGCCACGGGCGCGGCCGCCCGGTGGGCTTTGCGACGCCGTCGAGCCGGATCGCCCGCTCGATGCGGACGGGCTTGAGCATCAGCGTGCCGTTCATGCCCCCGCCGGTCTTCTCCGCCAGGATGCGCTTCACCGTCGCTTGCCCGCCGACGACGCGCCCGAACGCGGCATAGCCCGGGTTGGCCGGGGTCCAGTCCATCGACGGCTGCGCGCCGACCGTGATGAAGAAATTGCCGTTGGCCGACCCCGGCGGCCCCTTGCGCGCCATCGAGATCGTCATGTCGAGGTGCTTGATGCCCGTCTTCCGCGTCGATTCGTGCGGGATCATGTCCAGGAACCGGCGCGCATCGGTGCGGATGCCCGACTGGATGAAGCCGAACTGCGGCGCCTTGCGGTTGCGCGCGGTACGATAGAAACTGACCCCGTCGAACCGCCCGTCATCGACATACTTCATGAAATTATCGGTCGTGGCGGGCGCATGCCGCCGGTCGAGCGCCAGCACGATCGGCCCGTCCGCCGTCTCCAGCTTCACCCGGACCCAGCCCGGCGTCGCCCGGTCGGCCCGCTGCGCCGCGACCGGGGTGGCGAGGAGCAGGGCGGCGAGGGCAGGGATCAGGCAGCGCATCGCCTGCGGCTACCCCTCGCCCCCCGTCGCGGCAAGCGCGTTGATCGCGGCATGGACCCGCGCCTCGGCGTCCCTCCGCGGCAGTCCGGCGGGGATTTCCTCGCCCAGCCGGATCGTGACCACGCCGGCGCGCGGCCAGCCCTTGCGGGGCACAAACCGCCCGCTGTCGGTCGCGATCGGGATCACCGGATAGCCCAGCGTCTTGTAGAGCCCGGCGAAGCCGGAGCGCAGCGGCGGCGTCTCGCCATGCGGCACCCGCGTCCCCTCGGGATAGACGATGACCGAGCGCCCCTGCGCCTTGGCGACGCCCGCCTCCTTGACCAGCCGCCGCAGCGCCGCGGCGGAGGCGTCACGGTCGACAGCGATGGCACCGTATACCTTGGTGGCATAGCCCCACAGCGGGATGTGGGTCAGTTCGCGCTTCAAGACCACGGCGGGGCCGTGGAGCAGGAACGACAGCTCGACCGTCTCGTACATCGCCTCGTGCTTGGCGGCGTAGAGCACCGGATAGTCGGGAAGCGTCCCCTCGAACCGGGTGCGCACCCCCAGGAACGTCGCCGCGGCCCAGCGGTGAAAGCGCGACCAGCCATGCGCATAGGGCACCATCATCCGCTGCCCGCCGAGCAGCGCGACCAGCGGCACGATCAGCAGGATCGGCACCGACCCGGCGTAGAACACCAGCCGGAACGCCAGCGCCCTGATGATCCGCCACGCCGTCATGCCTGCCCCCCATGCGGCACGCGCCGCCACACCGCCTGCCCGCCGATCGCGGCGGCGCGCAGCAGCAGCTTGTTGTATTCGTTGAACGCCTGCCCCAGCGTCGGGAAGCTCGGCACCCCGTCGACCAGGATCGTCACCCCGTCATCCAGCGCGGACGCCAGCTCCAGCCGGGCGCGCCGGGCATGCCAGTCCGACGTTACCAGCCGGATGGTGCGATAGCGATGCTGCGCCAGCCATGCCGCGGTTTCCTCCGCATTGCCCCGCGTATCTACCGCATCCGCCCCCAGGTCGACGCAACAGGCGATGGTGCGGGCATGGCCGGCGACGCGGATCAGGTCGGCGCGGGTCACCCCCGGTGCGGTCCCCGTCACCAGCATCCGCCGTGCCCGCCCCGCCTCCAGCAGTTCCAGCCCGCGGGCGATCCGCCCCGCCGCGCCGGTCGGCACGACGATCGCATCGGTGCGCTCGTCAAAGGCCGCCGGCCCCGGCAGCAGCCACATGAACGCGACGAAACCCAGCGCCCAGCCCAGCAGCGCCAGCGCGATCAGCCGCCGGATCACAGCGTGCGCGCCAGCGACGCGGTCACCGTCCGCCGCGCCACGGTCGCGGCCAGCGCGACGAAGGCGAACGGCAGCGCGACGATCGTGATCCAGCCGCCCTGCCCCAGCGCCGCGCCGCCCAGCAGCTGCGATCCCGCCGCGGCGACCTGCCATCCCAGCACGGCCACGACGATCCATGCCGCCACCCCGCCGACCAATGCGCCCAGCGCGGCGTCGCGGGCGATCCGCCGCTGGAACAGCCGTGCGACCTGGACATCGGTCGCGCCCAGCCCGTGCATCACCTCGATCGTGGTGCGGTGCGCATCCAGCCCGGCACGTGCCGCCAGCACCACGACCGCCGCGGTCGCGGTCGCCATCAACGCGACGAGCGCGACCGCCAGCGCGGTGACGCTCGTCAGCAACCGTCCCACCGGTGCCATCGCATCGTCGTGCCGCTCCAGCGTGGCCCCCGGCGCAACCCGCGTCAGCAGCGTGCGCACCCGCTCGACCGCATCGGGACGGTCGGCGAGATCGATGTCGATCAGCGCGGGGATGGGAAGGTCGTCGTTAGCCGCGTCGCCCAGCCACGGCCCCAGCAGCCGCTCCAGCGCCGCCTGCGGCACCGCCTCGGCATGGCGCACCGCGGAGGATTGCCGCAACGCCGCCAGCACCCGTGCCGCAACCGCCTGCCGGGCGGGCGCATCGGCCGCGGCGACCTGCGCCGTGGCACGACCCGCCAGTTCGCGCTCCAGCGCCCCGGCCGCCCCCGCGGTGCCGATCGCCGCGGCGGCGGCCAGGATCGTCAGGAACAGCATGATCGCCAGCACCCAGGCCATCGCGCGCCCCTGCCGCGCCGCGTCGAGCACGCGGGTGGTCGATGGCGTCATGCCATACCCCGCTCGACCGGGCGCGACGGCGGAAAGCGCAGGCTGCCGGTGGGATCGTGCAGCCGGCCGTCGACGATCCGGATCATCTGCGCCGCCTTTACCCGGTTCAGGAGGCTGAGGTCGTGCGTCGCCATCACCACCGTCGTGCCGAGGCCATTGAGCGAGGCGAACAGCTGCATCAGCCGCTCCGCCATCGCCTCGTCGACGTTGCCGGTGGGCTCGTCCGCGACCAGAATTTCCGGGCGGCCGATCACGGCACGCGCGATCGCCACGCGCTGCTGCTCGCCGCCCGACAGCGTCGGCGGGCGGGCATCGGCGCGGTGGGTCAGCCCGACCCAGGCCAGCATCTCGCCCACCGCCTGGCGCACCTCGCCTTCCAGAACCCCGGCGATGCGCAGCGGCAACGCCACATTGTCCGCGATCGACAGATGGGGGACCAGCCGGAAATCCTGGTAGACGACGCCGATCCGCCGCCGGAACCCGGGGATGCGCTGCCGCGGCAGCGTCACCACGTCGGTGCCGAACAGCCGGATCACCCCGCGGCTGGGGCGCTGTGCCAGGTAGAGGAGCTTGAGCAGCGACGTCTTGCCCGCGCCGCTCGCCCCGGTCAAAAAATAGAATTCGCCCGGCGCCAGCGCGAACGACAGGTCGCGCAGCACCTCGTCGCCCTGGCCGTAGCGCAATCCGACATTCTCGAACTGGACGATTCCCGCCACCCGGCCTCAACCTGTGTAATCGTCACCTGCCATCGCACGCGCCTTCGGACGCTTCAAGCACGCCTCGACGTGCTTGCCATCGGCACGGGACAGGTGTTTAGATTCGGTTTCCGTCCAGCCGGTGCCTGCGTCCATGCTTCTCGAATGTCCCGAATGCCGCACCCGCTACCTGGTCCCCGACAGCGCGATCGGGACCACGGGGCGCACCGTGCGCTGCGCCAACTGCCGTCACAGCTGGTATCAGGATCCGCCCGAACCGGAGCAAGTCCCGGAGCCGGAGCCGCAACCTGCCGCTGTCCCGGCGGCGGTCGTGACGGAGCCCGCCCCGGCTGCCCCGGGCGCGCCGATGCCGGCCGCCGCACCCCCGCCCGAGCCGTTCGTCGCCCCGCCGGCGGGGACGCCGGGCTACGATGCCTTCGCGCATCGCCCGCCGTTCCGCCCGACCCGCAACAACACCCGGGTCCGCACCATCGCGTCGCTCGCCGCCGGGCTGCTGATGCTCATCGCGGTGGGGATCATCCTGTGGACCACGGCACCGGGGCTGGCGCAGCAGATCGGCCTGTCGATCGGGCCGGAGGAGCTGCCGCTGCGGATCGTCGACAATCCGATCGAGCGGCGCAAGATGGCCAACGGGTCGGAGCTGTTCGCGGTCAGCGGACAGATCACTAACCCGTCGCCCACGCGCCAGCGCGTCCCCGACATCCGCGCCGACCTGCGCGACGCGCAGGACAAGATCGTGTTCAGCTGGACGATCACCCCGCAGCAGCGCACGCTGGCGCCGGGTGCCGCGATCGATTTCAACTCGGCGCAGGTCGACGTGCCCGCCAGTTCGAAGCGGCTCGACCTCAGCTTCGTCGGCGAGGCGAGCTGACGCGTCTTTTTCGACGTTGCCAGTCTCAAAAGGCGATGCTAGGGGCGCGTCCTTGCCAAACGTCGGGCCTGCCCCGTCGTACATCCACGTGCGGTCGTGGCGGAATTGGTAGACGCGCAACGTTGAGGTCGTTGTGTCCGAAAGGACGTGGAAGTTCGAGTCTTCTCGACCGCACCATCCTATCCCGGCGGATAGGTTCGCCTGTTGAGGCGCTCTTGTACCCGAAATCCGGCATGAGGCGTTGATCGTTGCGATGGCGACCAGGCCCCATATCAATGCCATCGGCACCGCCGTCCCTGCACAGGACATCCACGCCGCGTTCGTCGGCTGGGCGCGCGCGCGCCTGCCGGCGGCGGAGGCGAAGCTGTTCGATCGCATGGCGGCGCGGTCCGGGATCGGTCACCGCTGGTCGGTGCTCCCCGATCCGCCGGTTGCGCCAGGCGGCTTCTACGCCGCGGAGCCGCATCCCGGGACCGCTGCGCGGATGGCCCTCTATGCCCAGGCCGCACCCGCGTTGGCGCTCGCCGCCATCGCCGACCTCGCGGCCCGGGCCTCGCTCGACGGGATCACGCATCTCGTCGTCGCCAGTTGCACCGGCTTCGTCGCGCCCGGCATCGACCAGCGCATCGCCGCCGCGCTCGCGCTGTCGCCTGCGGTCGAGCGGACACTCGTCGGCTTCATGGGCTGCTACGCCGCGGTCGCCGCGCTGCGCACCGCGCGCCACATCGTCCGGTCCGAACCGGCGGCGCGGGTTCTGGTCGTCACCGTCGAGTTGTCCACGCTGCACCTCCAGGCGGAGGATCGGCTCGAGCCGCTGCTGGCCATGCTCCAGTTCGGCGACGGCGCCGCTGCGGCACTGGTCAGCGGCGATACCACCGGGCTGCCGATGGGTCGCCCCTTCGCCACCACCCTCCCCGATTCGGGCGCGCTGATCCGCTGGGACGTCACCGATCGCGGCTTCGCGATGCACCTGTCGGGCGAAGTGCCCGGCCGGATCGCGACCGCGTTGAGGGATCCGGCGCTGGTCGCCGCGATCACCGGCGGGCGGACCCCGGATGCCTGGGCGGTCCATGCCGGCGGACGCTCGATCCTGGATGCGGTAGCTTCCGCGCTCGATCTGCCCGCCAACGCGCTCGACGTGTCGCGCGGGGTGCTGGCCGACAACGGCAACATGTCCTCCGCCACGCTGATGTTCGCCCTCGCCCGGCTGCTGGATCGCCCCGTACCCGACTACGGTGTCGCGCTTGCCTTCGGTCCCGGCCTCGCGGCGGAGGGGTTCGCGTTCGGGCGATCGGCATGACGCTTGCGATTCGCGCCGTGGCCGAGGAGCTGATGGACGCGGACGACCTGCCCGCCGCCACCTATGCCGACGTCGTCGCCGATCTGGCGAAGGTGAACCGCATCACCCTCGCCGCGCGCCCGACGCTGGCGTTCCTGCGCCGGCTGACGACACCGGGGCGGCGCTATCGCCTGCTCGACGTGGGGTACGGCGACGGCGATATGCTCCGCCGCATCGCGCGGTGGGGAGAGCGCCGCAGCGTCGCGTTCGACCTCGTCGGCATCGACCTCAACCCACGCAGCGAGGCCGCGGCGCGCGCGCATACCCCGATCGGCGCGGCGATCGATTGGCGCACCGGCGACTATGCCGATCTGGCCGGCGAGCCGTGGGACTTCATCGTCTCCAGCCTGGTCGCGCATCACATGACCGACGCACAGCTCCTCGACTTCGTGCGCTTCATGCAGCGGCATGCCGCGGTCGGCTGGCTCGTCAACGACCTGCATCGTCACGCCTTCGCCTATCGCGGCTGGCCGCTGCTCGCCGCGCTGTTCCGCTGGCATCCGATCGTGCGCCACGACGGCCATCTGTCGATCGCGCGCAGCTATCGCCCCGGCGAATGGCCCGCGATTCTCTCTGCGGCCGCCGCGGAAGACGCGCGAATCTACCGCGCCTTTCCGTTCCGGCTCTGCGTCGAGCGGCACCGATGACCCCGCTGATCCTGGGTGGCGGTCCGGCGGGTGCTGCCGCCGCGATCGTGCTGGCCCGCGCCGGCACCCGCGCCACGCTGATCGAGCGCCACCGCGACACCGCCGATGCGCTGTGCGGCGGTTTCCTCAGCTGGCGTACGCTCGATGCGCTCGCGGCGCTGGGGATCGAGCGCGACCGCCTCAGCCGCGACTCGATCACCCGCGTCCGCCTCTTCGCCAACGGGCGCGTGGCGGAGGCGCCGCTGCCCGCCCCCGCCGTCGCGGTATCTCGCCGGCACCTCGACACGCTCCTCCTCGACCACGCCGCCGCGCTCGGCACCGGCGTCGAGCGCGGCGTCGCGGCGCGCGCCGTCGATGGACGTACGATCCGCACCGCCGATGGCGCGACGCTGACGCCGGACACGCTCTTCCTCGCCACCGGGAAGCACGACGTTCGCGGCGCCGCACGCCCCGCCGGCGCGCGCGGCGGCGACCCGACGCTAGGCCTGCGCCAACGCCGCTCGCCGTGCGCCACGCTCGACCGGCTGGTCGGCGATGCGATCGAGCTGCACCTGTTCGACCGCGGCTATGCCGGCATCGCACGGCAGGAGGACGGCAGCACGAACATCTGCCTCGCGGTCCACCGCTCCCGCCTCGACGCGGCGGGCGATCCGACGCGGCTCTTGATTGAACTGGCGGCCGAATCGCCCGCGCTCGGCGAGCGCCTCTCGGCCGGCATCGGCTCCGCGATCGAGGCGGTGGCCAACGTCCCCTATGGCTGGCGGGCGACCGCCGGGACCCCGGGCTGCTTCCGTCTCGGCGACCAGGCTGCGGTCATCCCCTCACTCGCCGGGGAGGGGATGGGTATCGCACTCGCCAGCGGCACGTCCGCGGCGCAGGCGTGGCTCGCCGATGGCGAGCGCGCCGCACCGGACTGGCAGCGCGACTTCGCCCGCCGCGCCGCGCGGCCGTTGCGCACGGCCGGCGCAGTCCGCGCACTGGCGGAACGCCCCGCCGCGGCTGCACCGCTGCTATCGATCGCCGCCCGCACCGGGCTGATCCACGTCATCGCACGCCTCACGCGGATCGATCACGCAACCCATTGAACAACGGCCCCTCCGGAACCAGATCGCCCCCATGGAACAGATGAACCTCTCCGAAGCCGAATGGAAGCAGCGGCTGACCCCCGAGCAATATCATGTGCTGCGCCAGGCCGGCACGGAGCGCGCCTTCTCCGGCCGCCTCAACGACAACAAGGCGGACGGCGTCTATCATTGCGCCGCCTGCGGGCTGGAGCTGTTCGACAGTGTCGACAAATACGACTCCGGCTCGGGATGGCCCAGCTTTACCCAGCCGATCACCCCCGAAGCCGTCACCGACCACCGCGACACCAGCCACGGCATGACGCGCGTCGAGACCCGCTGCGCGCGCTGCGACAGCCACCTCGGCCATGTCTTCCCCGACGGCCCGCCGCCGACCGGCCTGCGCTATTGCATGAACTCGGTGTCGCTGGACTTCCGCGCGCGCGCCGCGGCGTAAAAAAAAGTCGGTTCACGCGTGGTGTCCCGCCCGCCGCGTAGCGGCCTCTAGGGCACCCCGCCGCCGGCTCCTTCGGTGGCGCTGCCGCGCGCGCGGCACCTCCGCGCCTCCGCGTGAACCAAATCCACTTCTTGTTAACCATGGCCTAAGCCTTTATCCGGCAAGGCGCACGCCATGGCCCGCGCCTCTTCCCCCAAACGCCGATCTGCAACCCCCTGGCGGGGGCGGCTATGGCTAGCCGCCAAGGTGTCGATCGCAATCGCGGTCCTTCTGCTCGGCGCGCTCGTCACCGCGGTCTATATCGCGCGCGCGCAGCTACCGAGTTTCGAAAGCCTGAAATCCTCGCCTAACGGGCAGATGATCCGCGTCCATGCCGCCGACGGCTCGGTGCTGGTGTCGCTCGGGCCGAGCTACGGCGAGTGGCTCCCCTACGATCGCATCCCCGCGGTGATGCGCGATGCGACCGTCGCGGTGGAGGACCGCCGCTTCCGCAGCCATCTGGGCGTCGACCCGATCGGCATCGCCCGCTCCGCCGCGATCCGGATCGAGCGCGGCCGCTGGATCCAGGGCGGCTCGACGATCACGCAGCAGCTGGCGCGCAACATCTTCCTGAACAATCAGAAGAAGTTCGGCCGCAAGTTCCGCGAATGGATCCTGGCGCTGGCGCTGGAGCGCAAGTTTACCAAGGATCAGGTGCTCGAGCTATATCTCAATAAGGTCTATTACGGCGGCGGCGCCTATGGCATCGACGCCGCCAGCCGGAAATTCTTTGGTCATGGCGCCGATCGGCTGACGCTGGCGGAGGCCGCGGTCATCGCCGGGCTGGTCAAGGCGCCCTCCAACTATTCGCCCACCGCCGATGCCGATGCGGCGAAGGGCCGCGCGGGCGTCGTGCTGCAGCAGATGGTGCGCAACGGCTTCATCACGCAGGGACAGGCCAATTCCGCCGACCCGTCCGACGTCGCGCTGGCGCCTGCGCCGAAGCAGAACAGCGTCCGCTACTTCACCGACTGGGCGTTGCCGCAGCTCGACCTGCTGATCGACGAAACGGTCAAGCCGCTGGAGGTCTGGACCACGCTCGACCCCGTGATGCAGCGCGCCGCCGACGCCGCGATCCGCGCCAACGTGCCCAAGGGTGCGCAGGGCGCGCTGGTGTCGATCGACCGCGACGGCGCGGTCCGCGCGATGGTGGGCGGCACCGATTACGTCAGCTCGATCTACAACCGCGCCACCCAGGCGCAGCGGCAGCCCGGCTCCGCGTTCAAGCTCTTCGTCTATCTCGCCGCGCTGGAGGCGGGGCGCACGCCAGAGGACAAGGAGATCGACGAGCCGGTGACGATCGACGGCTGGAGCCCGCGCAACGATTCTCGCCGCAATTCGGGCGAGGTGACGCTGCGCACCGCCTTCGCCTATTCGCTCAACACCGTCGCGGCGAAATTGGGGCAGGCGGTGGGGTTCCAGACCGTTGCCGACATGGCGCGCCGTTTCGGCATCACCACCCCGGTCAACACGCACCCGTCGATGGTGCTCGGCACGTCCGACGTGCGGCTGATCGACATGACGCGCGCCTTCGCCTCGGTCGCGAACAAGGGCGTGGCGATCACCCCGTTCGGCATCACCCGCGTCACCGCCGACAACGAAGAGATCTACACGCACGAGGTGGATGGCAGCCGCGTGCTGGTCGCGCCCTATGTCGCGGCGCAGATGACCGACCTGCTCCAGACCGCGGTCAATACCGGCACAGGCCGTGCGGCGCAGATCGGTCGCCCGGTCGCGGGCAAGACCGGCACGACCAGCAGCAGCAAGGACGGCTGGTTCCTCGGCTTCTCCTCCGGGCTGACGACCGGCGTGTGGATGGGGCGCGACGACGCGCGCCCGATCGCGGGCCTTCACGGCGGCACCGCACCGGCCAAGGCCTTCGCACAGTTCATGACCGCCGCGGTCGCGAACCGCCCGATCGAGCAGTTCGACACGCAGGTGACATTGCCCGAGGCGCAGCTGGAGCCCGATGCGGAGAGCTATTACGGCGCGCCCGATAACATGAGCTTCGTCGACGACGACGGCCAGCCGATCGGGGATGCGCCGCCGCGCCCCCCGGTGCAGGGCGACGACGATACGGGATTCGGCGTCGAACGGCCGGTCGCCCCCGCCCCCGCGCGTCCGCGCGACGACCTGACCCCGCCCGACACCGGGACCGAGCGGCTCGATCAGGACTGGCTCGATCGCGTGACCGGGCAGCAGGCGCCGCGACGCGACGCCCCGCGGACCCCGCCGCCGCCCGCGCGGGCTCAGCCGCCGCGCGATTCGGAGCGGCCGAACGAGTGAAGCTGCGCGCCATGGGTGCGTAGCCACGTCCGCTCGGCGCGGGGATCGCGCCCGAACAGCCGCTCGACCGCCGCGTGGAACGCGGGCGAATGGTCCATGTGCAGCCGGTGCGCCACCTCGTGCGCGACCGTCGCGCGGCGCACCTCCGGCGGCGCCAGGATCAGCCGCAAGCTGTAGCGGATGGTGCCGTCGTGCGCGCAGCTGCCCCAGCGCCCATGCGGATCGCCGACCGCGACCCGCGCCACCGTGACACCACCGCGCGCGGCGTAGAAGGCGGTTTCCTTCTCCAGCACCGCCAGCGCGCGCCGCTTCAGCCATGCGGCGACGCGCCGCCCGACCATGTCGTCCGGCCCCCCGACGACGAGATGGTCGTCGCTCGCCGCCGGCAGGCGCGACGCCGCCTCGTCGTGGACGATCAGCAGGTCGACGCCCTCGACCGGGATCCTCGCGCCGGGCACGAACGGCCGTGCTTGCGGCATCGCGTCGCGCTGGCGCTCGATCCATGCCTGCTGTCCGCGCGCCCAGGCGACTGCGCGCTCCATCGATGCGCGCGACGGCAGCGTCAGCCGCGCGCGTCCCGTCCGCGGATCGAACGACAGTTTCGTGCGCCGTGCGCGCGGATGCCGCACGATGTCGAACTCGGCCGTCACAATTTCCGGTCGACCATATGATGTTCCAGGTCGCCGGCATCGTCCTCGCTGATCGTCCAGCCACGCACCGATTCGCCCTCACGGTGGACCGCCTCGCGGTCGCCGCAGACCAGATAATGCCATTCCGGCAGCGGCTCGCCATTGGCGCGAAGCCGATAGGCGCAGGTCGACGGCAGCCAGTCGATCGAATCGACATTGCCGCTGGTCAGCCGCACGCACTCGCTGACATAGGCGCGGCGGTGGCGGTAGTTGGAGCATTGCCCGCTGCGTCGGTCGAGCAGCCGGCACGCGACATTGGTCGCGATCAGCTCGCCCGTCTCCTCGTCCTCCAGCTTGTGCAGGCAGCATTTGCCGCACCCGTCGCACAAGGCCTCCCATTGCGCGCGGTCCAGCCGGTCGAGCGGCACGTCCTCCCAGAATCGGCCTGTCAGCGCGCCCATTTCATCACCTCGTCCGCCATCGCCTGCGGCGGCGCTTCGGGCAGCAGCGCCAGCGGCTTGCCGTCCGGGTCCATCAGATAGATCTGCCGGCTGTGGTCCATCATATAGCCGTCCGCGGTGCCCTTCCCGCGCGCATAATAGATGCCGTACGCCTTGGCGGTGGCGGCGATCGCCTGCTCGCTGCCGGTCAGCCCGACCATGCGCGGGTGGAAGGCGGCAACGAACTGCTTGAGCACCGCGGGCGTGTCGCGCGCGGGGTCGACGGTGATGAAGATCGGCACGATCCGCTTTGCGAGCGCCGCGTCCTTCGCCTCGATCAGCTTCAACGCGGCGCCGATGTTCTGGACATCGACCGGGCAGACGTCGGGACAGAAGGTGTAGCCGAAATAGACGATGCGATACCGCCCCGCGAAGTCGCGGTCGGTAACGGTGCGCCCGTCCTGATCGGTCAGGCGGAACGGACCGCCGATCCGCGCGCCGGCCAGCGGCGGCTGCGCGGCGGAGGTCGCGGTCGGCTCGGACGAGCAGGCCGGAAGCGATCCGGCCAGGAAAAGGGCCAGCGCGGTGGCCGGAATGCGCATGTTCATGGTGACGGCAGATGTGATGGGTTATAGCAAGATCCGCAACCCTGCCCTCCACCCGTGTCAGAGGCATATGTTCCGTCGCTCCACCCTCTCCTGGCTCCTCCCGCTGATGGCGGCGGTCGCTACCCCCGCCGCCGCGCAGCAGCAGTCGCAGAGCTACAAGTTCCTCGACGCCGTGCGAAAGGCGGACGGCAATGCCGTCATCGCGATCCTCGATCAGCCGGGACAGACCATCGTCAACACTCGCGACATCAGCAGCGGGGAGGGGGCGATCCATATCGTCGCGAAGCGCGGCGATGCGACCTACCTGCGCTACCTGCTGGCGAAGGGGGCCGATCCCAATCTGCGCGATCGCAGCGGCAACACGGCGATGATGCTGGCGACGGAGGCCGGCAACAGCGAGCTGGTCGGCATCCTGGCCGCCGCCAACGCCAATGCCAATCTCGGCAATGCCGGCGGCGAAACACCGCTGATCCGCGCGGTCGAGCGCCGCGACCTGGCGCTGACCCGCGCGATCCTGGCCGCGGGCGGTAACCCGGACCAGACCGACAATGTCGCGGGCCTGTCCGCGCGCGACTATGCCCGGCGCGACCAGCGCGCGACCGCGATCCTGAAGCTGATCGAGGACACCCCGCGCAGGGCGTCGCGTGCGGTCGCCGGGCCGAAGCTGCGGTAAACGCCTAGATCGCCATCCCCGCCTCGGGGTCGTGCACGGCAATCAGTCGTCGCGCCGCGCGGCGGGCGAAGGCGAGCGTGCATCGCTTCCGGACGTGCGCGGGCAGCGGATCGGTGCGCGCCTCGCGCACGATTGCGGCGTCATAGCGATCGGCGACGATCAACCCCGTCCGTTCGGGCAGGAACGCCGGGCCGTCGATCGGCGCGGCATCGAAACCGGCCGGCACCGCCCAGTAGAAGCGGTCGCAATGCGCCAGATAATCCTGCCATTTGCCATCGCCGAGCAGATCCGCACGCGACACCTTGATCTCGACGATCACCAGCTGCCCGCGCATATCCAGCGCCATCAGGTCGGCGCGGCGTCCGCCCTCCAGCGGCACTTCGGCGATCGCGGTCAGTTCGTGGCGCAGCAGCATCCGGGTGACGCCGCGCGCGACATCGGCGGCGCACAGCGCGTCGTCGCCGGTGTCGGTGCAGGAGGGTGGCGGGGACAGCATCCCCGCTAAATAGAACATTCGTGGAACAGGGGTAAAGCCCCCGTACCGCCTCAAAACCGCCGATATCGTGATATCAGCGATAGAACAGGTGGTTGCCGATCGCGGCGATGCGCACCCGCGCGGGATGGCCGACACCGCGGCCGTTGAAGTACAGCGCCTGCGACGCGTCGCTTTCCCACGCATCCTTTAGCGCGACCTTCGCCACCGCCACCGCGGTGCGCCAGTCGGCATTGCTCGGCGCGGCCGGGATACGGCCGCCGCGGACGAAGGAGAACTGGCCCGGCTGCGTCACGACGCTGCACACGTCCCCGCCGAAGCGGCGCGACTGCGTGCGGTTCAGGATCACCTCGGCCACCGCCAGCTGGCCGGCGAGGGGCTCGCCGCGCGCCTCGAAATAGATCGCGCCGGCCAGGCAGCGCAGGTCGTCGCCGGTGTTCGACGGCACCGACTGGTCCGCGACGGCAGCGGCGAGGGTGGGATAGGCGACCTGCTCTTCCTCGGACGGCGTGCTCACGGCCTCATCGGCGGGCAACTGCGGCGTCTGGATCATCACCGCGGGCATTGTACCCTGTCCGGTGGGGAAGGCGGCGGTCGGAACCGCGGTCGCGGCGGCGACGGTCACCGGGGTGGTCGTGGGGATCGGCGCGCTCTCTGCGGCCAGCGCCGCGGAACCCTGGGCGATCAGCCCGACCATCGAGAGGGTGAACGTTGCGAGCGTCGCAACGCGCGAAGTAAAAAGCATTCCACATCGATACTATGCGTTGGGCGTGCGGACGCGATCGCTGGAGAAGCGCAAAGCTTCAGGATCGGCCGGTATTCCCCCCGACTGCGTCACCGTTCGGGATCGCACCCCGCACCGGCACAACGCTTGCCTGTGATGGGGACGGCCTATCCGGCCAGGGGTTAACGGAATCAATCGTCCAGGATCGTTTCAGCGACGAACCGTTCGGCGTGCGGGACGTTCAGTTCGATCACCCACAGATCGGGGTCGCGGCCGCGTCGCGCCTGCCAATAATCCTCCATCGCGCGTTCCTCGCCCGATGTCGGTCCCGCCGGGACCAGCATGTCGCGGTCGTCCAGGTCGCGCCTCCGCTCAACCGCCCGCACCCGCATGCCTTCGTCGAGCAGAATCAACAGCGTACCCGATTGCGGGTCGCCGGAGGCGCGCACCACGGCCAGCCCGCCGGCATCGTTCACCCGCCGCAGCAGCGCCGCCACCGTCAGGTGAGTCGGGAGTCGCGCATTCATCCGGCCGACTCGCTCACGCCGGTGCGTAGCCGGGGAGCGACGCGAGCGGGATCTGCGAGCGCATGAACGTCCCCGTCCCGCGCGCGACCTCCTCGCCGTCCGCGGTCACCAGCCGCGCCTCGGCGATATAGACGCGGCGCTGCCCGCTGACCCAGCGGCCTTCCGCGATGACCGGCCCCTCGCGCATCGGGCGCGTCAGCAGCAGGCTGAATTGCGTCGTCAGCAGGAAGCGGTCGGTGACCAGGCTGTTGCACGCATAGAAGGCCGCATCGTCCAGCATCTTGAAATAGCTGGTGCCGTGCGCCGCGCCCGCGGCGTGGTAATGGCGCTGATCGACCGTGAAGTGGATCGTCGAGCGTCCCGCCTCGGTGATCTCCATCCGCGATTCGAAGAACCGGTTGATCGGCGCTGCCGCATAAAGCGACTCGAGCGCGCGATAATGGGCCTCCGCACCCTCAGGCCGCGTCACGCGTCTCGTCCGTCGTCAGCAGCGCATAGACCGCGTCGGGCGACCCCGCGCCGCGCAGCTTTTCGACGAAACGCCGGTCGCGAAAGCGGCGTGCGACCCGCGCGAGCGCCTTCAGATGCGCCGCGCCTGCCTGCGACGGCGAGAGCATCGCCACGACGACGTCGACCCCGACATCGTCGGGCGCGCCGAAGTCGAGCCGCTGTGCCAGCCGCACGACCAGGATCGCGATCCGGTCCAGCCCGTCGATCCGGGCATGGGGCACCGCCACCCCGCCCCCGAATCCGGTCGACCCCGCCTTCTCGCGGGCGAGCAGCGCATCCGCGACCTCACGCGGGTTCAGCGCCAGCAGCGGACCCGCCAGCCCCCCGATCTGCGTGAACAGCGTCTTCTTCGTCGCGGCGGTCAGCCCGACGGCCACGCCGTCGGGGACCAGGAGGTCGCTCAGGTCGATCATGATCCGGTTCGTTCGAGGGAGGGGCGGCGGGGCGGCTCAGCCGCCGCGCTGCGGTTCGACCCAGCCGATCGTCCCGTCGCCGCGGCGATAGACCATGTTGTACGCACCCGTGCCGGCATTCTTGAACAGCAGCGCCTGCGTGTTGCGCAGGTCAAGCATCATGACCGCGTCGGACACGCTGGCATCCGGCACGTCGACGCGCGTCTCGGCAATCACCAGCGGCGCATCGCCCGCCTCGTCCTCGTCGACCGACTCCGCGAACAGCGTGTAGCCGGCGTTGTCGTAGCCGTTGGTCGCCCGCTCCGCCTCGGCCGCAGCATGCGCGGGGGCGTGATCCTTCAGTCGGCGGACATAGCGGCGCAGCTGCTTTTCGATCTTCTCGGCGGCGCCGTCGAAGGCGAGGTGCGCGTCATGCGCGTCATGCCGGCCCTTCAGCACCAGCCCGCGCATCACGTGCGCGACGATGTCGCACTTGAAGCCATTGTCGTGCGGTCCCTTGCCGAAGGTGACCTCGGCCGAGATGGCACGCGCGAAATACTTGTCGGCAATACCCTGGAGACGCTCATCCACATGGGCCTTCAGCGCGTCGCCGATCGCCACCTGATGGCCTGAAATCCGGATTTCCATATCTTTCTCCAGTCTGTCGCACCGGCGCTATCCCCCCGCCGGTGCCTGCCGCGTCAACCGGACGCGCCGGGCCCCCACAAAGGATCCTTCACCCCTTTCACAAACGCGGCATGCGCCGCCAGTTCCGCGGGCGACGGCGAAAAGACACGCATCGGCCGCACCTTCGCGACGGTCGGCGCAACCGTCTCCACCACCACCGCGGCGGGGGCGTCGCTGACCAGCCCCAGCCCGATCTGGCGCCCGCCGGTCAGCTCGACATAGACCTGCGCCAGCAGCTGCGCGTCGAGCAGCGCGCCGTGCAGCACGCGGTGCGAACGGTCGATGCCGTAGCGGTTGCACAGCGCATCGAGCGTATGCTTCGCCCCCGGATGGCGCGATCGCGCGATCTGCAGCGTATCGACCATCCGCGACATGCAGACGAGCGACTGGCCACACCGCCCCAGCTCGCCGTTCAGGAAGGAGAAGTCGAACCCGGCGTTGTGCGCGATCAGCGGCGCATCGCCGATGAACTCCAGCAGTTCGGCCACCGCCGTCGCGAAGACGGGATGCTTGGCGAGGAAGGTGGCGGACAGACCGTGCACCCGCTCGGCCTCCGCCGGCATGTCGCGCTCGGGATGATAATAAGCGTGAAACGTGCGCCCCGTTTCGACCCGGTTGACGAGCTCGACACAGCCGATCTCGACCATCCGGTCGCCGCCGGCGAAGCTCAGGCCCGTGGTTTCGGTATCGAAGACGATCTCGCGCATGGACGTAGCGTTATCCGACCTTGGCCGGGGTTAGGCAAGGGCCGCGATCGTCCGGCGCACCGCCGCGCGTGTCTCTTCCAGCGCAATGTCGGTGGGGATGACGTGATCGGCACGCGCGCGCTTCTCCGCGTCGGGGGTCTGGCGCGCCAGGATGGCGTCGAACTTCGCCGCCGTCATGCCGGGGCGCGCCAGCGTGCGCTCGCGCTGAACCTCGGGCGCGGCGGATACCACGACGACCGCGTCGACATGCCTGTCGCCGCCCGTCTCGAACAGCAGCGGCACGTCGAAGACGACGATCGGCGCGGCGGCATGCTCGGCTAGGAACGCAGCGCGCTCCGCCCCCACCGCGGGGTGGACGATCGCCTCCAGCGCCTCCATCGCGGCATCGTCGCCCAGCACCGCCTCCGCCAGCGCGGTGCGATTCACCCCGCCTTCGCCCGTGGTGCCGGGAAAGCGCCTCTCGATCGCGGCGACGACCTTGCCGCCCGGCCTCTGGAGCCGGTGGACCGCGGCGTCGGCATCGAACACCGGCACCCCTTCGTCCGCGAACATTGCGGCGACGGTCGACTTGCCCATGCCGATCGATCCGGTCAGCCCGACGCGGATCACGCCGTCAGCCTCAGGCGCAGTTCGTCGTCATGCTCACGCGGCGGTGCGGCACCGAAGAACAGCTCGAAGGCGAGCGCTGCCTGCCCAATCAGCATCTCCAGCCCATCGACCGTATCGAGGCCACGCGCCGCCGCCGTCGCCAGCAGCGGGGTGACCAGCGGCGCATAGACGATGTCGTAGACGATCGCATCGTCGGGCAGCGGTGACAGGTCGAGGTCGAGCGGCGGCTGGCCCGTCATCCCCAGCGCGCTGGTGTTGACCAGCAGCGCCGCCGCCGGAAGTCGCGCCGTCAGCGGCAGCGCGTCGCCCTTCAACCCGAACTGCGCGAGCAGCGCGGCACCCTTCAACGGCGTTCGGTTCAGGATGGTGACGCGCCCCGCCCCGACCTTCGACAAGGCGAACAATATCGCGCGCGCTGCGCCGCCCGCACCGACCACGACGACGCCTTTACCCGCCAGATCGAGGTCCGCGATCGGCGACAGGAATCCCGCAGCATCCGTATTGGTGCCCACGACCGTGTCGCCATCGCCCCGGAACACCGTGTTGATCGCGCCGATCGAGGCCCGGATACCGCCCGGATCGGGGACATGATCCAGCGCCGCCACCTTATGCGGCACGGTGATGTTGCATCCGCGCCATGCCGAATCGCGCTGCCGCTCCGCCAGAAAGCCACCTAGCGCGTCCGGCGCGACGCGGGTCGCGCGATAATCGGCGTCTATCCCCAGCTTTTCGAGCCAGAAGCCGTGAATCAGCGGTGATTTGGAGTGCGCGATCGGGTCGCCGATCACCTCGGCATAGGGTTTGGTCACGCCGGCAGCACCTTTCGCGTCCGCAGATAGTCGAGCACCGGCAGCATCGGCATCCCCAAGACGGTGAACTGGCTCCCCTCGACGCGCGAGAACAGCTGCACCCCCGGCCCTTCGATGCGATAACAGCCGACGCACCCCGCGATCGCGGGCCATTCCGCGTCCAGATACGTGTCGATAAAGGCCGGCGACAGCGGCCGGACGAACATCTTCGCCTTGTCCACCACGCGCCAAACGGGCTGGCCGTTCTCCGCGATCACCGCAGCGCTGACCAGGTCGTGGCGCTTCCCCGACATGCGGGTCAGGTGATCGAACGCCTCCTCCCGGCTCGTTGGCTTGTCCAGGATCGTTCCGTCGTCCAGCACCGCCAGGCTGTCCGACCCCAGCACCAGATGCCCCGGATGCCGCGCCGATACCTTCATCGCCTTCAGCTGCGCGAGCGCGTCGGCGATGTCACGCGGATGCTGCCCCGCCATCGCCTCCTTCACCGCCGCCTCGTCGGCACGCGCCGGCTCCGCGGTGAAGGGCACGCCCGCCGCCGACAGCATCGCGGTGCGCGACGCGCTCTGGGACGCCAGGATCAGCATCAATCGGTCGCTCGCGCCGCCAATCCGCGGCGCTCGTTGACCAGCGCGATGATCGCCGCCGCGGTTTCCTCGATCGATCGCCGCGTGACGTCGATCACCGGCCAGCCGTTGTCGGCAAACATCCGCCGCGCATAGGCGATCTCACGCGTGACCGCGTCCTGGTTCACGTAATCGGTTTCCGGTGCCTGATTGAGCGAGAGCAAGCGGTTGCGCCGCACCTGGATCAGCCTGTCGGCGCTGGTCGTCAGCCCCACGACCAGCGGATTGCGCAACGAATACAGCGACGCGGGCGGCGGGCTTTCGACGACGATCGGGATGTTGGCGGTCTTGAACCCGCGATTAGCGAGGTAGATCGAGGTCGGCGTCTTCGACGAGCGGCTGACGCCCGCCAGGACGATGTCGGCTTCCTCCCACTCCTCCCACGCGATCCCGTCGTCGTGCGCGATCGTGAACTGGATCGCATCAACGCGCTCGAAATAAGCCGCATCGAGGACGTGCTGACGTCCGGGGCGCGCCTTCGCCTGCTGGCCCAGCAGCATCGACAGCGCGTCGTTGACGGGGTCGAGCGGCGCCACGGTCGGCAGGCCCAGCGCGCGGCAGCGCGTCTCCAGCGCCGCGCGTGTCGCCGGGTTCACCAGCGTGAAGATCACCAGCCCGGGATTCTGCGCGATTTCCTGCAGGATGCGGTCGAGATGCATCTCTGTGCGCACCATCGGCCAGAAATGGCGCACCGTCTCTACGTCATCATATTGCGCCAGCGCCGCCTTGGCGATGTTCTCCAGCGTTTCGCCGGTGGAATCGGACAGCAGGTGGAGGTGCAGACGGACCATGATGGGGTCAGCGGGGCCGATCTGTGGACAACATGGGGACGGTGGCTAGCGTAACTTCACCGCATGGCCAAGCGCCGGATCGCGGCGTGGATGACGGGCGATTCGTCCACAATCCCGTCCCCAGCGCGCCAGTTCCTCCACAGGCTGTGGATAACGGGGACGAACGAATCGAATCCCGCCGCCGAGGCGGAGTCCGCGCGGTCAAGCTGTTGGCATTTCCGGGACGACCGCATAAGCCCCGGCACCAACGCGCCTACATCAACAACAACTCTCTTAAGAATCTATTTACTGAAGAAGGATGGTCGCCCGATCGTGCAAAAGCCCCTGCTCAGCGTCCTGAAGGGCGAGCGACGCGAACGCCCGCCGGTGTGGCTCATGCGCCAGGCCGGACGCTATCTGCCGGAATATCGTACGTTGCGGGCGGAGAAGGGCGGCTTCCTGGCGCTGGCGACCGATCCGGTGGCGGCGGCGGAGGTGACGATCCAGCCGATCCGGCGCTTTGGCTTCGATGGCGCGATCCTGTTTTCCGACATCCTGATGGTGCCCTGGGCGCTGGGACAGGATCTGTCGTTCGGCGCCGGGGAAGGGCCGCGGCTGGCGCCGGCGCTGGTCGATCATGCGCTCGCTTCGCTGGAGGCGGTGCCGACCCGGCTCGATCCGGTGTATGCGACGGTCGCGCGCGTGGCGGGGATGCTGGATCCTGCCACGACCTTCCTCGGGTTCGCGGGATCGCCGTGGACCGTCGCGACCTATATGGTCGCGGGTCAGGGCAGCCGCGACCAGGAGGCGACGCGCCGTTTCGCTTATGCCGATCCGGCAGCGTTCGGCGAGATCGTCGACGCGATCGTGGCGATGACGATCGACTATCTCGCGGCGCAGATCGGCAACGGGGTGGAAGCGGTGCAACTGTTCGACAGCTGGGCCGGCAGCCTGTCGCCCGACCAGTTCGACCGCTGGGTCGTCGCGCCCAACCGCGCGATCGTCGAAGGCCTGCGCGCGCGGTGTCCCAGCGTGCCGATCATCGGCTTCCCCAAGGGCGCGGGCGGCAAGCTGCCGTCCTATGCCGCCGGCACCGCGGTGGATGCGATCGGGCTGGATGAAACGGTCGACCCCGCCTGGGCCGATGCCATGTTGCCGGTCGGACTGCCAGTGCAGGGCAACCTCGACCCGCTCGCGCTGCTGACCGGGGGCGAGGCGCTCGACCGGGGGATCGACCGCGTCCTGGCGGCGTTCCCGGAGCGACCGCACGTCTTCAACCTGGGGCATGGCATCGGGCAGCACACGCCCGTAGCGCATGTCGAGCAGCTGCTGACACGAGTGAGGGGCGCATGACCGCTGGTTTCCTGGGCGTGACCTACGATTGGGTGAAGGCCGCGCACCTGATTTTCGTCATCTTCTGGATGGCGGGGCTGTTCATGCTGCCGCGCTACCTCGTCTATCATCAGGAAGGGATGGGCGACGCGACCGACGAAGCGCGGTGGATCGACCGCGAGGCGAAGCTGCGCCGCATCATCCTGACCCCGGCGATGGTGATCGTCTGGGTGCTGGGCCTCGCGCTCGCGCTCAACGCGGGGATCGCGGACGGCGTGCCGGGGCTCGGCTGGCTGCATGCGAAGATCCTGCTGGTCTTCCTGCTGTCGGGCTATCACGGCTGGGCGGTCGGCTATTCCAAGAAGCTGGCGCGCGGGCAGCGCAGCGTTTCCAACCGTGCGTTGCGGATGCTGAACGAAGTGCCCGGGATCGCGGTGACACTGATCGTCATCCTGGTGATCGTGAAGCCGTTCTGACGCGCGTCGCGGCTTGACTAAGCCGCGGCCCGCTCCTACCTCGCGCCCACGATGCGGCCGTCCTGGTCGCGGCGTCCTCCTGTCAGCTTCGTCTCTCGCGCGTTTTCCTGTCGCCGGTCGAGCATCCTCCTTACACCCGATCATCTCGGACACATATTCATGCATCTGAAAGACCTGAAGAAGAAGGCGCCCGCCGACCTCGTCCAGCTGGCCGAGGAACTGGGCGTCGAGGGCGCGTCGACGCTGCGCAAGCAGGATCTGATGTTCGCCATCCTGAAGGTGCAGGCCGAGAACGGCGAGCAGATCATGGGCGAGGGCACGATCGAGGTGCTGCCCGACGGCTTTGGCTTCCTGCGCTCGCCGCAGGCCAATTACCTCGCCGGTCCCGACGATATCTACGTCAGCCCGAACCAGGTGCGTAAGCATGGGCTGCGCACCGGTGACACGGTCGAGGGCGAGATCCGCGGGCCCAAGGACGGCGAGCGCTATTTCGCGCTGACGAAGCTCACCAGCGTCAATTTCGAGGATCCCGAGCGGGTCCGCCACCGCGTCAACTTCGACAACCTGACCCCGCTCTATCCCGACGAGCGGCTGAAGATGGAGATCGAGGATCCGACGCTGAAGGACAAGTCGGGTCGCGTGCTCGACGTCGTCGCACCGATCGGCAAGGGCCAGCGCTGCCTGATCGTCGCGCCGCCGCGCGTCGGCAAGACGATCATGATGCAGAACATCGCGCGCGCGATCTCTGCCAATCATCCCGAGGTGTTCCTGATCGTCCTCCTGATCGACGAGCGGCCCGAGGAAGTCACCGACATGCAGCGCACGGTGAACGGCGAGGTGGTGTCCTCCACCTTCGACGAGCCGGCGACGCGCCACGTCGCGGTGGCGGAGATGGTGATCGAGAAGGCCAAGCGGCTGGTCGAGCACAAGAAGGACGTGGTGATCCTGCTCGACAACATCACCCGCCTGGGCCGCGCCTACAACACCGTCGTCCCGTCGTCGGGCAAGGTGCTGACCGGCGGTGTCGACGCCAATGCGCTGCAGAGGCCGAAGCGCTTCTTCGGCGCGGCGCGCAATATCGAGGAGGGCGGCTCGCTCACCATCATCTCGACCTCGCTGATCGATACCGGCAGCCGCATGGACGAAGTGATCTTCGAGGAGTTCAAGGGCACCGGCAACGCCGAGATCGTGCTGGACCGCAAGGTGGCGGACAAGCGCATCTTCCCGGCGATCGACGTGGGCAAGTCGGGCACCCGCAAGGAAGAGCTGCTGGTGCAGAAGGACCAGCTGTCCAAGATGTGGGTGCTGCGCCGTATCCTGATGCAGATGGGGACGGTCGACGCGGTCGAGTTCCTGCTGGGCAAGATGAAGGATTCGAAGACCAACGCCGACTTCTTCGACTCGATGAATCAGTGATCGAGCATGGCCTGCGCCGACTTGGCGCAGGACCCATGCCGATCCGGCCGGCGGGTGCGCACCGACGCACCCGACCGACGACGCGGCTTCGCCGCGGCGGTGTCACCTCGATGGCTTTTCGCCTGCGGAACGTTATGCCCCGACGCATCATTGATGACGATCGAACACGGGAGTGACGTTTTGAGCCTGATCGCCATGCTTGCCGCTGCGGGCGCTGCCGCCGCGGGATCGGTCCAGGGGCCGGGATCGCTCGGCGATATCTGGCAGCATATCGTCGCGGACTTCTCTAACCTGTCGGAGCCGGCGGCGCTTGCGGCCTTCGGCTCCGTGCTAATGATCGACCTCGTGCTGGCGGGCGATAATGCGATCGTCGTCGGCGCGCTGGCCGCGGGACTGCCCGCGGATCAGCGGAAGAAGGTGATCCTGATCGGCATCGGCGCGGCGCTGGTGCTGCGGATCTTCTTCGCGTTGATCGTCACATGGCTGATGGGGATCGTCGGGCTGATCTTCGCGGGCGGGCTGCTGCTGCTGTGGGTCAGCTGGAAGTTCTGGCGTGAAATCCGTCATGGCGGGCACAGCCCTGATGCATCCGAAATGGACGGCGAGAGCGCGGCGCTGACCCCGGCGAAGAGCTTTGCGGCCGCCGCCTGGGCGGTTGCGGTGGCGGATGTGTCGATGAGCCTCGACAACGTATTGGCAGTGGCGGGGGCGGCGCGCGAACATCCCGGCATCTTGGTGATCGGCCTGCTGTTGTCGGTCGCGCTGATGGGGCTGGCAGCGAATTTCATCGCCCGGATCATCGATCGCTATCGCTGGATCGCCTATGTCGGTCTGGCAGTCATCGTCTTCGTCGCCTTCAGGATGATTCACGAGGGGTGGGTCGGCGGCGAGAACACGCCGGGGATCATCTCGCTCTTCGCCTGAAGGCAAGTGACTGAACCCTGAGGTTCAGTGCGCGTTCAACGCGGCCGAGGCATCACATGATGCCGAACCTCGGAGTGTGCATGAATCGCTTCCTACTTCCGCTGGCCGCGGCCGGCATCGTCGCCGTTCCCGCCGTGGCGCAGGTCAGTCCTGATCTGGCCGCGGTCCAGCGCCATCTGTCCAGCGTCGAGACGATGACCGCGGCGTTCAGCCAGACCGATCGCAACGGGCAGGTGCTGACGGGCACGCTGACGCTGAAGAAGCCGGGCAAGATCCGCTTCCAATATCAGAAGGGCGTTCCGCTACTGATCGTGGGAGATGGCAAGGCGCTGACCTTCATCGATTATTCGGTACGGCAGGTGCAGCGCTGGCCGATCGGTAATTCGCCGCTGGGCGTGCTGCTCGACCCCAGCCGCGACCTGTCGAAGTTCGCCAAGGTCGTCCCGTCGCCCAACCCCGCCGTGCTCTCGGTCGAGGCCTACGATCCGAAGCATCCGGAATATGGGCGGATCACACTGGTGTTCCAGCGCAATGCGGCGGCGCCGGCAGGTCTGTTGCTCAGTGGGTGGGTGGCCCTCGACAGTCAGGGTAATCGCACGACGATCCGGTTGTCGGATCAGAAGTTCAACGCGCCAGTGAGCGACGTAACGTTCCGGTGGAACGACCCGCGGAGGCAGGGACGCGCGGGCTGAACGAGAACTGGCGGTTCCGTTCATCGAAGCGACAGGGACCGTGACCTAGAAGCCGGATCGCGGTCGGGGGTGCTGCCGGGATTTTCCCCCTGTTGCCCGGAACATTCCCCGTCCCGCCTGCGTGACGAACGCCGGTCGGCCCTCGCTCCTTGCCCCCGGAGCGGGGGCCATTCCGTTTCGGGGGGGCCGTGGCAGCGTCGATCCGTGCGACCCTTGTTCCTCGGGGGACCGCGGTCTAACGACATCGTCGTGAAGATCGTCTCCTGGAACATCAATTCGGTCCGCTTCCGCCTCGATATCGTCGAGCGGTTCCTGCGCGAGGTGCAGCCCGACGTGCTGTGCCTGCAGGAGACGAAGGTGGTCGACACCGACTTCCCCGTGGAGGCGTTCCGGGCGCTCGGCTACGAGCATGTGCTGCTCCATGGCCAGCGGATGCATCACGGCGTCGCGACGATCGCGCGCGTCCCGGTGGTCGAGGACGACCGGCTCGACTGGCAGGCCAATCGCGAGGCGCGGCATCTGGGCGTGCGGCTGCCCAACGGCGTGCGGCTGGAGAACGTCTACGTCCCCGCCGGCGGCGACGTGCCCGATCGCGAGGTGAACCCGAAGTTCGGGCAGAAGCTGGATTTCGTCGAGCGGATGACGCGCTGGTCGGAGGGGCTGGACGTGCCCACGATCCTGACCGGCGACTTCAACATCGCACCGCTGCCCAGCGACGTGTGGAGCCACAAGGCACTGCTGAAGGTCGTCAGCCATACCCCGGTCGAGGTCGAGGCGCTGGAACGGTTGAAGGCGTCGAACGACTGGGTCGACCTGGGGCGGCATTTCCACCCCGCCCCGGCGCGGCTGCACACCTGGTGGAGCTATCGCTCGCCGGACTGGACGAAGAACGACCGCGGACGGCGGCTGGACCATATGTGGGCGACCGGACAGGTGGCGGCGACGGCGCACGCGCATACGGTGTTCGAGGATTGCCGCAGCTGGCTGAAGCCGTCCGACCACGTGCCGATCATGACCGAGTTCGACTGGTGAGCGACGCCCGCAACACCGCGCGGGCGATCGACGCGATGCGGCGCGGGTGGCCGATCGCGATCGGCGACGTGACGATGCTGGCGGTGGAGACGGCGGACGCCGATCGGCTGGCCGGGTTCGGCGATGATTATGCGATCCTCATCTCCAGCGGGCGCGCGGAGACGCTGAAGCTGACGAATCAACGCGCGGCGGCGGATCCGGATCGACCCGTGCTGATCGAACGCGCGCCGTGGTTCGACATGGCGCTCGCGACCGCGCTGGCCGATCCACAGCTCGACCTCACCACGCCAATGAAGGGACCGTTCCGCACCGTTCCGCCGGAACCGCAGGACATTCTGGCCGCGGCGCTGCGCCTGGCACGGGTGGCGGGGCTGTTGCCGGCGTTCTTCGTCGGCGGATCGGTCGTGCCCGAGACGGTCGTGACTATCGCGGACATCGACGCGCACGAGGATGCGGCACGGCTGCGGCTGGCGGTGCGGGCCCGGTTGCCGGTGGCGCAGGCGGAAGATGCCGAAGTTGTCGCATTTCGCACCCCGGAGAGCGCGGACGAGCATGTCGCGCTGCTGATCGGGACGCCGAACGGGCAGGCGCCGCTGGTGCGGCTGCATAGCGAATGCCTGACCGGGGACGTGCTGGGCAGCCTGAAATGCGATTGCGGGCCACAATTGGACGCCGCGATCGCGGCGATCCGCGTGGCCGGGTGGGGTATCCTGCTCTATCTGCGGCAGGAGGGGCGCGGGATCGGGCTGGTCAACAAGCTGCGTGCCTATGCGCTGCAGGATCAGGGGTTCGACACGGTCGACGCCAATACCCGGCTGGGGTTCGCGATCGATGCGCGGGACTTCGGCGTGGCGGCGCAGATGCTGCAACTGCTGGGGCAGAACCGGGTGCGGTTGTTGACGAACAACCCCGCAAAGGTTGCCGGACTGGAGGCGAAAGGCGTGTCGGTCGTCGAGCGCGTGCCCCACTTCCTGCCGCCCAATCCGCACAACGAACGCTATCTGGCGACGAAGCGCGACCGCACCGGCCACCAGCTCTAGAGGAGCGCGGCGACCTCCGCGAAGTCGCGGGCGATGGCGTCGACCCCGATCGCGCGCAGGCGGTCGGCGTGATCCGGACCGCAATGCGATCCCGCGACGAGGCCGATGACATAGGCACCGCTCGCCACCGCGCCGGTCGCGCCCACGGGAGAATCCTCGATGATCGCGCAATCCTCGATCCGGACGCCCAGCTTGTCGGCGGCGTGGAGGTACAGATCCGGCGCGGGCTTGCCACGGGCGACATGTTCGCTGCCGGAATAGAGATGCGGTTCGAAGGCGTCTGCGAGCCCAAGATGCGTGAGGTGCGTGCGGATCCAGCGCACGCGGCTGGACGACACGATCGCGCGCGGTAGGTTCGCGGGGAGCGAGCGGACGAAGGCGACCGCGCCGGCGACCTCTTCGATCCCTTCGGCCAGGCAGCGTTCGTTCTCGACCTGCCGTGCGGTGTGGAAATCCTCGGGCAGGGGGCGGCCGATCCACCCCTCTACCGCGGCGAGGAAGTCGGCGCCGGCCAACCCCATGAAGTTGGACATGGATTGCTCGGCGGTGGTCGGGTGGCCGATCCCGGTCAGATATTCGGCGATGTGCCGGTTGCCGCTGGACTCGCTTTCGATCAGCACGCCGTCGAAGTCGAACAGCAATCCGGCGAAACGCGTCATGCGCGTGCCCCGAACAGCGCCGAGCCGATGCGGACATGCGTCGCGCCCAGCATCACCGCGGTCTCGAAGTCGTCGGACATTCCCATGCTGAGCCCGGTGACGCCATGATCGCGCGCGATCTTCGCCAGCAGCGCGAAATACGGTGCCGCCTCGAGATCGGCCGGCGGGATGCACATGAGGCCGGCGACGGGGAGGTCTTCTTTGCGCGCCTGATCGAGAAGTGTGGGCAGGTCGGCGATCGCGCAGCCGCCCTTCTGCGGCTCCTCGCCGATGTTGACCTGAAGGAAGCAATCGGGACGTCGCCCGGATGCGTCCATCGCGCGGGCGAGCGCGGTGACGAGCGAGGGGCGGTCGACGGCGTGGATCGCGTCGGCCAGCGCGACCGCGTCGGCGGCCTTGTTCGATTGCAGCTGACCGATGAGGTGGAGGCGCGTGCCGGGATAAGCCTCTTGCAAGGCAGGCCATTTCGCCTGCGCCTCCTGAACGCGGTTCTCGCCGAAATCGCGGTGGCCGGCGGCGAGAAGGGGCCGAATCGCGCCCTCAGGCTTCGTTTTCGACACGGCGATCAGCGTGACGTCCCCGGGGTTGCGACGCGCGATCTTCGCGGTGTGGGCGATGCGCGCGCGGATCGCGTCCAGCTGGTCGGTGGAGGGGTCGTTGGGGGTCATCGCGCGCGCTATACGGGGGGCGATGCAGCGCCGCCACCCCGTCCCGACCCGCTGGCTGTTTACCGACGAACGCATGGGGGAAGGGCTGTGGCGCGCGCTGGAGCGGTTGCCGCGCGGGGGCGGAGTGGTGTTTCGGCATTATGCGACCCCCCCTTGTGAACGACGGCGACTGTTCGCGCAGGTGCGGCGGGTGGCGCAGCGGCGCGGGCTGGTGCTGGTGCGGGCGGGGGCGGTGGCGATGAAGGGAGAGCAGGGGGCCCATGCGCGGCGCGGGCGGGGGTTGGTGACGTGGCCGGCGCACGATCGTGTGGAGGCGGTGCGCGGGGTCCGCGCGGGGGCCGCGGTGGTGTTCGTGTCGCCGGTCTTTCCGACGCGGTCGCATCCGGGTGTGCGGGCGCGGGGCCCCTTGCGCGCCGCGCTGGTGGGGCGTGGCCGGGGGGTGTCCGTCATCGCGCTGGGCGGGATGGACGAGCGTCGGGTCCGGCGGGTGCGGGGGCTGGGATTCGACGGCTTTGCTGCGATCGATGCCTGGTCGAGGTGAATCGCGGCGAAGGAGGTTGGTTCACACGGAGGCGCAGAGATGCGGAGAGCCTTTTTGGCCGCCGGAGCGGCTATTCACCTGACGAGGTTAATCAGGCCTGTTGCCGCGGATACTGCGAGGCACGACGATCCGGTAAGCCGTACTGTCTTTGTCGCGTGGCGTGGATTGTCTCACGGGAGCCCCGTCGCGTCAGGAGCCGTAGTCACTTGCGCATCTGGATTCCCGCCTTCGCGGGAATGACGGTTTTGGGTGTGGGTGCGCGTTGGAATGGCAGGCGGTGCCGACGGGGCCGGCTTGGCTGTGTTGGCGGCCTCTCATTTGGCGAAATTGGTCAAGCCTGCGGTCGCAGGTGCGTCATCTCTGCGCCTCCGCGCCTCCGCGTGAACTTGCCACGGAGGCAGCGGGGTACGACGCTTCAGTAAACCGCACCATTCGGCGGTGTAGCTCAATTAATAACGCGGCACCGGCACCGGATCGGGAGCCGTACCATCTGCGCGCGGCGGCGCGCGCTAGAAGCGGAAGGCGGTGCCGACGTAGACGGCCTGGCTGTCGCGACGGTCGTCGTCGATGCGGGTCAAGCGATCGCGCTCGCTCTTGAGGCGCATGCCCGCCGTCAGATCGATGTTGCGCGTGATCGAATAGCTGCCGCCGACATCGAGCGAGTAGCTCTGCGGCTCCTCCAGCGAGCGGATGCTGCCGGGCAGCGCACGATCGGTGCTGGCGCTGAGGCGACCGGACCACTTGTTGCCCGAGTAGCTGAGCGCGACATCGGCCGCCTCGCGGCTGCCGGGCACGACGCCCAGATCGACCTTCGCGACATCACCCGAGACGGCGAAACGCTTCCAACCTACCGCGACGCCCAGATTATACGCGATCGGGGCGACCCCAACCGCCGGCGCGGCGGCAGCGAAGCGGGTCGTATCGCGATTGAGCGCGTTCGACGACCGCGCGCGAACCGCGACGGTGACCGAGCGGTTGGTGTTGCGGGCCTCCGACGGCGTGAAACGGAAGTCGGTCGAATCCAGACCGCCGCGGGCGAACAGCGCCGCAAGCTTCGGATCCGCCGCGGACGGCGTGAACGAACCGGCACCGCGCGGCAGGACTGGCGCCTTGCGGGTGATACGAGCGGTATTGTCGGCAAAACCGACCGCGGGAACGGCGGCAGCGGCCGCGGCAAGCGATGCCGCGACGACCCCTACAGCGATGTGGCGACGCACAGCCACGATTCGTTCCCATCCCCTGTTGACCGGCACCCTAACCTGCCGATCGATAGAGTGGACCTATCAGGATTAGGTTCAGAGTCCATGCCCGAAGCGCCGTGTCGCGGGTGCTTTTCGACGGGCTGTTGCAGGATATCCACAATGGCGGCCGTAACGTGGCGCGCTTGCGGGGGGTGAGGCGCGCGGGTAGAGCGATGGCTTGCCCGTTTTCCTGAAGGACGATGCCGATGTTCCGCCCCTCGCGTCTCGCGGTCGCGCTCAGCGCCGCTCTGGCTCTTTCCGCCTGCGGCGGTCGTGGTGGCCGACCCGAGGGCGATCTGGCGGCGTCGCGGGTCACGACGATCGGCGTCAACAGCTATCTGTGGCGCGCGACGCTGGAAACGTTGAGCTTCATGCCGCTGCTCCAGACCGACTCCAACGGCGGGGTCGTGGTGACCGACTGGTACGTCAACCCGCAGCTTCCCGGCGAGCGGATGAAGGTGACGGTGTCGATCCTGGACCAGGATCTGCGTGCCGATGCGGTGCGCGTCGCCGCGCTGCGCGAGGTGAACCGCGGCGGGCAGTGGGTATCCGCCCCGGTCGAAGCGGCGACGACGCAGAAGCTGGAGGACATCATCCTGACCCGTGCGCGTGACCTGCGCCGCGGCGCGATCACCGGCTGAGCTGAGGGCGACGACCGATAATGGCCTCCCGCTTCAACGCGCTCAAGGCGGACGCGCACTGGCAGAAGACCTGGGACGAGGCGCGGACCTTTGCCGCCGACGACCATAGCGCCAGGCCCAAGACCTATGTGCTGGAGATGTTCCCCTATCCATCGGGGAAGATCCACATGGGGCATGTGCGCAACTATACGATGGGCGACGTGCTGGCGCGGCATCGCCGGATGACCGGGCACGAGGTGCTCCACCCGATGGGGTGGGACGCGTTCGGCATGCCGGCCGAGAATGCGGCGATGGAGAAGGGCGTCCATCCCGGCGCCTGGACGCGGGCGAACATCGCGACGATGAAG
>CAJYKB010000120.1 GCA_913774925.1 uncultured Sphingomonas sp. | reverse complement strand
ATCGCGCCGCAATTCTTCTGGCTGTGGAGCCCGTGCGTGATGGAGGGCGGCGACCTGTACCTCCACACCAATGACGACGCGCACGGCCGCTTCTGGAACCGCCGCGCCACCTGGCGGCCAGAGGGCGGGGGTGCGGAGGACGAGCATCATTTCGACGAGGCGGCGTACCGTATCGGCTGGCGCCCCGGCTCGCGCTACGCGCAGACGGCGGGGGCGGTGCTGACCGACGCCAATGGCCAGACGACGGTGACGTTCGACGTCGGCCGCACCTTCATGATGAAGGGACTGGGCTATGGCCACCCGACCTGGGGCCACGGCGTCAGCCACGGCGAGGCGCTGACCGTCGAGCGCGAGGATTTCATGCCCGACGAGCTGGACCCAATGCAGCCGCACCACCTGCATATCCAGGCGTCGGTCGGCGTGACGATGACCGGCCCGGACGGGCAGGTGCGCCGCGGCAAGGGCGTGCTGGAGCAGCTGGTGATCGGCCCGCACGCGCCGTCCGGGTTCGCGGGCATGCTGGATCCGGCGTGATGGGACGGTGCGGTGTCGTGCTCCTGCGAACGCAGGAGCCCAGGGTAGCGGAACGCAACGGAGCTTTTCGCGGGTGGCTCTGGGTTCCGGCGTGCGCCGGAACACGGAGAGTGGGCCAATGACCGGCACCCCGCTCCACCCCGAACAGGTCGCGGCGTATCTCTCTCGCATCTGGAACACCCCCGTCGCGATCGAGGCGCTGGCGCGCATCCCCGGCGGTGCCAGCCGCGAGACGTGGCGGTTCGACGCGATCGCGGACGATGCGCGCCACCAGCTGATCCTGCGCCGCGATCCGGGCGGAAGCCTGATCGATACCGAGAGCGAGACCGAGTTCCGCGCCTATGAAAGCGCGCACGGCGTCGTGCCCGTCCCGCGCGCGGTGGCGCTGGAGCAGGGCGGTGCCGAGCTGGAGCGGCCGTTCTTCATCATGGAGCGGATCGAGGGGGGCGAGGTCTGCTCGCCGTTCGCCCGCGAACCGTTCGGCGATCATGCGCCCGCGCTGGGGGAAGCGTTCTTCGGCGCGCTGGGCCGCCTCGCCGCCGCGCCGGTCGAGGGCACGCCGCTCGCGCGCCACGTCGCCGCGCCCGCCCCGGACGCGGCATGGCGCATCGCGCTCGATTATTGGGAAAAGGTGATCGACGACGATGCGGACGCGCCGATCCCGGTCGTGCGCGCGGCGATCCGCCGGCTGCGCGCCGCGCCGCCGCCGCCCGCGCAGCGGATCGCGATCGTCCACGGCGACTATCGCTCGGGCAACATGATGCACGACGGCGCGGGGCGGATGCTCGCGATGTTCGACTGGGAAATGGCGCATCTGGGCGATCCGCTGGAGGATCTGGGCTGGGCGCTCGATCCGATCTGGGACCATTTCGATCCCGGTAGCGCGTGCGGGATGGTGTCCCGCGACGCGGCGCTGGCGATCTGGCAGCGCGAGAGCGGCCTGACGGTCGATCCGGCGGCGATGCGCTGGTGGAGCCTGTTCAACTCGGTCAAGGGCCGCGCGATATGGACCTCGGCGTGGCGCGAGTTCGTCGATGGCGGGCGCACCGATCCGGTGCTGGGGTTGTCGGGCTGGTACACCGCGCGGCGGCAGGATGCGATCATCGCCGCCCAACTCGAACGCCAGCTGGAGGCGGGGATATGAGCGACGTGAGCGAGGTGCTGACCGGCACCGCGATGATCGCGCTGGGCAGCGGCGCGGCGGTGCAGGCGTCGGATGCCTATGGCGGCGCGATGATGACCGTCGCGGGGCTGCTGGGGCTGTTGTCGGCGCAGGAGACGGAGCGCGCCGCGGCATGGCGCGCCGCCGACATCGCGGCGATGCGCGCGCTGCTGCCCGAGGTGGCCGTTCCGCCCGCCGCCGACCTGACACTGACCGCGCTCGACGCGGAGTGGGCCGCGCTGTCCGACGTGCTGATCGCGCACCACGCCGCGGTCGAGGCGGCGAGCGACGACGCGCAGGACCGCGCCCTCCTCACCTTCTATCGCGAGAGTGCCGCTCGCCGGGAGTTCGTATGGCCGCAATAGACGACCTGCCGCTGACCGGGCTGCGCGTGGTGGACATGGCCGCCGGCCCGCTCGCCGCGACCGCGCGGCTGCTGGGCGAGCTGGGCGCGGAGGTGATCCGGGTCGAGCCGCCGCAGGGCGATCCCGACCGCGCCGTCGGGCCGATGCTGGCGGGGACCAGCCTGTCGTGGGTCGCGCACAACCTGGGCAAGCGCGCCACTACGATCGACGCCGCCGACCCCGCGCTCGACACGCTCCTGGCCGAGGCGGACGTGCTGATCGAGACGACGCGGCCGGGCAGCGACGCGCATTTCGCGCTCGATCCCGCGGGCCGCGCCGCGCGGCACCCGCACCTGGTCGTGGTATCGGTCAGCGACTTCGGCCAGTCGGGGCCGTGGGCGCAGTGGCAGGCGAGCGACAGTGTGCTCCACGCGCTGTCGGGCGGGCTGTCGCGCTCCGGGTTGCCCGACCGCGAGCCGTTGCTGCCGCCGGGCGAGCTGACCTATCAGACCGCGGCGGTGCAGGCGGCCTATGTCGCGCTCGTCTCCTTCATCCAGCGGCTGCGCGACGGGCAGGAGGATGGGCGGGAAGGGGACCACGTCGACCTGTCGCTGCTGGAGGCGGGGATGGCCGCGCTCGACCCCGGTTTCGGCGTCGCGGGCAGCGCGCAATCCGGCGTGCCGGCGTGGAAGATGTCGCGCGGGCGCGTCGACGAGCGGCATCGCTACCCGATCATGCCGTGCGCCGACGGCTTCGTGCGGATGTGCGTGCTCGCCCCGCGGCAGTGGCGCGCGATGTGGGACTGGATGGGGCGGCCAGAGCCATTCGCCGGTCCCGAATGGGAGAAGATCCAGACGCGCTTCCGCTCGCCCGACCTGATCCCCGCGATGACGCGCTTCCTGGCCGACAAGACGCGCAGCCAGATCGAGGAGGAGGGCGCGGCGCGCGGCATCCCCTGCGCCGGGCTGCTCGACCTGAACGAGGCGGTGAAGACCGCGCAGATGACCGCACGCGATGCGTTTGCGCGCGTGGAGGTCGCGCCGGGCACGACCGCCACCTTCCCCAACGGCACGATCGAGATCGACGGCGCGCGCGCGGGCATCCGCGGGCCTGCGCCGGTGGCCGAGGACGGTGCGGCGTTCCGCTCCCCGCGCCCGGCGTGGCGGGTGTCCCCCGCCGATCGTCCGCTGGCGGGCATCCGGGTGCTCGACATGGGGATCATCGTCGTCGGGGCGGAGACGGGGCGGCTGCTCGCCGATCAGGGCGCGGACGTGGTGAAGGTGGAGAATGGCGCCTTCCCCGATGGCCAGCGCCAGTCGCGCGACGATTCGCCCGTCTCGATCACCTTCGCCGCCGGGCACCGCAACAAGCGCGGGCTGTCGATCGACCTGAAGTCGGACGAGGGCAAGGCGCTGTTCGAGCGGCTGCTGCTGCAGGCCGACGTGCTGCTCTCCAACTTCAAGCCGGGGACGCTCGACGGACTGGGCTTCACGCGCGAACGGCTGGCGGCGATCAATCCGGCGCTGGTCGCGGTCGACAGCTCCGCCTTCGGGCCGACCGGTCCGTGGAGCCGGCGGCTCGGCTACGGCCCGCTGGTGCGCTGCTCGGCGGGGCTCACCCCGCAATGGGTCTATGACGGCGAGCCGGAGAGCTTCTCCGACGGGATCACCGTCTATCCCGATCACGTCGCTGCGCGCGTCGGCGCGGTGGGGGCGGTCGCGCTCCTGATCCGCCGCTGGCGCACCGGGCGCGGCGGCACCGCCAGCGTCAGCCAGGCGGAGGTGATGCTGGGGCATATGGCGACGCAGATCGCCGCGCAGTCCGCAGGCGTCGCGATGCCCGCGCGCGAAAGCGGCATCTTCCCGGCGGCGGGCGAGGACGAATGGGTGGTGGTGACCCCGCGCGACCCGGCGGCGTTGCGCGCCGCGATCGGCGACGTCCCGCTCGCCGACTGGACCCGGCAGCGTCCCGCGGCGGAGGCGGCGGCGACGTTGCAGGCGGCGGGCATTCCCGCGGGGCATATGCTGCGTGTGGTGGAGCTGCCCGACGCGCCGCAGTTCCAGGCGCTGGGCACCTTCCGTACCGTGCGCCACCCGCTGATCGACACACCCTTCGCGGTGGAGGGCGCGCCCGCGCGCTCGCGGCTGCCCGAGCCGGGGCAGCATCCGGCGCCGCGCATCGGCGAGGACAGCGACGGCGTGCTGGCCGACTGGCTGGGGTTGTCGCGAAACGAGATCGAGGATCTGCTGTCCCGCGGGGTGATCGAAACGCCCGCGCGCGTGGCGGCCTAGCATAAAGGGAATGACGATGACGGAACTGGGCAACGACGCGGTCACGGTCGAGCGCAACGGCCATGTGATGATCGTGACGATCAACCGGCCGGAGGCGCGCAATGCGGTGAACCGCTTCGTGCACGAGGGCGTGGGTGACGCGCTGGAGGCGGCGGAGCACGACCCCGAGGTACGCTGCGTGATCGTGACGGGGGCGGGCGACAAGTCGTTCTGCGCCGGTGCCGACCTGGTCGCGCTGTCGCGCGGCGAGAGCCTGGCGCCCGAAGATCCCGCGAAGGCCGCCTGGGGCTTCGCCGGCCTCGTCAGCCACGCCATCTCGAAGCCGGTAATCGCCGCGGTCAACGGCCATGCGCTGGGCGGCGGGCTGGAGATCACGCTGGCATGCGATCTGGCGGTCGCGGTCGATACCGCGCAGTTCGGGCTGCCCGAGCCCAAGCGCGGGCTGTTCGCCGCGGCGGGCGGCGTGTTCCGCCTGCCTGAGCAATTGCCCAAGAAGATCGCGATGGAGATGATCCTGACCGGCGATCCGATCACCGCGCAGCGCGCGCTGGAACTGGGCCTCATCAACGCGGTCGCGCCCGCGGGCGGGCTGATCGAGTCCGCGCTGAAGCTCGCCGAGCGGATCGCGGTCAACGCGCCGCTGTCGGTACAGGCGTCGAAGCGGATGGCGCAGGGCATCATCGACCGCGGCGTTCCGCGCGAGGAAGCGGCGTGGAAGCAGAACCGCGCCGAGACCAAGATCGTCTTCACCAGCCAGGATTCGCGCGAGGGGCCGAAGGCGTTCGCGGAGAAGCGCGCGCCGGTCTGGCAGGCCAAGTAACATGGCGGATGAGAGCAGGATCGCGGTCATCGTCGGCGTGGGGCAGGTTAACGACCGCCCCGCCGATCCCGCACAGGGGATGGAGCCGCTCGACCTGATGCGCGCCGCGCTGGAGGCGGCCGACAGCGACGCGGGCGGCGGCTGGCTGGCCGACGTGGATTCGGTCGCGGTGGTGAAGCAGATCAGCTTCATGGCGCAGAATCCGCTGGCCGAGAAACTCGGCGCGGCGATCGGCGCGACGCCGTCGCTGGCCTATGAATCGGTCGGTCCCAACGGCGACAGCCCGATCCTGCTGCTCAACGAGGCCGCGAACCGCATCGCAAAGGGCGAGATCACGATCGCCGCGGTCGCGGGCGCGGAGGCGCTGCGCACCGCCAGCCAGCGCGCGGCCGCCGCGGCGAAGACCAGCGTCGCGGACCAGAACCCGCTGCGCTCCCTCGCGAAGAAGGCGGCGCCCGGCTATCGCCAGCGCTACGGCCTGTCGACGCCGGTCGACGTCTATCCGCTGTACGAGAATGCGGGCCGCGCGTCCTACGGCCAGACGCTGGCCGAGGGGCAGCGCGAGTCGGGGGAGATCTGGTCGCGCTTCAGCGAGGTGGCGGCCAAGACCCCCGCCGCCTGGATCCACGCGCCGCGCAACCCGGAGGAGATCGCCACCGCGACCGCGGACAACCGCCCGATCGCCTTCCCCTATACGAAGCTGATGGTCGCCAATTCCAGCGTCAACCAGGGTGCCGGCTTCCTCGTCACCTCGCTCGCCGAGGCTCGGCGGCGCGGCGTGCCCGACGCGCGGATCGTCTATGTCGGGCGTGGTGCGGCGGCGCACGAGGACGACGATTTCCTGTCGCGCGACCGCTACGACCAATCGCCCAGCATGGCGACGTGCCTGACCCGGACGCTGGACTACAACCGCGTCACCGCCGACGACCTCGATCTGGTCGAGCTGTATTCCTGCTTCCCCTGCGTGCCCAAGATGGCGCGCCGCGTGATCGGCTGGCCGGTGGAGAAGCCCGCGACGGTGTTCGGCGGGCTGACCTTCGGCGGCGGGCCGATCGGCAATTACATGAGCCATGCGGTGGCCGAGATGGTCGACGCGCTACGTGCCGGCGAGGGAAGAACGGGGCTACTCTTCGCCAACGGCGGCTATGCGACCCACAACCACGCGATCGTGCTGGGGATGGCGCCGCTGCCGGGGGCGGGCGAGGCGCACGACTTCGACGTGCAGGCGGAGGCCGATGCCGCCCGCGGTCCCGTGCCGGAACTGGTGAAGGACTATGCCGGCCCCGCGACGGTCGAAACCTATACCGTCTTCTATGGCCGCGACGGCAGCGCGAAGGCGGGCGTGGTCGTGGCGCGCACCCCCGACGGCCGGCGCACGCTGGCGAAGGTGCCCGCGGAGGATACGGAAACGATCGCCTGGCTGACCGATGGCACGGCGGAACCGGTCGGTGCCGTGGGAGAGATCGCCGCGGCGGGCGACGATATGGTGTGGCAGCGCGCGGTGGCGTAAGGCGTCACCCTCACCCTTCCGGCGCTGCGCGCCTCCCTCCCTCTCCCAGCGGGAGAGGGAAGGGGCCCATCGGCAAAGCCGATGGGAGGGGTGAGGGTAAGTGACGAGGGACCGACCATGACCCACTTCCGCCCGCGCCGCAGCGCGCTGTTCATGCCCGCGTCGAACGCCCGCGCGATCGAGAAGGCGCGGACGCTCGACTGCGACGTCGTCATCCTCGACCTGGAGGATGCGGTCGCGCCCGAGCACAAGGCGAGCGCACGCGAGGCCGCCGTCGCCGCCGTGCGCGGGGGCGGCTTCGGGCACCGCGAGCTCGTCGTGCGCGCCAACGCGGTCGACACGCCATGGGGCATGGACGACCTCGCCGCCCTGAACGGCAGCGGTGCCCCCGCGGTGCTGCTGCCCAAGGTGTCCGATGCCGCCACGCTCGCCACCGCGCGCACCGCGCTGGGCGAGGGGCCGGATCTGTGGGCGATGATCGAGACGTGCCGCGCGATCGTCGACCTGCCCGCGATCGCCGCCGCTGCGCCCGCCACCGGGCTCACGGCCTTCGTGGTCGGCACCAACGATCTCGCCAAGGAGATGCGCTGCCGCCCCGGCGCATCGCGCGCGCCGCTGCTGCCGATCCTGACACAGGTGGTGCTGGTGGCGCGGATGGCGGGGCTGGTCGCGCTCGACGGCGTCATCAACGTGCTGGACGACGCGGACGCGATCGAGGCGGAGTGCCGGCAGGGGCTGGAATGGGGCTTCGACGGCAAGACGCTGATCCACCCGGCACAGATCGCGCCTGCCAATCGCGTGTTCACCCCGTCCGAGGAGGAAGTCGCCTGGGCGCGCAAGGTGGTGGCGGCGTTCGACGCGGCGGAACATGCCGGCAGGGGCGCGATCCGCGTCGACGGCAAGATGGTGGAGCTGCTCCACTTGGAGGAAGCGCAGCGCGCGCTGGCGATCGCGGAGCTGGTGGGGGGAAGGTAGGATTGCTCCCTCCCCTATCAGGGGAGGGTCGGGGTGGGGAACGGTCCCGCTCCCCAACCACCCCACCCTAACCCCTCCCCTGATAGGGGAGGGGCTTCTGTCGCTATCTCACCGCGTCGCCGCGACCGCCGGCCCGTAAAGGATCCCGTTGAACAGCAGCTTGAACGTCGCATAGGGCTGCGCGCGCTGGGTCACTTCCGGCCCCATCGCGAACAGCTTGCCGCGGCCGATGTCCGCGTCCGCCACCGCGACCGTCCCGTTCAACCGCTCCTGACCGACCGCCCAGCCGCTGCGCAGCGGCGAGGCGCCCTCGAACCAGGCGATCCGCTGCACCCCCGGCGTCATCACGAACGGCTGCGCCTCGTCGAAGAACATGTCGACCTTGGGCGTCATCCCGTACGCCAGCGGCTGGCGCGGATCGACGCTCGCCTGGAGCAACGAGCCCGGGATGTAGAAGTCCTTGTGCGGCAGCGCGGTGACGCTGCCGTCCGCCTTCTTCGTCACCAGCGCGGGCTGGAGCGCCGGGTTGAGCCACGTCGCCAGCGTGTTGGCGCTGCCGACCGTGATGACGGTGCCGCCGCCCTGCGCGAAGTCGCGCACCGCGGGCAGGGACTTGTCTTGCGTCACCTCGCCCAACCACGAGCGATAGTCGGCGGGGATCGCGTCGGGCTTGGGCAGTTCGGTGCGATAGCCGCCCGGATACGCCCCGCCGCGCGCCACCGGCACCGTGCCGTCCGCGAACAGCAGCACGTCGTACTTCGCCTTCAGGTTGCCGGCGTCCAGCTGCTGCGCATAGACGACCTCGAACGGGAATTCGTACTGCTCCAGCAGGAAGCGGGTCCAGCCCGCGGGCATGACGCCGCCGTAGCGATCGACCAGCCCGACGCGCACCGGCTTCAGCTTCCACGTCGTGCCCGCGGGCGCGCGCGCCATCGCATAGGCATCGACGCCGAGCGGTGCGGACTGTTCGATCACGCTGCGCGCCGCCGGAGAGGCGGGCACCCACAGCGCGCCCGCCGCCAGCGTCCTGCCCGCGACCTTCGTTTCGCCGGGCACCCAATTGACCGGCACCCCCGCCTTCAGCAGCCGGTTGGTCAGCGTGAAGCCGTTGTTCGCCTCATGCCCGATCAGCCAGCCGGCGTTGCCGCTGCCGATGATGCGGCCCGAAGGCGGAGCGATCTGCTCCGCCGACACCTTCTCGAACGCGCCCGTGAAGCCGTCGAGCACGCGGTCGAACTGCACCCCCATCTGATAGGCCAGTGTATAGCCGGTGATGTCATAGGGCGCCTTGGGCGGACCGCCGGGATATTCGGCGTCGTGCGGATGGTCCTGCGGCTCGAACATGTCGAGGACGTGCGGGCGATACGCCTGCGCGGTGCGCACGACGTAGCTGCCCGCCGGATAACGCTTGCCGCCCGCGGTGAAGGCGGCGGTGGCGCGCTCGACATCGACGCCGTTCTTCAGCAGCGCGTTCAGGAACGCGACCGTCGTCGGCAGGTCGCGCTGCGCCGCGGGGGGCAGGATATAGCCGCGCGGATCACGCGCCGCGGGGTCGTTGAGCACCGACGCATAGAGCGCCGAGTCGACCGGCGGCGGCCCGCGGAAATACACCTCGCCGCCCGGCGCCGTCTTGCCGTTGGCGGCGGCCTTCACCGCGTCGACGCGCTTGGGCGTGATCGTCCAGCTGTCGCGATTGCCCTTGTCGATCGACGCCTTGCCCATCCGCCAGATGTTCATCAGCAGGCGCTCGCGGTTGCGCGCGGCATAATCCATCACCGCGCGGTCGAGCGACCATTGATATTCCAGGCTGTCCTTCAGATGCCATTCGCGCGGGCCGATCGGCAGCGTCTCGTCGTTGCGGGCGAGCTGCAGGTCGGGGATCAGCGGGATCTTCTCGGGCGTCGGCCCGCCGATGATCTCCGTCAGCAGCCCGATCGAATTGTGGAAATAGGCGACGGATCGCACCATGCCGTTGTGCCAGGTGGAATAGGGCGCGGCCGAGCGCGCGCCCGATCCCGCCTTGTCCTCCGACACCAGCCGGCTGTGCATCGCCGCACCCACCTCCTGCAGCTCGTTCATCACGATCGGCGAATAATTGTAGTTGAACGGGTCGCGGAACGGGGGGACGAAGACGACCATGCCCGCCGGCCCGGTCTGGTGCTGGTTGAAGATGATCTGCGGATACCATTGGCGGAAGAAGACGCGGTTGAGCGCGGTCGTCTCCGGCATCTGCGACATGAAGCTGTCGCGGTTGTTATCGTGGCCGACATATTTCTGGTACAGCCGCGGGATGGTGCGGAATTCGCGGTCCTTGGGATCCTTGTTGCGCATGTACCAGTCGGCGACCAGTTGGAGCCCGTCGGGATTGTCGTGGCCGAACAGCACGATCGTCTCGTCCAGGATGCGCTTCGTCTCGGCGTCCTGGCCGCTCAGCATCCGGTAGAGGACGTGGATCTGGCTCTGCGTCGTCACCGTCTCGGTCGCGTGGAGCCCGGCATCGATCCACACGACCGCGCGGCCTTCGTTGGCGAGCGCCTGTGCCTGCGCTTCGGTCAGCCCGTCCGCCTTGGCGAGCTGCTGCGCGATGGTGCGATAGCGGTCGAGCTTGGCGAGGTTGGCGGGGCTGGAGACGATCGCGACCCACATCGTGCGGCCTTCGGCGGACTTGCCGATGTCGATCAGCTTGATCCGGTCCGACTGCGCCGCCAGCGTCTTCAGATACTTCTCATAGGCGTCGTAATTGGCGAGGTAATAGTCGCTGCCCGGCTCGGTCGCGAACGCCTCGGCGGGGGAGGGGAGCGTGCCTACCTTGGGGCTGATCGGCTCGGAGGCCGCGGGAAGTGCAAGTGCCAGCGCCGCGGCGCCGATCAGGAAGGCCGTCTTCATCGCGTCAGTCCCCTTTATGCCCGTTATCGTTGTCGGCTCGCCCTCACCCTTCCGGTGCTGCGCACCTCCCTCCCTCTCCCGCCGGGAGTGGTAAGGGGCCCGCTCGCCGAAGGCGAGTGGGAAGGGTGAGGGCGATGCTCTCCCATGAAAGACGCAGGGGAACGCCGTCGCCGCACCGCGCCTTGCAAAAAATCACGCCGGGACAAGGTCGAACGCCACCGTCAGCCGCGGCGCGTCGCCGGTGAACGGCTCGGTCCCGTGCCACAGATAGGACGGGAACAGCGCCAGCATCCCCGGCTCCGGCCGTACCCGCCGGAACGGCGCCAGCGCGGGCAGGGTCGGCACGCCGGGTCGCCCGAACGCCAGCCACCCCTGCGGCGGCGTCGCCACCGCTTCGGGCAGCGCGACGTAGAAGGCCGACGACAGCCACCCGGCGGGGTGGACGTGATCGGTATGGAACCCGCCCGGCATCAGCCGCACCGACCAGGCGCCCGCGATGCGATACCCACCCGCCGCGCGCCGCCGCACCGGATCGTCGCCCTCCCCCAGCGCCGCGATATGCGCGCGGATCGGCGCGTCGAACGCGGCGAACAGGGCGCGGATCACCGGCGTCTCGACCTTCGACAGATCGACCTGCGTCTGGCTGCCGTGGCGGATCGATTGCTCCAGCGGATGCGCGCGCCATGCATGCAGCCCCGCCAGCGCCTCCGCCAGGTCGCGCAGATAGGCGGCGAGGTCGGGCCATCCCGCGGGCGTCGCGATGACCGCGGTGGAAACGAGCGCCGGATCCTCGCACAGCGCCGCATGGCGCGTGTCTCCGGTCAGCCGCCATGCGGTCGCCAGCAGCGCGATCGCCGCCTGATCGTCGGGCGCGGCGGCGACCACGCGCTCCGCCAGCGCCGCCGCCTCCGCGCTGCGGCCCAGATGCAGCAGCGCTTCCACCGCCGCGCGCGCCGCCTCGATCGAGGCGGGCGCGGCGCGTAGCGCTTCGGTGGCATGGTCCAGCTGCGCCGCGCCGCGTCCCAGCTGCCCCGCGACCCCCGCCGCCGCCAGTCGCAGTGCGACCGCGCCTGGCGCGCGGGCCAGCGCGCGGTCGAGCACCTGTGCCGCCCGCGCCGCCTCGCCGACCCCGCCCAGCACCGTCGCGCGCACCAGCGCCAGCTCGGGCGTGTCGGGCGCGCGCTCCAGCGGCGCCATCGCGTGACGCGCATCGCCGCTGCGCATCCAGCGCAATTGCGCCCAATCGCGGTACGCCACCGCATAATCGGCGCGCCGCGCGACCGCCTTCGCGAACCCCGCCTCCGCTTCGTCCAGCCGATTCAGTCCCTGGAGCGCCCGCGCCTGCACCAGATACGTCTCCGGCGCGATCGCGCCCGCCGCAAAGGCGCGCTCGCACGCCGCCACCGCGCCCGCGAAGTCCCCCGCATCCCCCAGTCGGGCGGCGAGATTGTGCTCCGCGACCGCCGATCGCGTCACCGCCGCGGCACCTTGGGCCGCAACGCGGACAGCACGCCGCGCACCGTGCGCACTTCCAGCGAGTTCCACCCCGGTTTCGTCAGCAGCGTGCGCAGCGTCCGCCGCGTCGCCACCGTGCGCGCCTCCGGAAAGAAATAACCCGCGTCCAGCAGCATCGCGTCCAGCTGTGCGATCATCCCCTCCAGCTCCTCCTGCGGCGCCGGCGGCAACAGCTCGGTATCGGGCGGCGAGACGAGCGCGACCCCTCCCTCGGCATCGCTCGGGACATGCTTCGACCATTCGTACGCGACCAGGATCACCGCCTGCGCCAGGTTCAGGCTGCCGAACTCCGGATTGATCGGCACGGTGACGATGGTGCGCGCGAGCGCGACGTCGTCCGTCTCCAGCCCCGATCGCTCCGGCCCGAACAGGATCGCGGTGCGCGCCGACGACGCATGGATGTCGCGCGCCGCCTGCTCGGGGGTGACGACGGGCTTCGTCACGCCGCGCTTGCGCACCGTGGTGGCATAGACGTGCGCGCAGTCGGCGACCGCCTCGGCGACGGTGTCGAACACCTGCGCGCGCTCCAGCACGATATCCGCGCCCGACGCCGCCGGCCCGGCCTGCGGATTGGGCCATCCGTCGCGCGGTGCGACGAGGCGCATGTCGACGAGCCCGAAATTGAGCATCGCGCGCGCGGCCTTGCCGATGTTCTCGCCGAGTTGCGGGCGGACGAGGACGACGACGGGGGGCGGGGCCGCTACGCCTTCCGTTCGGTTCGAGCCAGCGTCGAGCGAAGCCGAGACGCGCGGTCGAGAACGTGCCGCCGCGGACACACCGTCCCAGTCGCCAGCGAACAACGCTTCCTTCTTGACGCGAGACCAGTCCTTGACCTGCCGTTCGCGTTCCAGCGCCTCGATCCGGGTCGGAAAATCCTGCGCCCACATCAGTTCGACCGGGCGACGATCGTGCGTGTAGCCGGGGATGGTGCCCGCTTGATGTTCCGCCACGCGACGCCCCAGATCGTCCGTGTGGCCGGTGTAATAGCTGCCGTCGGCGCAGCGCAGGATGTAGACCCAGAAGCTCATCGCACAGCGCCTATCCCTCGACACGCCATCTCGACAAGCTCGATGGCTGCTCGGGACGAACGGAGGTGGTTACCTCCGCTCCCTCCGTTCGGTTCGAGCGACGATCGAGCGAAGCCGAGATCCGCGTCGAGAACGCACTCACCCCCGCCCCGCTTCCTCCACGCTCCCCGCGAACTCCTCGAAATCGCGCGCCTCGCCAAACTCGCGGTACACGCTGGCAAAGCGGATATAGGCGACCGAATCCAGCACCTTGAGCCCGTCCATCACCATCTCGCCGATGCGCTTGGACGATACCTCCGCCTCGCCGCTCGTCTCCAGCTGGCGCTGGATGCCGCTGACCAGCCGTTCCAGCTGGACCGGCTCGACCGGGCGCTTGCGCGCGGCGATCGAGATGGAGCGGAGCAGCTTCTCGCGGTCGAACGGCTCGCGGCGGTGCTCGCTCTTGATCACGGTCAGGTCGCGCAGCTGGATCCGCTCGAAGGTGGTGAAGCGCGCCGCGCACCCCTCGCACTGGCGACGCCGCCGGATCGCCGCCCCGTCGTCGGTGGGGCGGCTGTCCTTTACCTGGCTCGCCTCGTGACCGCAGAAGGGGCAGCGCATCGCGGATCAGAAGCCCTTGGTCTTCGTGCCCTTGTGATAGGCCCAGGCGGCACCCGCCAGCGCGCCGAACACCGGGCCGACGAACGGCACCGGGATCGCCACCACCGCGCCCAGCGCACCCCATTTGGCCATGCTCTTGCCCAGGCCGGGGGTGCCCTTCAGGTTCGCCTGCACTTCGCCGATCTTCTCGTCGAACTTCGCCACGTAGATGTCTCCTTACGAATAGATGGGGAACCGAGCGCACAGCGCGCGCACACGTTCCCGCACATTCGCCTCGACCGCGGCGTCGCCCGCCTCGCCCTTGGCCGCCAGACCGTCGAGCACGTCGGCGACCATGTTGCCGATCTCGCGGAATTCCGCGGTGCCGAACCCACGGGTCGTGCCGGCCGGGCTGCCGACGCGGATGCCGCTGGTCTTCATCGGCGGCAGCGGGTCGTTGGGGATGCCGTTCTTGTTGCAGGTGATGCCGGCGCGCTCCAGCGCCTCGTCCGCGTCCTTGCCCGTGACCTTCAGCGGGGTGAGATCGACCAGCGCCAGATGTGTGTCGGTGCCACCGGAGACGAGGTCGGCACCGCGCTCCTTCAGCGTCGCGGCCAGCACCTTGGCATTCTCCACCACGCTGGCAGCGTAGCTCTTGAACTCGGGGCGCAGCGCCTCGCCGAACGCGACCGCCTTCGCCGCGATGACATGCATCAGCGGGCCGCCCTGCAGGCCCGGGAACACCGCGGAGTTGATCTTCTTCGCAATGGCCTCGTCATTCGTCAGCACCATGCCGCCGCGCGGACCGCGCAACGTCTTGTGCGTCGTCGTCGTGACGACATGCGCATGGCCGAACGGGGTCGGGTGGACGCCGCCCGCGACGAGGCCCGCGAAATGCGCCATGTCGACCATGAAGAACGCGCCGACCTTGTCCGCGATCGCGCGGAAGCGGGCGAAGTCGATGTGGCGCGGATAGGCCGAGCCGCCGGTGATGATGAGCTTCGGCTGGGTCTCGATCGCCAGCTTCTCGACCGCGTCATAGTCGATCAGGTGCGTGTCGGGGGTTACCCCGTACTGAACCGCGTTGAACCACTTGCCGCTCATCGCCGCCTTCGCGCCGTGGGTCAGGTGGCCGCCGGCATCCAGGCTGAGTCCCATCACCGTGTCGCCCGGCTTGGTCAGCGCCAGCATCACCGCGCCGTTCGCCTGCGCGCCCGAGTGCGGCTGCACGTTGACGAAGCCGCAGTCGAACAGCTGCTTGGCACGGTCGATCGCCAGCTGCTCGACCTCGTCCGACGGGTGGCAGCCCTGGTAGTAGCGCTTGCCGGGATACCCTTCCGCGTACTTGTTCGTGAAGACGCTGCCCTGCGCCTCCAGCACCGCGCGGCTGACGATATTCTCGGACGCGATCAGCTCGATCTGCGTCTGCTCGCGCGTCAGCTCGTGCTCGACGCCCGCGAAGATAGCCGGGTCGGCGTCGGCGAGGCCGCGGGTGAAGAAACCATCCGGCTGGACGTCGTTGAGGGAGGCGGGGTTCGTGCTCATGCGGGCTCCTTGAGCATGTCGACGCGCGCGGCATGGCGCCCGCCGAGGAAATCGGTGGAGAGGAAGGCGGTGATGCAGGCGCGCGCCATTTCGGGGCCGATCACGCGTGCACCCATCGCGATGGCGTTGGCGTCGTTGTGCTGGCGCGCGAGCGAGGCGGAGAGCGGCTCGGAGACGAGCGCGCAGCGCACCGCGGGGTTGCGGTTGACCGCGATCGAGATGCCGATGCCCGAGCCGCACAGCGCGATCCCGCGCTCCGCATCGCCGGAGGCGACCGCGTCGGCCAGGCGGCGGCCGTAATCGGGGTAGTTGACGCTATCCGGGCCGTGCGTGCCCAGGTCGAGCATGTCGTGCCCCTCGCCCGACAGCCAGTCGCGCAATTCGTCCTTGAGCGAGACGGCGGCATGGTCGCAGGCGATGGCGATGCGCAAGGAACGACTCCCGGGGCAGTGGATGCGCGCAGCCTCTAGCGTCGCCGTCCGCGAAACGCCACCCGGAACGGGAGGTGCGGGGCAGGGGTTGATAGCGCCATGAACCGGATCGCCTTCCTCGCCCCGCTCGCGCTCGCCGCCTGCGGCAATCCCGCCGCGCCGCTGCCGACGGAAAGTCCGACCGCCGCGGCCATCACCCCCGCGCCGGCGCCCAGCGCGGCCGCCCCCGAGCCCGCCGCCACCGCGAAGCTGGAGGCGGACTATCTGGGCAAATGGATCGGCGTCGAGGGCATGTTCCTGAACGTGACGAAGCGCGCGGGCGGCGGCGTCACGCTGGAAATGCAGTGGGACCTGGATCACAAGGGCACCTTCCCCGGATCGGTCACCGCCGAGGGGCTGCGCTTCACCCGCAATGGCCAGGACGAGATCGCGGTGCCGAGCGACGGCGATGCGACCGGGCTGAAATGGCTGGCGGGGAAGAAGGATTGCCTGACGGTGAAGCAGGGCGAAGGATATTGCCGGGGGTGATGCTCATTAGCCCCTCCCGTTCAAGGGGAGGGGTGGGGGTGGGGTGGTTGGGGAGCGCGCCCGAGCCACAGCCCCCACCCCAACCCCTCCCCCAGAGTGGGAGGGGCCGACACCCGCCAGAAGCAACATTTTTCGTACTGCAACGTGAGGGCGCCCCGCCGCGCCGCGTCTGACCCGGTGAAGCCACCCGAACGAGGTGGCCCGAACCAGGGACAGTTTCCATGCACCAGCGATTGCTTCGCCGTTCGATCCTTGCCGCCGGCACATGCACCCTCGCGCTGATCGCGACGCAGGCTGCCGCGCAGACCGCGCTCCCCGAAAGCCCGCCCACCTCGATCGCGGAAGCCGAGCAGGACAGCGCGCCGCCCCCCGCCGAAGACATCGTCATCACCGGATCGCGCATCGCGCGGCCTGATTACGTCGCCAACTCGCCGATCGTCTCGCTGTCGCAGGACACGCTGGAGAACACCGGCCGCGTCACGGTGGAAAGCGCGCTGACGCAGCTGCCGCAGTTCAGCGGCGCGTTCGGTGCGGCCAACGGCGGCTCGACCTCGACCGGGCTGAACGGCGGTCAGGCCTATGCCTCGCTTCGTGGCCTGGGCGCCAAGCGCACGCTGCTGCTGCTCGACGGTCGCCGCATTCAGCCGTCCAATCCGGACGGCTCGGTCGACCTCAACATCCTGCCCGAAGCGCTGATCGAGAATATCGAGGTCATCACCGGCGGCGCGTCGACCACCTACGGGTCGGATGCGACCGCGGGCGTCGTCAACTTCCGGCTGAAGCGCAACTTCAAGGGGCTGGAGCTGAACGGCCAGACCGGCGTCAGCAACTATGGCGACGGCAATTCCTATCGCCTGACCGGCACGCTGGGATCGAAGTTCGCAGATGATCGCGGCTCCGCGGTGCTGTCGGTCGATTACACGCGGCGCGACCGCGCGTTCCAGCAGGGGCGCGACTATTACACCTTCCGCCAGTCGACCCCGGGTCTGTCGACCATCCCGCAGGGGACGGTACTGTTCGGCGGGAATACGCCGTTGCTGTCCGCGGTGAACGCCGTGTTCCAGAACCAGTATGGCACGCCCGCGCTGCCCGGCAACTCGGCCGGCCGATATACCGGACAGATCGGCTTCAATACCGACCAGACGTTGTTCTCGACGGTCGGCGTGCCGGTCTACAACTTCCGCGATCCGCAGACCGACGAGGCGTATATCGTCAATTCGGGCACCAATTCGCAGCAGATCAACTTCGGCTACAACGGATCGTCGATCCAGGCCGACCTCAGCCGCTGGTCGATCTTCGCCAAGGCGGATTACGACGTCACCGACGACGTGAAGGCGTTCGTCCAGGCGACCTACACCACCTATACCACGATCGGCATCACCAACCCGACGCTGGCCTCCAACGTCTACGGCCTGACCGTGCCGACCACCAATCCGTTCATCCCGCAGGCGTTCAAGGATATTCTCAAGACGCGCGGGACCACGGAAGCGAACCGGACCGCGCCCTTCACCTTCTACAAGGCGCTCAACATCCTCGGCCCGCGCATCCAGCGCTACGATTACGACGTGTACCAGATTACGGCCGGCCTGTCGGGGAAGGTGGGTATCCGCGACTGGACCTGGGATATCTACGCCTCGACCAGCCGCACCAAATATTCCAACGAGCAGCGCGGCGGCGCGTCCGCCAGCGCCACGGCGCAGCTGCTCAACTCGCCCACCGGCGGGACGGAATATTGCCAGGGCGGCTTCAACCCGTTCGGCAACCTTACCCCGTCGCAGGCGTGTATCGACTTCATCTCGCGCCGCACGCTCAACACCAACGAGCTGAAGCAGCGCACGGTCGAGGGGACGATGCAGGGCAGCCTGTTCGCGCTTCCCGCAGGCGACGTGCGCTTCGCGGTCGGTGCGGACTATCGCTACAACGGCTATGCCTTCACCCCGGACTCGCAGCTGTCGCTGCCCAACGGCACCAGCGACATCCTGGGCTATTCGGTGCTGCGCGCGGCCTCGGGCGAGGTGAACGTGGGCGAGGCGTTCGCCGAATTGCTCGTTCCCGTGCTTCACGATCTGCCGCTGATCCAGCAGCTCGATCTCGACCTGGGCTACCGCTATTCCAAGTACGACACGATCGGCGGCGTCCACGCCTACAAGGCGGACGTCACGTGGCGCGTGTTCGAGCCGCTGCGGCTGCGCGGCGGCTATAACCGCGCGATCCGTGCGCCGAGCGTCGGCGAGCTGTTTGCGCCGGTCTCCACCGCCTCGGTCGCGGTGGGCACCGCGAGTTCGACCACGACCAACGGCGATCCGTGCGACCGGCGCTCGTCCTATCGCCTCGGCACGAACGCCGCCGCGGTACGCGACATCTGTCTGGCGCAGGGCATCTCTCCCACCGTCTACACCGACTATACGCTGGGCACCGCGCAGGTGTTCGCGCTGACAGGCGGCAATCCGCAGCTGAAGGAGGAAGTGGCCGACACCTTCTCCGCCGGCGGCGTGCTTCAGTCGCCGTTCGCGGGCATGTTCAAGAACCTGTCGCTCTCGGTCGATTTCTATTCGATCAAGATCAAGGGCGCGGTCGGTCCGCTGTCGATCGCGCAGGCGTTCCAGTTCTGCTTCAATTCGGGCGGCAACAATCCGACCTATTCGCCCAGCAACTATTATTGCTCGCTCATCACCCGCAACACCGACACCGGCGTGCCGGTCAACCCGCTCCAGCCGCTGTTGAACCTCGGCACCTATCAGGTGCGCGGCGTCGACTTCCAGTTCGACTGGCGCTTCCCGATCGGCGCGGACGCGGGCAATTTCGCGATCAACTCCGCGGTCAGCTACCTGGAGACGTTCAAGATCCAGGCGCTGCCCGGCGCGCCCACCTACGACTATGCCGGGTCGATCGGCATCGGCGTCGATGCGACGGGCGGCATCGCGCATCCGCGGTGGAAGGCGATCACCTCCTTCACCTATTCGCTGGGTCAGGCGAGCCTGGGGCTGCGCTGGCGCTATCTGTCCAGCATGATCAACTCGGCCAAGGTGGTGTCGCCCGCCAGCACGACGCGCGGCGTCGCGGCGTACAACGTGTTCGATCTCAACGCGCGTTTCGACGTCGACGACAGCACGCAGTTCCGGCTGGGCGCGACCAACCTCCTCAACCGCGCGCCGCCGCAGTACGGCGATATCGAAGCGACCTACGACGCGCAGAACTATGACGTGATCGGCCGCTATTTCTTCATCGGCGCGACGAAGAAGTTTTAAGCTCTTCACCATCGTCATCCCCGCGGAGGCGGGGATCCAGACGCGCAGGTCTTCGCAAGAGGCGGAACGGCAGCGTGTCTGGATTCCCGCCTTCGCGGGAATGACGAATCGGGTGCTGGATGACAGAAATTTTGGGAGGATATGACCATGAAGACCATCGCACTCGCCGCGGCGCTGCTCGCCGGCACCACGCTCGCCGCCGCCGCCGAGCCGCTGGCGGCGGCCGACAGCCAGCAGATCCTGGCCAACGTCACCGCCGGCGAGAAGCCGCTGGCCGACGCCGCGCTCCAGATCTGGAAGTTCGCCGAGGTCGGCTATCAGGAGACGCAGAGCTCCGCGCTGCTCCAGCAGCGGCTGAAGGCGGCGGGCTTCGCGGTCACCGCGGGCGTCGCGGGTGAGCCGACCGCGTTCGTCGCCTCGTTCAAGAACGGCGCCGGCCCGGTCATCGGCGTGCTCGCCGAGTTCGACGCGCTGCCCGGGCTGTCGCAGGCCGCGTCGCCCGATCGCCAGCCGATCGGCGGCATCGCCGGCCACGGCTGCGGTCACAATCTGTTCGGCGCCGCCAGCAGCTATGCCGCGATCGCGGTCAAGCAGTGGATGGTGAAGAACAACGTCAAGGGCGAGATCCGCGTCTACGGCACCCCGGCGGAGGAGGGTGGCTCGGGCAAGGTCTATATGGTGCGCGACGGGCTGTTCAAGGACGTCGACACCGTGCTCCACTGGCACCCCGGCAACGCCAATTCGGCGTCGCAGGGGCCGAGCATGGCCAATATCTCGGGCAAGTTCCGCTTCCACGGGAAGTCGGCGCACGCCGCGGGCAACCCCGACAAGGGCCGCTCCGCGCTCGACGGAGTCGAGGCGATGGACGCGATGGTCAATCTGATGCGCGAGCATATCCCCGACCGCACCCGCATCCATTACGTCATCACCAACGGCGGCAAGGCGCCCAACGTCGTGCCCGACGAGGCGGAGGTCTATTATTACGTCCGCCACATGAACCCCGAGATCGTGAAATCGGTGTGGGAATGGGTGAAGCAGGCCGCGGCCGGCGCGGCGATGGGCACCCAGACGAAGATGGACGTCGAGGTGACCGGCGGCGTCTATTCGCTGCTGCCCAACGAGGCGCTGATGAAGGTCATGGACCGCTCGCTCCACACCGCGGGCGCGATCACCTGGACCCCGGAGGAGATCGCCTTCGCGCAGAAGATCCAGACCACGCTCGCCCCCGGCGCGCCCGCGCTGTCGACCGTGGGCGAGATCCAGCCCGCACAACTGGTCGACGATGCGCTTGGCGGCTCCACCGACGTATCCGACGTCAGCTGGGTGGTGCCGACCGTGGGGCTGTCGACGGCGACGTTCGTCCCCGGATCGGCGGGGCACAGCTGGCAGAACGTCGCGGCGTCTGGAACCAGCATCGGCATCAAGGGCGCGGTGCTGGCCGCCAAGACGCTGGCGCTGACCGCCGCCGACCTGTTCCGCTCCCCCGACACGATCGCCGCGGCGAAGCAGGAGTTCGCGGCTAAGCGCGGCGCGAACTTCGAGTACAAGGCGATGCTCGGCGACCGCAAGCCGCCGCTCGACTATCGCAAGACCGGCGCGGAGTAAGTCCATCCCGTCATCCCGGATCAGGTCGGGACCTCTGCGAAACTCCCCTTCTGTGCCCCGGCGAAGGCCGGGGCCCAGTAACGATCGGCTCGTAAGATGCGGAAACGGCGCCCAACTGGGCCCCGGCCTCCGCCGGGGAACGAAGAAGGTTTTGAACCTTCGCAGAAGTCTCGATCAGGTCCGGGGTGACGGGGGCTTACGGATAGCTCACCGTCTTCGGCGTCACCTCGGGCAGCGGGATCCACTCCGACTCGCCCGGCACGCCCGCGAACCTGCCTTCCTTCCACGCGCGCTTGGCCTCGTTGATCGCCTCGCGCGAGGAATGGACGAAGTTCCACCATACGTGCCGCGGCGTCGCGAACGCACCGCCGCCTGCCAGCATCGCGCGCCCGCCCGACGCCGACGACAGCGTCGCGGCGATGCCGGGGCGCAGCACGTAGAGCCGCTGCGGCTCCAGCGGTAAGCCGTCCAGCGTCGCCTCGCCGTGAACCAGATAGACTGCGCGCTCGTCCGCGCCCGCGTCGACCGGCACGCTCGCGCCCGCGTCCAGCGCGATGTCGGCATAGATGGTGGACGCCAGCGTCGTCGTCGGCGCGGCCGCTCCCCACAGTTCGCCCATGATGACCCGTGCGCGCGCGCCATGCGCCTCGACCACGGGAAGCTGCTCGACCGCGACATGCTCGAACACGGGCGCGGCCTCTTCCTGCCCGTCGGGCAGCGCCAGCCAGGTCTGGATCCCCGCCAGCGCCGGGCCGTCCGGGCGCACGTCGGCGGGCGAGCGCTCCGAATGGACGATCCCGGTCCCCGCGGTCATCAGATTGACCGCCCCCGGCGTGATCCGCGCATCGGTGCCCAGCGAATCGCGGTGCTGGAACGCGCCCTCGAACAGATAGGTGACGGTCGACAGCCCGATATGCGGGTGCGGGCGCACGTCGACGCCGTTGCCGGGCGGCAGGTGCGCCGGCCCCATCTGATCGAAGAAGATGAACGGCCCCACCATCGTCCGCTCGCGGTGCGGCAGCGTGCGATGCACCTTGAACCCGCCCAGATCGTGGGTGACGGGCAGGAGGGTCTGAAGGATCGCGTCGTCGCGCGTCGACATGGCAGGCAGCCTTCTTGAAGCGGGAAGAGGCTGGCTAACAGCTTGATCGCGATCCGCAAAGCCGGCCCGCGGAACGGTGCGCGCGGGCGCCCGTTATTGCCGCCATGACGAGCGCGAAGAACAAGACGTCGGCGCGGTTTGCGCCCGAATCCTCCACCCGGCGCACCGCCGCCATCGCCGCCACAGCGATCGGCGGTGTGGCGGCGGGCGTCACGGCGGCGCTGAAGCTCGGCTGGCTCGACCGCTTCTTCGCTGCTCCGGGTGACGCGGCGGGCGCGGAGCATGCCGCCCCCGATCTGGCGGCGAATGCGCCGCCCCCCGGCACGAACCGCGCGCCCGAGGCCTTCCGCCCCGATCCCACCGCGCCGGTCAGCGAGGCCGAACGCGAGGCGCTACGTCCCGCGACCGGCCCGGCGCCGACGCTGTCGGCCACTGCGGGCGAAATGGCGAACCAGACCGGCGCACCGGCCTGACCGGTTCGTCACCGAGCGCGTGACGGAGCGCGCGGGTGCGCCAGACCCGTCCCTGTTCCCCGGGGAACGCCGGGGCCCAGTTGGGGGACATTGGGAAAATACCACAACGCCATGCCAACTGGACCCCGGCCTTCGCCGGGGAACCCGCGCGGATTACAGCGGTATCGTCAGAACGAGCGCATCACCGCGGTCGGGAACGGCGTCCAGGCGCCGACCCGCACCCCCGCCGCCGCCAATGTGTTGCCAGTCCACGCATTGCACGTCCGCACCGCATCGTAGCGTCCGGTCGCGGGGTAGAAGGCGTCGTACGCCCCATACCCCGGCACCGCCGCGCCGTCGCGGCGCGACGCGCGTACCACCGCCGCAAGCCGCCGATATTCCGCCACGCGCAGCGTCACCGCGCGAACCTGCGGCCCCGTCACCGGGCGCGCGATATGTTCGACGTGCAGCAACGTATCCTCGCTACCCAGCGCCGCGTGGAGCAGGGTCCACGGCCGCACATCCCACCACGTCGGCGTGCCGAGGTAGAAACCCCGCTCGCCCCAGCCGACCGCGATGTAACCATAAGCGGCGTAGCGTGGATCGCGCAGGTCGCGCGCCGGGAAATCCGTGCGCCAATCGACACCGGCGGCGCGCACCGGCAGCACCACGCCGGTGTGGATGCCGTTATCCTCGACCCAGATCGTCACCCCGTCCGCGGGGGCGCG
>CAJYKB010000119.1 GCA_913774925.1 uncultured Sphingomonas sp. | reverse complement strand
GCTGACGAAGCGCGCGGCCTCGTTGCGGTTGTCCGGCCCCAGCACGGGGACGCCGACCAGGATGACGGTGTGGTAGCGCCGTGCGATGGCCAGATAATCCGCCGATCCGCGCGCCTCGCCGCACAGCCGCTTGAAGCTGAACACCGCGACGCCTTTCAGCGCCTTGGGCACGCGCAACGCACGGCCCTGCACGATCAGTTCCTCCGACGGCACATGCTCGCGGTCCTCGGGGGGATAATCGGTCAGGCGGAAGAAGGCTGCGGACAGGTCCGCGGTCGCGGCCGGCCCGTTGGGGACGAGCCAGGTGTCCTGCTGCCCCAGCCGGTCGCGGCGATAATCCACCGGCCCGTTGAGCGCGAGCACGTCGAGCCGTGCCTCGATCAGCGCGATGAAGGGCAGGAAATGCTCGCGGTTGAGGCCGTTCTTGTAGAGGTCCGACGGCGCGCGGTTGGAAGTGGTGACGATCGTCACCCCCGCCTCGATCAGCGCGGTGAACAGCCGCGACAGGATCATCGCGTCGGGGCTGTTGGTGACCATCATCTCGTCGAAGGCGAGCAGCCGCGCCTCCTCCGCCAGCGCGGCGGCGACGGGGGGGATCGGATCGCCCAGCTCCTTGCGGCGCTCGATCGCGATGCGGCCGTGGACCTCCAGCATGAACTCCGCGAAATGGACGCGGCGCTTTCGCTCGATTGCCGCCTGGCCGAAGAACAGGTCCATCAGCATCGACTTGCCGCGGCCGACATCGCCCCAGAGGTAGATGCCGCGTGCGGGCACCGCGCGGCGGCGGAAGAAGCCGGTGGTGCGGGGGTTGGCCAGCTCCTGGGCAAGCGCGTCGAGCCGCTCCGCGGCGGCGCGCTGTTCGGGGTCGGGACGCAGCTCGCCCGCGGCGATCAGCTGGTCGTAGGCGTTGAGTAATGTCATTCTATCATCCGTCATGCCGGAACACGTCCGGCATGACGGGCGCTACCGCCCCGGCTTGCGGATCGTGCCGGAAAATTCCGCCACCGTGTCGCTGCCCTGCACCACCAGCCCGCGCAGGAACAGCAGCCGCCCCGTTTCGCGCAGCAGCTCGACCTGCGCCTCCACGGGCTCGCCGATCCGCCCGCCGCCGATGAAATGCGTGTTGAGGTCCAGCGTCACCGCCGCGCCTGCGCCGATCAGCCCGAAGCTGCGCGCCGCGGCGAACAGCGACACGTCGATGAAGCCGAGCAGCGCGCCGCCATGCATCCGGTCGGCGAGGTTCGAATGCTGCCGCTCCGGCGTCATGCGGACGAATGCGCGACGGTCTTCGGCGCGGACGATCATCTCGCCCAAAAAGGCATTGTAGCGCGTCGAGTCCCGAAATCCCCAGCGCATCCAGCCGGGGTGATCGGGATGTTCCTCGTAGAGAAACTCGGGCGGGGGTTCGTCGTAGCGCTCCACGGATTAGACGATGCGCTCGACTTCCATCTTCTTGATCTCGGCAATCGCCTTCGCCGGGGACAGACCCTTCGGGCAGGCGTTGGCGCAGTTCATGATCGTGTGGCAGCGGTAGAGGCGGAACGGATCCTCCAGCGCGTCGAGCCGCTCGCCGGTCATCTCGTCGCGGCTGTCAGCCAGCCAGCGATACGCCTGGAGCAGGATCGCCGGGCCGAGGAACTTGTCGCTGTTCCACCAATAGCTGGGGCAGGAGGTCGAGCAGCAGGCGCACAAGATGCACTCGTACAGGCCGTCGAGCTTCGCGCGCTCCTCCGGCGACTGGAGCCGCTCCTTGCCCGCGGGCGGCGGGGTGACTGTCTGCAGCCACGGCGTGATCGAGGCATATTGCGCGTAGAAGTGCGTGAAATCGGGCACCAGATCCTTGATGACGTCCATCGCGGGCAGCGGCGTGATCTTCACCTCGCCCTTCACGTCCTCGATCGCGGTGGTGCAGGCCAAGCCGTTCTTGCCGTCGATGTTCATCGAGCAGGAGCCGCAGATCCCCTCGCGGCAGGAGCGGCGGAAGGTGAGGCTGGCGTCCTGCTCCGACTTGATCTTGATGAGCGCGTCCAGGACCATCGGTCCGCATTCGTCGAGATTGACCTCGAACGTGTCGTAGCGCGGATTCTCGCCCGAGTCGGGATCGTAGCGATAGACCTTGAAGTTGCGCATCGCGCCGCCGGGCTGCGGCGAGGGGATCGTGCGCCCGCCCTTGATCTTGCTGTTCTTCGGGAGCGTGAACTCGGCCATGCGCGCGTCTCGTCTTCGTCGGTCGGCTACCGGCACGCACCACCGCGCGCCGGTCCCGGTCAGGGGCAGGCGGGTACAGGATCGCGGCGGCGGCCGCAAACCTGCGCCCTCTTGCCCGCCTAAGTAACGACTAAGCCGGGCGGCTCAAGAGGCTATCGCACGCTCCAGTGCGGCGATATCGATACGGCGCATCTCCATCATCGCCGCCATCGCCTTCGGCGCGTGGACCGGATCGTTGTTCAGTTCCATCAGCCGCACCGGCGTGATCTGCCACGATACGCCCCAGCGATCCTTTAGCCAGCCGCAGGCGCTCTCGCTCCCGCCGTCGGCGAGGAAGGCGTCCCAATAGCGGTCGACCTCCGCCTGATCGTCGCACAGGATCATCAGCGACGCCGCCTCGCTCTGATGGAACGCGTCGCCGCCGTTGAGCAGCGCATAGGCGCGCCCCGCCAGCGTGAACTCGACCGTCAGCACCGCGCCCGCCGGAGTCGAGGGATTGTCGAGCGGCGCCCGCATGATGCGGGTGATCGCGCTGTCGGGAACGAGCGCGGTGTAGAAGCGCGCCTGTTCCTCCGCGGTGCCGGCGCTCCACAGCCAGGTGACGACCTTGTCCATCGCTATCCTCCCGTTCAGCCGCGGCGCGGACCGACGATGCCGAAGGCAGTGCCGTGCGGATCGTGCGCGACCACCGAATAGCGGCCGCCGGGGATCTCGTCCGGCCCCTGCGACACCGTGCCGCCCGCCTGCGTCATGCGCGCCGCCGCGGCGTCGATATCGTCGACCGCGAAATAGAAGCGCCAGCCGGGTGCGCCGCCCGGCGGGGTGTCCATCGAGGCGCCGATCGCCACGGTGCCGGCCTGGATGAACTTATACTCCCCCAGCGCCCCCATCGGCATCACGCCGGCATGGCGCCAGCCGAGCAGGTCGGCGTAGAAGGCGAAGGCGCGATCCTGATCCGCGGCGGTCAGCTCGTTCCACACCGCATGGCCGGGCGCGGGCGTGTCGCTTGCCTGGAACGCCTGCGACCGATCCGAGGCCGGGCCGTTCATGACGTAGAAGCGACGCCCTTCCGGATCGATCAGCAGCGCGATCCGCCCCGTACCGGGCAGGTCGACCGCGGGCATCGGCGCCTGCCCCCCGCCGGCCACCGCGGCGGCGATGGTCGCGTCGACATCGTCCACCGCCGCGTAGAAGCACCAGCCGGGGGCCATTCCCGCGAACGGCGGGGGCGCCATCAACCCGCCGATGCGCTCGCCGTCCGGGGCGACCCATTCGCGGTAGTCGAACCGGTTCTCGCCGGGCGGCGGGGGTGGATCGTCCGGCGCGGTGGTCCAGCCCAGCACGTGGCCGTAGAAGGCCTCCGCCGCATCGGGGTCGGGGCTGACCAGCTGATACCAGACGGGGGTGCCATGCGGGTTGGTCATCGTGCGTTTCCCCAAGGTCGGGCGGTGCGGTCGAGCAGAACCGCGAACCCGCCGAAGATCATGCGCTGGCCGTTCCATGGCGGATCGCCCGCCGCGGCCATGCGATCGCCTGCCATCAGCCGCCCCCATGCCTCGTCCCGGATCGCGCGCGATGGCCATTCCACCCAGCCGAAGCCGATCTCTTCCGCGCCCTCGATCGCGACTGCGCGGGCGAAATCGGTGACCTCCCCGGCGGGCACGTCGTCGGCGATCGCGTCGATGACACGAACCGCGCCATGTTCCAGGAAGAGCGGCGCCAGCGCGGCGGCATGATCGCGGTAGGCGTCTCGCGAGGCGCCGTGGACCGGCAGCACGACGCCGTCGACGAACCCGGCACCGGCGCCGCCGCCGATGTCGCTGACAGAAGCGAAGCCGCCGTAGATCATCCGCCGCGCGTCGAACGGCATGTCCTGTCCCAAATCGGCGAAGCGCGGGTCGCTGCGGATACGGTCGTTGACCGTGTCGCGGGTGGCGCGGTCGGGATACTCGAACCAGCTGAACAGCACCGCCTCGTCGTCCGTCGCCCGTACCGCGCGGTACATGTCGGTGCGCGTGCCGCGCGGCACATCCTCGCCCCATGTCTCGACCAGGCGGGTGATGCCCAGTTCCAGCAGGAGGTCGGCGGCGCGATCGGCGTGGGCGCGATACGCCTCGCGGCGGGCGACGGGGACGGGGGTGACGAAGCCCTCGATATAGGTCATGCCGCTGCTCCCTCGCGTCGTTCGTGCTGTTCCAGCCAGGCGGCGAACCCGGGCGGCGGGGCGCCGGTAAAGCCGGCCATCTGCCCCGCCAGGGCGCGCTGGAACGCGGGGCGTGCCTCGCCACGGGCGACATAGGCGCCCAGCGTCGGGTGCTCCGCCAGCAGGCTGTCGTCGCGCAGGATACGCAGCACCGCGATCATCAGCAGGTCGCCCGCGCCGAACGCGCCACGATACCATTCGCGGTCGCCCAGCCGCGCCGCCGTCTCCGCGAGCCGCTCGCGGATGCGCGCCTGGATCGCGGGGAGACGCGGCGCGGACCACGGCTTGTCGGCCTCGAACAGCGTGGCGATCGATTGATCCATGATCGGCGGCTCGAGCGTGTTGAGCGCGGCGAACGACCATTCCAGCGCATGGGCATGCGCTGCCGGATCGGACGGGAGCAGCGCGGTCCCCTGTGCGACGTGAAGGACGATCGCGCCCGATTCGTAGAGGGTGACCGTGCCGTCTTCATAGGTCGGCACCTGCCCATAGGGCTGGCGCGCGCGGTGATCGGGCTGCTTCTGCTCGCCCTGCGCCAGATAGCGGACGGTATAGGGGCGGCCGATCTCCTCCAGCGCCCAGCGCACGCGCAGGTCGCGCACCTGCCCGCGTGCGAAATCGGGCACCCAGTCGAACGCGGTGATAACGGGCGGGGACATCACGCGGCCCCGGTCGCGGTGGCGGCGTTCTGTTCGGCGATGATGTCCTGCGCGCCGGCCGCCATGAACATGGTCTCCCAGGTGTGGCCGTCGGGATCCTCGAACGCGCCGCCGTACATGAAACCCTGATCCTCGATCGCGCGCACCACGCGCCCGCCCGAGGCGTCCGCGGCGGCCATGATCGCATCGACGCCGCCGCGGTCGTCGAAGGAGAGGCAGTACAGCGCGGCGCCGACGGCATGCGCGTCGGCGATCGGTTTGTTGGTGAAGGTGGCGTAGAACGCATGGTCGAGCAGCATCACCTTGATCGCGTCGGACCATTCCATCGCGCTGGCCTGCGCATTCGAGAAGGCCGGGTTCTGCACGAAGCCGAGGCCGGCGTAGAAGGCGGTGGCGCGCGCCACGTCGGTGACGGGCAGGTTGATGAAGATCATCTTGGTCACGGCATCGCTCTCCCTTGCAACTCGGTGTTTGAATGTGATGCGCCAATCGGTTAGTAAAAACAACCATGAAGTCAGAAAAGATAACCTCGGAGCGATGGTATGACGATGCCTGCGGCACCGCGCTGGGGCTGGAGCTGCTGGGCGAGCGCTGGTCGATGTTGGTGGTACGCGAGCTGATGTTCGGCGCGCGGCGCTTTTCCGAGCTGCGCGGCGGGTTGCCGGGGGTGAGCGCCAACGTGCTGACGCAGCGGCTGGACGGGCTGGCGCGGGCGGGCGTGCTGGTGCGGCACGGCGCGCCGTCGCCGCGCTACGAACTGACGCATTGGGGGTACGAGGCGGAGGAGACGATCCAGGCGCTGGGGCGGTGGGCGGCGCGGTCGCCCGCGCACGATCCCACGCTGTCGCTGTCGGCGGCGGCGATGATGCTGTCGCTGCGCACGATGATCGACCGCGAGCGGGCGGGGGGCATGGCGCTGACGATCGGTTTCCGCTTTCCGCGCGATTCCTTCGTCGCCCGGCTGACGGCGGGCGAATTGCCGATTGTGCGCGCACCGGCGGCGGGCGAGGTCGTGTTCGACACCGTGCCCGAGGTGCTGGCGGGCGTCGTCTACGGCAAGCTACCGATCGCGGAGGCGGAGGCCGCGGGCGACCTGGTGTTCCATGGCAACCGCGCAGGCGCAGAGGCGTTCATCGACCTCTTCCACCTGCCGGAGAAGGCGCCGGCGTGGCACGCGCCGGGTTGACGCGAGCGCGATCCCTTCTCACTGGTTGGGCCTACTCCAGCGAACGGCTTATCCGATGACCGATATCCCGAACACCCAGCCCGACAGCCGGGACACCACGATCCTGGACGCGCCGGACAAGATGGTCAGCGTGCGCGAGCTGTTCGGGATCGACAGCGACATGGAATGCCCCGCCTTTTCCGAGGCGGACGAGCGCGTGCCCGACCTGGACCCCGCCTATGTGTTCGATCCCGACACGACGATGGCGGTCGTCGCGGGCTTCGCGCACAACCGCCGCGTGATGGTGCAGGGCTATCACGGCACCGGCAAGTCGAGCCATATCGAGCAGGTGGCGGCGCGGCTGAAGTGGCCGTGCATCCGCATCAACCTGGACGCGCACATCAGCCGCATCGACCTGGTCGGGCGCGACGCGATCGTGCTGAAGGACGGGCAGCAGGTCACCGAATTCCGCGAGGGCCTGCTGCCCTGGGCGCTGCAGACGCCGACCGCGCTCGTTTTCGACGAGTATGACGCCGGGCGCCCGGACGTGATGTTCGTGATCCAGCGCGTGCTGGAGACCGAGGGCAAGCTGACGCTGCTCGACCAGAACCGCGTCATCCGCCCGAACCCGTGGTTCCGCCTGTTCGCGACCGCCAACACGATTGGCCTCGGCGACACCAGCGGGCTGTACCACGGCACGCAGCAGATCAATCAGGGCCAGATGGACCGCTGGAACGTGGTCGTCACGCTCAACTACCTGCCCGCGGTCACCGAGGCGCAGATCGTGCTCGCCAAGTCGGGCGAATACGACAAGCCCGAGGGCAAGAAGGTGGTGGAGAACATGGTCCGCGTCGCCGACCTGACGCGGCGCGGTTTCGTCAACGGCGACATCTCGACCGTGATGAGCCCGCGGACGGTGATCACCTGGGCGCAGAACGCGATGATCTTCGGCGACGTGGGCTTCGCGTTCCGGCTGTCGTTCCTCAACAAGTGCGACGAGGCGGAGCGTTCGCTGGTGGCGGAATATTACCAGCGCGTGTTCGGGAAGGATCTGCCGGAAAGCGTGGTGGGGAAGGCTTGAGGGGATGACGCGCGCCGAGGCTCTGCGGCGACTCCGGACCCATCGCGCGGATCTGCGCGCGATGGGGATCGAGCATGTCGCGATCTTCGGTTCGATCGCCCGCGAGGAGGCGGGTGTCCAGTCCGACCTCGATCTTGCAGTGACATTGCGCGCCGATATGCGACTGGGCTGGGACTTCTTTACGCTGGACGACCGCGTCAGTGCGCTGTTGGGAATTCCAGTGGACATCGTGACCGAACCGACGGATCGGCCGCGACTCCAGGCGGAGATCGATCGTGACCGCATCGACGCTTTCTGAGCGCACAAGGTCGCGGTTGCGCGATATGATCGAGGACGCCGATCGGGTGGCCGCGTTCGTCGACGGAATGTCGATCCATACGTTCACCACCGATGAGCGCACGATCTTCGCGGTGGAGCGGCTCCTTCAGCGGATCACCGAGGCGGCGATCCAGATCCCGCCGGAAGAAGCGGTCCGGCTGGGACCGGATGTCCCGGTTGCGAAGATGCGCGCGTTCGGCAATCGGCTGCGCCACGAATATCGGAACATCGCGCGGGACATCATCTTCGATCTCGCACGCGTCGAGGTGCCGCTGATCCGCGCAGCGGCCGAGCTCGCCTTGGAAATGGACGGCTGATGGTCAACGACACCCCCCTCGACCGGTTCAAGAATGTGCTGGGCGGCGCGGCGCGCGCGCTGTCGGACGAGGCGGAGCTGGAGCTGGCCTTTACCGCCGACGCGCCGGCGCAGTCGGGCAAGCACCTGAAGGTGCCGATGCCCGCGCGGACGCTGCCCGCCGATCAGGTGGCGGAGGCACGCGGGTTCGCCGACAGCTTCGCGCTGCGGCTGCGGCATCACGACACCGCGCTTCACACGCGCGGCGCGCCGGCTGAGGCGGTGGCGCGTGCGGTGTTCGATGCGGTCGAGACGGCGCGGGTCGAGGCGCTGGGCAGCCGCGGCTATCAGGGGATCAGCGACAATCTGGCCAGCGCGATGGACGTGCGGCTGCGCGCCGACCCGATCACCCGCGCGCGCAACCGCGACGAGGTGCCGCTGTCCACCGCGCTCCAGCTGCTGGTGCGCGAGGCCCTGACGGGGCAGCCCGCCCCGGTGGCGGCGGAACCGGGGCTGGCGCTGGTGCGCGAATGGATCGGGGAGAGGACCGACCTCGCCGCGCTGGCGCTGGCGCTCGACGACCAGCGCGCGTTTCAGGGCCTGACGCGCAAGCTGCTGGAGGATCTGGAACTCGTCGAGGGCGAGCAGGAGCCGCAGGAAAACGACGAGGGCGGCGAGGAAGAGGCCGGCGACGAGGGCGGCGACACCGACGAGTCGGACGAGGGCGATGCGCAGGGCTCCGAGGGCGAGCAGCAGGTCGAGCAGCGCGGCCAACAGCGCGACGACGAGCAGTCCGAGGGCGAGAGCGAGCAGCAGGAGGGCGACGACCTCGACGATGCCGAGGGTGAGCCGGGCGACGATGGCGAGGAGGGGATGCAGCCGGTGCGTCCCAACCGCCCGCCCGCCGACATGTCGCAGGCGTTCGACTACCGCACGTGGACCAATCAGTTCGACGAGGTGGTCGCCGCGACCGAGCTGTGCGACGCGGAAGAGCTGGCGCGGCTGCGCGGTTATCTGGACCAGCAACTGGTGCATCTGCAATCCGCGGTGTCGAAGCTCGCCAACCGGCTCCAGCGGCGGCTGATGGCGCAGCAGTCGCGCTCGTGGGATTTCGACCAGGACGAAGGGCTGCTCGACGCGGCGCGGCTGGCGCGCGTGGTGGTCAACCCGATGCAGTCGCTCAGCTACAAGATCGAGCGCGATACCGAATTCCGCGACACGGTGGTTACGCTGCTGATCGACAATTCGGGGTCGATGCGCGGACGGCCGATCTCGATCGCGGCGATCAGCGCAGACATCCTGGCGCGCACGCTGGAGCGCTGCGGGGTGAAGACGGAGATCCTGGGCTTCACCACGCGCGCGTGGAAGGGTGGGCAGAGCCGCGAGACGTGGCTCGCCGCGGGACGCCCGCCGCAGCCCGGGCGGCTGAACGACGTGCGCCATATCGTCTACAAGATGGCGGACGAACCGTGGCGGCGCGCGCGCAACTCGCTGGGCCTGATGATGCGCGAGGGGCTGCTGAAGGAGAATATCGACGGCGAGGCGCTGATGTGGGCACATAGCCGCATGATGGCGCGGCCCGAGGAGCGGCGCATCCTGATGGTCATCTCCGATGGTGCGCCGGTCGACGATTCGACGCTGAGCGTCAATTCCGGCTCCTATCTGGAGCGGCACCTGCGGCAGGTGATCGCGTGGATCGAGAAGAAGTCGCCGGTCGAGCTGGTGGCGATCGGGATCGGGCACGACGTGACGCGCTATTACAGCCGCGCGGTGACGATCATGGATGCGGAGCAGCTGGGCGGCACGATCATCGAGCAGCTGGCCGCGCTGTTCGACGCGGAGTGACGTGACGATCGCGGCGCCCCCGGGCGGGTTCGTGGGGCCGGTCAAACGGTCGATCACGATCGCGGGGCACGCGACCTCGATCAGTCTGGAGCCGGTGTTCTGGGCGGCGCTGGAGGCCGCGGCCATCGCCCGCGGGCTGCCGCTGTCCGCCCTGGTGGCGCAGGTCGACGCGCTGCGGATCGACGGTGCCGACCCGCCCAATCTGGCCAGCGCGCTGCGTAGCTGGCTGTTCGTCTGGTCGCGGGATTGTAATTAATAACCGACCCGCGCGCGTTTTGCTCCGACAGCTTATAAACCGTTCCGGGTTATGTTGCCGTGATGCAGCCGACGGTCATTCCGGATCACGTTCGACCCCTGAGCGATTCGTACCGCTATGCGGAGGCGCAATTGTCGCATCTGCGTCGCCAGATTCCGCCGCTCTACGCGCTGCTGGCGGTCAATGCCGCCGCGCTCGCCTTCACCCACCGTCACCTGGCACCCGCGTTGCTGACGCTTCAGGTGCCCGCGGTGCTGATCGGCGCCTGCCTCATTCGCATGCTGTCATGGGCGTTGCCGAATCGTCGCCCGGTCGACGGGCATCGCGATGCGGTGGCCCGGTTGCGCCGCGTCACGCCGCTCGCGCTGGCGCTGGCGCTGGGATTCGTGATCTGGGCGCTGGTACTGGACCATTACGGCGGGCCGTACGAGCACGGGCATGTCGCGATCTTCATCTCGATCACCGTGCTCGGTTGCGTCTTCTGCCTGGGATACCTGCCGCGCGCGGCGCTGGTGGTGTGCACCAGCGTGATCGGCATCTTTCTGGGCTATAATGTGTGGAAGGGCACCGAGGTTCTGATCGCGGTCGCCTTCAACGTGGCGCTGGTGACGGCCGTGATCCTGAAGGTGCTGCGCGATTCGTTCGAAGGCTTCCTCCAGTTGCAGGCCTCGCAGGAAGCACTGCAGTGCGAGCGGACCGCCGCCGAGCGGCTGAACGACGAGAATGCGACGCTGGCCCGTACCGACGCGCTGACGCAACTGCCCAACCGCCGCCTGTTCATGGCGGAGCTGGAGCGGCGGCTGGCCAGCGCGGATGCGATCGAGCGGGTGAGCGTGGGGCTGCTCGATCTCGACGGGTTCAAGCCGATCAACGACACCTACGGTCACGGGCAGGGCGACCGGCTGCTGACCGCGCTGGGCGAGCGGCTGCGCGCGGTGGCGAGCGACCGGGTGATGGTGGCGCGGCTGGGCGGCGACGAATTCGGCGTCATCGTCCGCGGCGACGCGCATGCCGCCGCGGCGGAGGGCGAGCGGCTGTGCGACCTGCTGCGTCAGCCGGTGGTGCTGGGTGAGGTGACCGTTGCGGTCGGATGCTCGGCGGGGTTCGCGACCTTCCCCGACGCCGGGCGCTCGGCGCACGAGCTGTTCGACCGCGCCGATTTCGCGCTCTACCATGCCAAGGCAAACCAGCGTGGCGGCTGCGTCATCTTCTCGCCACGGCTGGAGCAGCTGGTCCGCAGCGGACAGGCGCTGGAGGCGGCGCTGCAATCGGCCGCGATGGAGGAGGAATTCTCGCTCGTTTTCCAGCCGGTGTTCGATACCGCCACGTTGGAGATCGTCGCGGTCGAGGCGCTGGCGCGCTGGGAATCGCCGACGCTGGGCAAGGTGCCGCCGGACCAGTTCTTCCCGGTGGCCGAGCGGCTGGGTATCACGCGCGCGCTGACGCTGGCGCTGTTCGACAAGGTGCTGGCCGCGGCGGCCGGGCTGCCGCGATCGATGCGGATCTCGTTCAACCTGTCGCCGGTCGACCTGGTGGACCGCACCACGATCGACCTGATGCTGGAACGCCTCGCCGCGTCCGGGATCGAGCCGACGCGATTGGTCTTCGAACTGACCGAGAATGCGCTCGTCACCGATCTCGTCACGGCGGTGGAGGCGATGCACCGGCTGAAGGGGATCGGCATCCGGCTGGCGCTCGACGATTTCGGCACCGGCTATTCCAGCCTCAGCTCGCTCCATCAGATGCCGTTCGACATCCTGAAGGTGGACCGCAGCTTCGCCGCGCGACTGTCGGATCATGTCGGCCGCCGGCTGGTCGCCGCGATCCGCGGTGTCGGCCGATCACTCTCGATGCGGTGCGTGATGGAGGGGATCGAAAGCGAAACGCAGTTGATCGAGGCGCGACTGTCGGGGTTCGAACTGGCGCAGGGCTATCACCTGTCGCGACCGATGGCGCTCGACGAGCTAACCCAGATGATGCGCGCGAGGCAGGCCGCGGCGTGATCCCCCGGCAGGGAGCATGCCGCGATCGACAAAGGCAAGTCGCGGCGGATGCCTACCCCATATGGGGTATACCAATTTTGCCGTTCCTGTAGTAAGGTATCAAATATGCGGTCTCCGCGCGGACGTTTCCACCTGTCACGAAGATATGACATGGGTTCGTGGTGATCCTTATTTGCATATTCAATCACGCGGGGGTGCGCGACGATGAAGTTTGACTATCTGCTCGACAAAGTGGCGGACGCGCCGTTCCAGCGTGAGCCGTTCACGCATCTGTATATCTCTAATTTTCTCGAACCTGCCGATTTCGCGGCGATTGTCGGTAGCCCCGCGATTCAGTTGGGCCAGGTCAACTCCACGCCCGAGCTGTTCGAGAAGCTGGCGGGGGCCGGCTATAAGGTCATCAGCTTTCCCGGATGTGTGACGTCGGAGAAGCAGTATCTCGATTGGGAGGAAGGCCGGAGCGCGAGGAAGGTTCACGCCGCGACCGAGGCGTTCGGGATCGTCTATCGCCTCGACAATCGCCGTGACGACACGCTCGCTGCCCTGGAAGAATTCTTCGCGTCCGATGCGCTGCGCGATGCCTTGCTCCAAAAGTTCGGGATCACCGGTAACGTGACGCTGGATGGCGGCATCCAGAAGTACCTCAACGGCTACGAGATCAGCCCGCATTGCGATATTCGTCGCAAGGCACTGACCTGGATGCTGAACCTCAATCCTGGCGAGGCGGCGGAGCAGCACGATTATCACACCCATTATCTGAAGATGAAGCCCGAGTGGCAGTTTGTTCAGAGCTTCTGGCGTGGCAATCCGCAGGTCGACCGTGACTGGATGCCGTGGGACTGGTGCGAGACGGTGATGCGCCAGCGCGACAACAACAGCATCGTCTTCTTCTCGCCATCGGACGATACCGTTCATGCCGTGAAGGCGGATTACGATCACCGCCAGTCGCAGCGCACGCAGCTTTACGGAAACCTGTGGTATGACGACAAGCCGCTGCGCAAGATGGAGTATCGCGAGTTCGAGGCGCTGAAGAACGGTGCGGCGGCCCCGAAGTCGATGATGAAGGTGCTCAAGCAGAGCGCGGTCGGCGATGTCGTGCGCGCTGCCAAGTCGCTGACGAAACGTCGGGAAGAGTTCGAGAATATTCGCAAGGTCGACGTCGGGTCGGGTGACCGCTTCGGTCACGATTGATCGAGGTAACGGTATCCCCTCGCCGGGCCGACGAGGGCCGCCGTATCGTGCGATAGACGATCGCCTCCCTCGTCGTCGTGGGCCAGGCGAGTGCGTGTGAGGGGCTTGCGGTTTCCGACGCAAGCCCCTTTCACGTCATGCTACCGCCCCAGCAGCACGCGAGCCTGACCGGCGATCTGCGCCAGCATCGCGGCATTGGGGGCGGTGGCGTTGCGGGCGCGGTCGATGACGGCGCGGAACTGGCCGACGCGGGTGGCATTGGCGGCGAGCCACTGGTCGACCAGCGCCTCCGGCTCGGTCCCGCCGCCGCGGCCGAGGAAGTCGAGGCGGAGCTGCTGGAAATCGCGCGCGAGGCCAGCGATCAGCAGGCGCTCCCACGGGTCGCTGGGGCTGACCCGCGTCGCGGTCGATTGCGCCCAGTCGAGCCCGAGCGCCTGACCTAGCCGGGTGAAGGCGCGCGCCAGCTTCGTCTCGTCGACCTCCAGCCGGACGCCTAGCTCGGCGAGCCCGATCGCGCCGTCGAGCTCGAACAGGCGGACGACGCGCGCGGCGAGATCGTGCGGGGCGCCGGCCTGTTCCAGCGTATCGGCGATGCGGGCGCTGTGCGCGCGCGCCTCGTCCAGCAATAGCTCGCCCGCGGCATCGTCGAGCCGCGCCACGCCGCGCGACAGGCGGCCCAGCACCTCGGACGGAGCCACGCCCGACACGGTGGCGCGCAGCAGGTCCGCAATCTGCGACCGCACCGCGACCGCGACCTCGTCGAACAGCGCCAGGCGACCCGCCTCCGGCATCGCGGTGGTCTCGATCGCGTGCCACAGCTCGGGCAGCGCGAACTGACGCTCCGCGACGACGAACATCGCGGCGATGTCGGCCAGCGCCGCGCCTTCCTCCTCCGCCAGCTCGAAGGGATGGAGGATCCCGATGCGGTTGACGATGCGGTTGGCGAGCTTCGTGGCGACGATTTCGCCGCGCAGGCGGTGCTGGTCGATCGCCTCGGCGAACCGCTCCCGCATCGCCGGCGGGAAGGCGGCGTGGAGATCGGGCCGCAGCGCCTCGTCCGTGCCCAGCGGCGACCCCTCGATCGCGTCCTGCAGCGTCAGCTTGGCGGTGGCGAGCAGGACGGCCAGCTCGGGACGGGTCAGCCCGCGGCCTTCGCCCGCCCGGCGCAGCAGGTCGACGTTGCTGCCGAGCCCCTCGACGCGACGGTCGAGCCGGCCGCCCTCCTCGAACACCTCGATCAGCCGGACGTAGCTGGGAAGCCCCTGCGCGCCGTCGCGCTCGGCGATCGACAGGCCGAGCGTCTGGAGGCGGTTGTCCTCCAGCACCAGGTGCGCGACGTCGTCGGTCATGCTGCCGAGCACCGCGTTGCGGTCCTCGAACGCCAGCCGGCCCTCGATCATCTCGCGATTCAGTGCGATCTTGATGTTGACCTCGTTGTCGGAGCAGTCGACGCCGGCGGAATTGTCGATGAAGTCGGTGTTGATGCGCCCGCCGCGCGCGGCGAAGGCGATGCGCGCCGCCTGCGTCACGCCCAGGTTCGCGCCCTCGCCGATCGCGATCGCGCGCAGCTCCTCGGCATCGACGCGCAGCCGGTCGTTCGCGGGATCGCCGACGGTCGCGTTATTTTCCGCCGCGGCCTTCACATAGGTGCCGATACCGCCGAACCAGATGAGATCGGCGGGACTCTTCAGGATCGCGGAGATGAGCGCGGTCGGCTCCATCCGGTCGGCGGTGATGCCGAGCGCGGCCTGCACCTGTGGCGACAGGGGGATCGATTTCAGATCGCGCGCGAAGACGCCGCCGCCCTCGGAAATGAGCGAGGTGTCGTAATCCGCCCAGCTGGAGCGCGGCAGCGCGAACATACGCGCGCGCTCGTCCCAGCTCGCCGCCGGATCGGGATCGGGGTCGAGGAATATGTGGCGATGGTCGAACGCGGCGACCAGCTTGATCGCCTTCGACAGCAGCATCCCGTTGCCGAAGACGTCGCCCGACATGTCGCCGCAGCCGACGACGCGGATCGGCTGCGTCTGCACATCGACGCCGCGCTCGGCGAAGTGGCGCTGGACCGACACCCAGGCGCCCTTGGCGGTGATGCCCATCGCCTTGTGGTCGTAGCCGACCGAGCCGCCGCTGGCGAAGGCGTCGCCCAGCCAGAAGCCGCGCTCCAGCGCGATCGCATTGGCGACGTCGCTGAAGGTCGCGGTGCCCTTGTCCGCGGCGACGACGAAATAGGGATCCTCGCCGTCGTGGATCGCGACGCCGTCGGGGTGCACCACCTGCCCGGCGACGATATTGTCGGTGATCGACAGCAACGTGCGGATGAAGATGCGATAGGCCTCCGTCCCCTCGGCCAGCCACGCGTCGCGGTTGGCGGGGGAGGGGAGCTGCTTGGCGTAGAAGCCGCCCTTCGCGCCGGTCGGCACGATGACCGCGTTCTTGACGCGCTGCGCCTTCATCAGCCCCAGGATCTCGGTGCGGAAGTCGTCGCGCCGGTCCGACCAGCGCAGGCCCCCACGCGCGACCGGGCCGGCGCGCAGGTGGATGCCCTCGACCCGCGGGGAATAGACCCAGACCTCGCGCCACGGCAGCGGGGCGGGGAGGCCGGGGATCTTCGCACTGTCGAGCTTGAACGCCAGCGCCTCGTTCGCGGCCGGGGTGAAGGCATTGGTGCGCAGCGTCGCGTCGATGACGGCGCGGAACGCGCGCAGAATGCGGTCGTCGTCGATCCCCGTCACCGCGTCGAGCCCGGCGTCGATCTCGGCCTGTGCGGCGTCGGCATCGAGCGTCGAGGTGGTGTCGTGGCGCGCGGTGAACAGGTCGACCAGCGCCAGCGTGACGTCGCGCGTGCGGGTCAGCGTGTCGACGACATTGGCGAGGCCGTAGCTCATCCCCGCCTGGCGCAGATAGCGATACCAGGCGCGGTAGAGGACGACCGCGCGCGGGGAGAGCCCCGCCTCCAGCATCAACCGGTTGAAGCCGTCATCCTCGGCGCGGCCCTCCAGCACCTGCGCCAGCGCCTCCTGCAGCGTGTCGGCGGCGGCGAGGACCGCCGGAACGTCTGCCGCGGTTTCCAGTGTGAAATCGTGGATCGAGCTGCGTTCCTCGTCGGTGAGCGCGGTCGGCATCTCCTCGATCACGCGGAAGCCGAAATGCTCGAGCGCAGGCACCGCGTCCGACAGCGCGAGCGGGCCGCCCTGGCGATAGACCTTGAGGTGGAGCATCCCGTCGCCGCCCGCGGTGAAACGCACCTCGCGATCGGCATCGCCGACCAGATGGGCGATCGAGACGATGTCGCGCGCGGCCTCCTCAGGCGTGGCGCCGGTGCGATAGCGCGGCGGGAAGGCGGCGGCGTGGCGCAGCGACAGGCGTGCGGCGCGCGCGGCGCCGACCTCCTCGGTCAGCGCGGCCTCGATCGAGGGCGCCCAGCCGCGCACCATCTTCTCCAGCCGGTCGTCCAGCGTCAGCGCATCGGGCAGGCGGCCGGCGCCACGAAGGTCGATCGTGTAGCGCAGCAGCGCGATGCGCCCGTCGTCGATGCTGGTGGCCCAGTTGAGCACCTGACCGTTGGCGGCCTCCGACAGCATGTCGGCGATCGCGGTGCGGCGCGCGGTGGTCAGCTCGTCGCGCGGCAGCCAGACGAAGGCATAGAGGTGCCGCCCGAGCGGGGAGGGGACCAGCACCAGCTTGGGCCGCGGACGGTCCGCGAGGCTCATCGCGGTGAGCGCCAGCTCCTCCATCGATGCGGCATCGACCGCGACCATCACGTCGTGCGGCAGCGTGGCGATGGCGTGGGTCAGCGCCTTGCCGGTATGGCCGGTAGGGTCGAACCCGAACTTCGCCTCGCTCGCGGCCAAGCGCTGGCGAAGCACGGGCACGCTGCGCGGCGGCGCGTTGAGCGCGGCCGACGTCCACAGCCCGGCATGGATCGACAGGCCGGTGACGCGCCCCCCGGTGTGGATCGGCACCACCAGCAGGTCGAGCGGCACGCGGCGATGCACCGGCGAGATCAGCGAGGACTTGAGCAGCAGGGGTGCGGCATTGCCGGCAGCGAAATAGTCGACCGCCAGACGCTTCGACCGCTCGGCGAGGATCGGCACCTCGTGCGCGTTCTTCGCGATGCCGAGCGCGGGGTCGGCGTGGCCGTCGACGTGCCAGCGCTCATGCCCCAGCAGCGTGAAATGGCGGTCGAGGAACCAGCGCAGCAGGCTCGCGCCTTCCGCATCGCCGCCGGTGTCGTCGACCATGCCCGCGTCCGCCGCGAGCGCCGCCTGCATCGCGCGCCAGTCGGCGACCGCGGCACGGACGTCCGCCAGCAGATGCTCGATCTCGTCGGTCAGCGCGCGGCGATCCTTGGCGTCGACGCGCTCCAGCTCGACGTAGATCATCGATTCGCTCGCGCCGCCGGCATCCTCGATCCCCGTCAGCTGGCCTTGCGCATCGCGGGTCACGCGGATGACGGGGTGGATCACGCGGTCGACGGCGATATCGCGGTCGCCGATCGCGGCAGCGACCGAATCGACTAGGAACGGCATGTCGTCGTTGACGATGGCGAGCCGCATCCGCCGCCGCGCACCGTCGCCGGGCAAAGCCTCCAGCGCGATCGCGGGTCGGCCGGGCGCGCGCTCTGCCGCGGTCTGCGCCAGGAATTCGGCGGCCTCGGCCTGCTTGTCCTCACCGAAGCCGACCAGTTCGCCGGGCAATGCACGATGCGTCAGCCGCGATGCGAGCGCTGCCGACAGTATCTTGAGAGACTTTTCCACCATGGCGCGGGCTATGCGCCGGGCACGGCCCTATCTCAAGCTTTGCTGCGCCGCGATATTTTCGCCTCAGGCCAACCGGCGCAGCACGCGCGCGGTCAGTCTCTCGTCCTGCGCCATGGTGCCGATCACCGCGATCCCGGTGGCGGTGGCGCGGCCGATCAGGATGACGGGGGCGCCGTCCTCCAGCCCGCTGTCGATCGCGAGTTCGGCGACGGGCGTGCGCTCGTCCAGCGGCGCGCGCGCGGCGCGGCGGGTCGGGGTGGCGGGGCGGCGCGCGGCGCGCTCCTCCGCGACGATGCCCTTGATGCCGCCCGCCGCGGCCTCCAGCACGCGCGGCAGCCCGCCCTCCGGCACGCCGGTGCGCGCGGCATAGGCCAGCACGGTCGCGGCCTCGGTCAGGCGCGTCTTGTCGTGATCGCGGCCGAAGACCAGCTTGGCGATCGCGGTCATCGGCGCGCGCGCCTGCGGCTTGATCTCCGCCTGCGTCAGCAGCGCCTCCAGCGCCTCCGGATCGGCCTCGGCGGCGATCGCGAAGTCGTAGGCGCGGCCCAGCGCACGGTACAGCGCGGCGTGACTGCGCGTCGCGGCGGCGCGGGCGGAGGCGACGCTGTCGCGCGCGGCGGCAAGCCGCTCGTCGAGCGAGCCCGTCTCCTCATTGCCCTCCAGCCCCGCACCGGCGCCCGGGCCGTCCGCCCAGGCGGGGGCGGGGACCGGATCGTGGCGCGGCGCGGTGACGGCGGCCGACAGTTCGGCATCCAGCGCGGCCTGCTCCTCGGCGGCGATCATCTCCTTCCAGTTGATGACGCCGTAGATGAAGTCGATCGACGTGCCGTCCGACGAGAACGGCATCAGGATGCCGCGGTACAGCGTATTGTGGCCGCGCGTGCCGACGAATTCCGCCTCGAACCCGATCGGTGCGCGATTCGCGATGATCTGCAGGTAATGGTCGGTCAGCCGCGACAGCAGCGAGCGCGCGGGGACGTCGCTGATCCGCTCGATCGTCTGGTCGACCGCGCATTCGTCGCGCAGTGCCTTGCCGATATACTGGATCGCGGGGTCGTCCAGCCCGGCGGTGAAGTCCAGCAGCACGCTGTGCGGGCCGAAATCGGCGATGCTGGCGGGCTCCAGATCCTCGATCGCGGGATAGGGGCGATCGCGCAGCAGCGAGACCCAGTGATTGTAGGCGCGCACGTGCATGCGCCGTTCGTCGTTGCCGACCGCCACCTGCGGCTCGCCGACGCCGCCCTCGGTCGGGTCGCTGTCCTGGCGAAGATCGTCGTAGCCGCGCGCGGTATCCATGCTCGTCGTCCCATCGCTGCCCGCACGTCGCGGGGCCGGTGTCGTCCGAGCCGATGTGCACCGGCCATGGTAAACGCGACGTAAAGGGCGTTCGCGCTTGTCACGCCCCCGATCACCTGTTAAGCGCCGCGCCTCACGACGCCCGATCGGGCATCGATAGGCCGCTTTAGCTCAGCTGGTAGAGCATCGCATTCGTAATGCGGGGGTCACAGGTTCGAGTCCTGTAAGCGGCACCACTCCCGGTCAAAGATGGGCACCGTGCCCTCTTTGACGGGAAGGCCAACAGCAAGGCCGTTTTCCAGCGCCGACAATGGACCTGAGATGATGATCTCGCTCGGTCCAACCCTAACCTCTGCAACGAACATCCGCAGATAGGCCGAGCGTAAGCTGTTGTCCTCGCCGCGAAGCTTATCTCGCAGCATATCGCCGAAGCGGTCGACGGTTCGTTCGTCGATCTTCCGCTTACCCCTGGCTAACTGGGCCTCAAGAATGTCGATGCGGCTGATCACACCCGCCAATGCCGTCCGGTTTATTGCCATCCGCTCAGCGAACGCCGGATCGCGCGGACTCATGGTGCCCTGCTCAATAAGGATCAGAAGATTTTTGGTGGCGCTTTCGAGCCGGGTTCGCTCGGCACGGGCGCGAGCCAGTTCTACCTCGCGTTCCTCCGTCCGCGCCTGTGACACGTCGAGCACACCCGCCAGCAGCTTGCGCAGCCTGTTGCGCTCGAGCAGTCGTTCTTCGATCGCGTCGAGCACGACGCCGTCGAGTATTTCGCGTCGGATGTTCGGGCACGCGCATTTGCCGCCCTGGTTCACCTTGTTGTTGCAGGTGTAATAGGCATAGCGACCGCCCTTGCCGGTGCGGATTGTCATGCCGCTGGCACAATCGGGCATCCCGCAACGCGCGACTCCCGTCAGAAGCGTGGTGCCGGCTGCGACGTGAGGCGCTGTCCGTCTCGGATTGCGTGTCGCCCGGGTCGCTGCGACCCGCTCGAACTGATCTTGCGTGATGATCGCCGGGCAGGACACGGCGATCGCATCCTCGGCGTCCGGTGTGATGCCCTCATCGTCGGCGGTGCGATCATGATAAACGCCGGTATAGCGCTCGTTGCCGAGAACCCCTGCGATATTGCCATTGGTGAACTTCCTGCCGCGGAGGCTGTGCCCCTGGGCATTCAGCTGCTGGGCGATCCAGCGAGCGCCCCGACCGACATCCGCCCAGTCGAAGATCTGACGGACGATTACGGCTTCATCCTCTACGATCGCGAGCTTCTTTCGAGCTTTCTCCCCGTCCTGCCGCGCTGTGTAGCTGCGGTAGCCCAACGAGATCGGACCGCCATTATAGAACCCCTGACGGGCATTCTCCCGTCGGCTCTTGCTTGTAAGGAGCGAGGCATCGCGAGCTTGCTCTTCGCTCAGCAGCCCAACTATCGTCCGGCCCATCCGCCGGCCACGACCAGTCCCAAAATCTTCGGTGACCGATTCTACCTCGACCCCGGCATCCTCGAGTCGGCCGACCGTGTCGAAGAAGAGCCGCATGTTGCGCGCCAAGCGGCTGAACATGTACATCACGACGACGTCGACCGGATGATCAACAGCCGTCGCCTGCCGCACCATTCGCTGGAACTCGGGTCGCTTGTCGTTCTGGCCGGTAAACCCTGCGTCGGCGAACTCCTCGACGATGACCATGCCTTTCTTGGCGGCATAGCTGCGGATGGCAGTGCGCTGGGCGTCGATGCTCTGCGGCACGCCGCCCTCCTTGTCGACGGACAGTCGCATATAAGCATATACTCGGACCGAGCCGCGCTTGGGCTTTACCATTTTCCTATCCACTCTTGGGTTTGAAGAGCGTCTCAAATTCTCCCGCGAGGGCTTCGAGCACGAGTATGCATTCCCGTCGGGTCACGGGCGAAGATCGATACCCAGACGGTGCTATGTCGTTCGATCGGCGCGCAGTATTGCGCTGCGCAAGCGCGTCGCCCGAGCCGTCAGATGATTGTGAACTCCCCTTCGCCATTCAAACGGCGTCGCGCAATTTAAGCGACGGCGCTTCAACTCCGCCGGGGTAAAACGAACACGTGTGAGCAAAGCGCGGTCTCCGACACCGCAAGAAATAGTCAACGTCAGCTCACGACCAATCTAAGTCGTTCGGGAAGCAATATCCGAATGACTGCTTCAGCCGAAAGCGGTCAGCCGCATGTTCTCGACCAAGCGGGCAGCATCGCCCGGTCGAAAGCCGTTCGTCGTACGCTCCTCCGCCCCGACACTGGCTGCTGGGGCACATCATTCGGCAGTCCCATTTCCCCATCGCTCGGGGGCGGTTTTGGGAAAGAGCAATCGGGAACAGGTTTCGGGAAAACTGCCCTCTTTAGGCACGGGAAAGACGGCTGCGCTTGTCCCGTCCCGTTACACGTTCCTTTACGGGAACGCCGATCAGGCTCTGGTTAGCTCAGTTTTGCGCGTGATAGTCCAATGCTCCAGTCGTTTGTAGACGATCACCTTGTCGCCGATCAGATCTCCATGCCGGCGACAGAAGAGG
>CAJYKB010000118.1 GCA_913774925.1 uncultured Sphingomonas sp. | reverse complement strand
GGCACCTATCCTCCCCTCCCCTTTGAGGGGAGGGGCCGGGGGTGGGGTGGAGGGGGAACGCGCCCGCTCCACAACCACCCCACCCCAACCCCTCCCCTCAAGGGGAGGGGCTATAAGGTTCAGAACGTCACACTCGCCCCCAGCGAGAAGATTCGCCCCAGCCGGTAGTTGTTGATCTCCACCCGCCGGCCGCCCGGGAACGTCTGGAATTCCTGATAGCGCGTGCCGGTCAGGTTGCGCCCTTCCGCCTTGATCTCGATCTTGCGGCCCAGGAATTCGGTCGTCTGGCGCGCCACCAGGTCCAAGCGGATGCCGGGGCGCTCGTAGATGTCCGGCTGGAACCCGGTGCCGCCCAGCAGCGACGGGCCGCGGTTGGTCACGCGGTCGCTCGCATAGTTGAACAGCGCGGTCACCTGCGTTCCGTTGTCCTGATCTTCATAGCCGAGTTGCAGGTTGACGAGGTGATCCGACTGGCCGGTCAACGGCGCGCCATCGCGGAACAGCAGCGAGGCGGGCGCGAAATTGGCATCGCAATTGCCCAGCTTCGTCCCCTCCAGCACGCCGGGAACGCAGGTGTTGTCCGCGGTGATCTTGGACTGGGTATAGGTGTAGTTGGCGATCACGACCGCGCGCTTCCCCGCCAGTGCCTCGCCCAGGAAATCCAGCGGCACGTACTTCTGGAATTCCACCTCGCCGCCCCACAATGTCGCCTTGGGCAGGTAGGTGAAGCCGGTCTGCAACCGCGCATCGGGGGTCGGAAAGAAGCCGACCTGCTCGATCGGGCGGTCGATCTTCTTCCAGAAGCCCGCGGCGGTGATGCGCTGATCGCGCGCGAAGAACCATTCGTAGCGCGCCTCCAGGTTCAGGAGCGTGCTGTCGCGCAGCCGCGGGTTGCCGAAGAACAGACGGTCGGATTCGAAGTCGCGATACGCCTGCGGGGCCAGCTCGCGGAACTGCGGTCGCGCGATCGTCTTCGCACCCGACAGGCGCAGCTGCATGTCCTGCGCGAAGTTCCACGTCACCGTCGCGGCGGGCAGCCAGTAATCGTTCTTCAGATTGGTGCCGGCCTGCCCGATCGGCGTCACCGTCTGGCGCGCGGTTTCGTAGCGCGCGCCGACGACGACGCGCACGCCGTCCAGCAGCTCCGCCTCGCCCTGGACATAGCCAGCGTGGATGCGCAGCAGCGCGTCATAGGCGTAGGAGCCGTTCTGCCCCGGCGAGAAGCGCAGCTGCACCGCGTTCGTCGCCGCCGTCCCGGTCAGCGCCGCGGGGCAGCCGTTGACGACGTCGGGCGACAGCAGGAAATCGGGGCGGAACAGGTTGCACGGGAACGGAATCGCCCCGCCCCCCACCGTCTGATAGGTGAACGGTAGCCGCGTCGAGGTGCGCTGGCTGTCGGAATGATAATAGCCCGCCGACAGGCTGACCGGACGCACGGTATCCAGCTTGTAGGTCAGGTCCGCCTGCCCCGAATACAGGTTCTCGTTCAGCTCGCTGAACGCCACGGATCCGAACTGGCCGAACGAATTGCTGGCCTGCCACACGCCGGGGCAGCGCACGCCGACGTCGCCGCCGACGGCCACGTTGACGGTGGTGTTCAGCGTGTTGTTGCAGTCGTACTGGAATTCGCGCTCATAGGGCGAATTGCGCTTCGAATTGGCATAGGCGCCGCGCAGGTCGATCGACAGCTGATCGGTCGGCTTGAACTCGCCCACCAGCTGCGTCTCGATCAGCTGCCGCTCGAAGAAGCTGGTGTTCTGCTGGAACAGCGGCAGCCCGCTGCTGTTCGTATACAGCGTTGCCGCCGACGCGCGGCCCTGCTTCAGCGTGTCGTGGATGTAGATGTTGGTCCAGCGGATGCGGTTCTCGTCGAACTCCGCGCCGAAACCCAGCAGCCCGTTCAGCACGACGCGATTGTCGGTGATGACGGTCTTGAAATCGTTGCGCAGCGCGCCGTCGTTGCTGATCGTGTCCTGCTGCATGCTGGCGCGGGTGCGCCAGGTGTTGCCGTAATTGCCCGACGCCACCATGCCCAGCCGCACGCCGCCCAGGTCGCCGGTCAGCCCGATGCTGAGGTCGCCCGACGCATTCGCCGGCGTATCGCCGTTGCGCTGGAGCAGCGTCGTGCGCGCGTTGGACATCTGCCCGACCTGCGCCGGGGTGATGATGCCGTCGCCCAAGACCGCCGACTTGACGAACCCCGGCACCCGCCGTTCGCCCGAATCATAGCCCAGCCAGTCGGTCGGGGAGCCGTAATAGGTATAGCCCAGCCGCCCCGTCGTCTCCGTATCGATCGCGATCGAGGCACCGCCGGTGACGAAATTCTCCTCCGGGATCGCTTTCGTCGTCAGGTTGATGACGCCGCCGCCGAACTCGCCCGGATAATTGGCCGAATAGGTCTTCTGCACCAGCGCGGAGCCGACGATCGACGTCGGGAAGATGTCGAGCGGCACGGTGCGGCGCAGCGGCTCGGGGCTGGGCAGCGGCGAGCCGTTGAGCAGCGCGGAGGAATAGCGGTCGCCCAGACCGCGGACGAAGACGTAGCCGTTGCCGACCACCGACAGCCCGGTGACGCGGGTCAGCGCGCCGGCGATGTCGCCCTCGCCCGTGCGCGCGATATCGGCGGCGGAGAGCACACTGACGACCTGCGCGGTGGCGCGCACCACGTTGGGGATGTTGCGGCCGACGACCACGATGTCCTCGCCCGCGGACGTATCGACGCCCGGTGCGGATACCTCCGCCTGATCCTGCAGCACGTCGCCGGGAACGGGGGTGACGCCGCCGTTCCGGACCGGATCGGCGCTGGTGCCCGCCGGGGTGGACGTGGTCGCGGGTGCGCCCTGCGCCAGCGCCGCGGGGGCGACCAGCGTGGAGGTGAGCAGCAGGAGCGAGGCATAGGAGATGCGCGGTCGCATGATGGGCCTTCCGGGAAGATAGATGGCACGGGGCCGGGGTCGCGCTTCACGCGCGCCCCGGCCGCCGCAGGTCAGTGAGCGGGCTCGGCGCGCGTCAGCGACCCTGGCACTGGAAGTAGACGGAGTTGAAGGTCGGCGGCCCGACGTCCTGCAGCGCCGAATTGGCGGCGCGGATCGTCGTGCGGTCGGCGCCCGTCCCCTCCGACGCGATGATGTTCACGCAGGTCGTCGGCGACACCACCACGCCGTTGACGAAGGCGAAGTCCGCACCGCCGCGCAGGCGGATCGCCGACGGCGGCGTATTGGTGCCCGCGCGCTGGATGAAGGTGAAGTTGGCGTAGCGGCCGTAGGTCCGCGGCAGCAGGTCCTCTGCGCCGTTCGAGTCGATCTCGGTCGCGAACGAGTCCGCGGTCGCGCCCGAGGTCTTCTGCGCGGCGATGATGAACTGCATGTAGCCGCGCCAGCCGTTGTCGACGTCGAAGCCGTCGTCGTCCGCGCCGGTCACCACGAAATATTTCAGGTTGGTGGTGCCGCCGAAGATCTCGATCCCGTCGTCGGCGGAATTGTGGCTCTGCACGTGATCGATCACGGTGCCGCTGCCGGTCGCGCCCAGCGTCAGCCCCTGCAATTCGTTGCCCTCGCTGATCGCGATGCCGGTGAAGCGGATCTGGACGTACTGCATCGTGCCCGAGCTGTCGGCATCGTTGCTGCCGCCGTACAGGCGCCCGGTCACGCCCTCGATCTGCTGCTGGCACGGGATGCCGGTGCTGCCGCCCGAACCGGTAGCGCAGATCGCGGTCGTCGCGCGGCCCAGCAGGATGATGCCGCCCCAGAAGCCCTGCGTCACGTCGGACACGCCGTTCGCCGTCAGGTTCTGCTGCGCGGTGAAGATGATCGGCGCGTCGGCGGTGCCGACCGCGTTGATCTTGCTGCCGCGGTTGACGAGGATCAGGTCATTGTCCGCATTGGATGAATCCGCTGCCAGCACCACGCCCGGCGCGATCGTCAGCGTCACGCCCGAATCGGCACCCGTGCCGCCCACGTCGTTGCCGACGACGGTTTCGCCGCTGAACCGGTAGAACACGCCCGCGATCTTCGGGAGCGACAGGCTGCTGGTGATGGTCTTGGGGAGGAGGCAGGCGCGGAACGTCTGCACCAGCCCCGCGTCGGTCGTGCCGGTCGGGCAGGTCGCGGTCGAGCCGCCCGATCCGATCGACGGCACCGCCGCGCACGAGGTCGAGTTGAGGAACGTCGCCGCGGTGGAATTGCAGGTCCAGCCCGAGAACGCATTGTCGTTCGGACCGCTCAGCGCACCGACGAAGCTGGTGTTCTGGATGAAGCTGGTGTTGCCCAGCACCGTCTGCGGGTTGCTGGCGGTCGCCAGCGACGTGCCGCTGACAGGATAGACGCCGTTGAAGTTCGCGCCGAAGCCGTTGACGACGTTGTTGGAGCCCGCATTGACCAGCGCCAGCTGCTCGTCCGAGGTGACGACCGAACTGGTCGCGCCGTTGGCGGTCGTCGCGGTGGCGAACTGCGCCGCGGTCAGCGGCGTCGGGGTGGCGGTGCCGGTCGGCGTCGGGGTCGGCGCGGGCTGGTTGATGACCACGCCGATCGAGCCGGCCCCCGGCGAGGCGACGTCGTCGGCACCGCACGAGGCGAGGAAGAGGCAGGCGGTGGTCGCCAGCAGGCTGTGGCGACGCGTGAAGCTGAGCATGGAACACTCCCTTGTGATGGCGGGCCCGTCCCCCCGGGCCCGGACGCGGCACCGGGCTGCTGCCCATCCGCTTTCGTCCTGGGAGCGCCGCTAGGCGCGTTGCGTGACACGCAAATGCAGGTTTGGAGACGGTTGCGTGACTCATCCGTGTCGGTCGCGTGACAATGCCCCGGATCCGGACGTCGGGGTTGGGCGTGGGAAACGATCCCTTTCGCGCTCGGCGCTTGATCCGCGCGCGCGCGCGCGCCACATCGCGGCGATGCTGATCGAAACCGAAGCCACCCCGAACCCCGCCACGCTGAAGTTCCTGCCGGGCCGCACCGTCATGGACGCCGGAACCCGCGACTTCGCCACGCCGGAGGAAGCGGAAGCCAGCCCGCTGGCGGACGCACTGTTCGGGCTGGGCGACGTCACCGGCGTATTCTTCGGCCGCGATTTCGTCTCGGTCACGGTCGCTCCCGGCGTCGACTGGCGCGACGCAAAGCCCGACGTGCTCGCGATCCTGATGGATCACTTCACCGCGCAGATGCCGCTGTTCCGCGCACCCTCCGCCGGTTTCTCCGTCCCGCCCGAGGAGGAGACGTTCGCCGACGATCCCGCCGACGCCGACATCGTCGCGCAGATCCGCGACCTGATCGAGACGCGCGTGCGCCCCGCGGTCGCCAACGACGGCGGCGACATCGTCTATCGCGGCTTCGTTAAGGGGCGCGTCTATCTGCGGATGCAGGGCGCGTGCGCCGGCTGCCCGTCGTCCTCCGCGACGCTGAAGAACGGCATCGAGCAGTTGCTGCGCCACTACGTCCCCGAAGTGACCGAGGTGCGCGCGGTCTGACGCGCGCGCCGGTCTTCCTTTCCGTCTTCCCTTTCCCTCCCCTTCGCTAACGGGTGAACGATGTCCCACGTCCTCGACGATGCCGCGCTCGACCAGCTGTTCCGCACCGCGCGCAGCTATAATGGCTACCGCGACGAGCCGGTGGGCGAGGACAAGCTCCACGCGATCTGGGACCTGATGAAGATGGGGCCGACCTCCGCCAATCAGCTGCCCGCGCGGCTGGTGTGGTGCGTGTCGGACGAGGCGAAGGCGAAGGTGGCGGAGGCCTGCTCCGCCGCGAACAAGCCCAAGGTGCTGAACGCGCCCGTCACGGTCGTCCTGGGTATGGACGTCGACTTCCACGAGCACCTGCCCGAGCTGTTCCCGCATACCGATGCGAAGGCGTGGTTCGACGGCAACCGCGAGCTGCGCAAGGCGTCGGCGTTCCGCAATTCGTCGCTTCAGGGGGGCTATTTCATCATGGCCGCCCGCGCGCTGGGGCTCGACACCGGGCCGATGTCGGGGTTCGACGCGGGAGCGGTGGACAAGGCGTTCTTCGCCGACACGCCGTCGGTGCGGACGAACTTCATCTCCACGCTCGGCTATGGCGATCCGTCGACCATCTTCGACCGCAGCCCCCGCCCCGCGTTCGAGAAGTTCAACCGCATCGCGTGAGGCGTACCCTATTCCCCTCCCTGTCGGGGAGGGGCTAGGGGTGGGTCAGGTCCGGGCGATACGGATACGCGGCACGACGCGGCGCCGTATCGTCAGGCATCCACCCACCCCAACCCCTCCCTTGAAAGGGAGGGGCTCGAATGGACCGCCTTGAACACCCGCACCCTCGTCATCGACACCGCCACCGCCGCCTGCTCCGTCGCGCTCTTCGACGGCACGGCACTGATCGACGCGCGCCACGACGTCGTCGGGCGGGGCCATGCCGAGCGGCTGGTGCCGATGATCGCGGACCTGGCGGGCGGCGGACGCGCCGCGCACATCCTGGTCGATGTCGGCCCAGGCAGCTTCACCGGCATCCGCGTCGGGATCGCCGCCGCGCGCGGGCTGGCGCTGGGATGGGGGGCGACGCTGTCGGGCTATGGTACGCTGTCGGTGATCGCCGCCGCCGCGCTCGACCGCGGCCCGCTTGCGGTCGTGACCGAAGGGGGGCACGGTGAGGTCTTCATGCAGGCCTTCGACGCTCCGTTCGCCGCCCTCGATGCCCCGCGTTCTCTCACGCCGGAGGCGGCGCTGGCGGCGTTGGGCGGGCGCCGCGCGATCGGCACCGGCACGCGCTGGCTCGCCGCGCTGGATGCCACGATTGCCGTCGACGACACCCTGCCCGACGCGCGCCACGCCCTGCGCCTGCCGCCGGCGCAGCGCGCGCTGCCCGCCACCCCCTTCTACGGCCGCGCGCCCGACGCGAAGCCGCCCGCCCCGCGCGCCGCATGACCACCCGCGTCATCGAACTCACGCACGGCGGCGCCGTAGATGCGGAGGCGGTCGAGCAGGTCATGACCCGCGCCTTCGACCCACGCTTCGGCGAGGCGTGGACCCGCAGCCAGTGCGTCGGCATCCTGGCGATGCCCGGCGTCTGGCTGACGCTGGCGCGCGTCGACGGCGTGCTGGCGGGGTTCGCGCTGTCGCGCGCGATCATGGACGAGGCGGAGCTGCTGCTGATCGCGGTCGACCCGTCGCGTCGCCGCAGCGGCATCGGCGGCGCCTTGCTGCGCAGCGTGATCGCGGAATGCGAGGGGCGCGGCGTGCGGCGGCTGCATCTGGAGGTGCGCGCGAACAATCCCGCCATCGCGCTCTACGCCGCGCACGGCTTCGCGCCCGTCGGCAACCGCCGCGATTATTACCGCAGCCGCAGCGGGGAGACGTTCGACGCCTGCACCTACGCCCGCACGCTGGACTGACACGATTTCGGCCTGTTGCGAGTCGGTAGCGCTTTTCGCAACAAGGGGTTCGCACTATCTAACGCTGCATGGCTCGCAAGATCGATCTCGAAGCATTGTGCCACGAAAAGGGGCTCCGCATCACCGAACAGCGCCGCGTCATCGCGCGCGTCCTGTCCGAGGCGGAGGACCATCCCGACGTGGAGAAGGTCTATGCGCGCTCGTCGGCGATCGATCCGGGCATCTCGATCGCCACGGTCTATCGCACGGTGCGGCTGTTCGAGGAGGCGGGCATCCTCGACCGTCACGATTTCGGCGACGGCCGCGCACGCTACGAGCCCTCTCCGGAGGCGCATCACGACCATCTGATCGACGTCGAGACGGGCAAGGTGATCGAGTTCGTCGATCCCGAGCTGGAGCTGCTGCAAAAGGCGATCGCGGAGCGGCTCGGCTTCCGCCTGGTCGACCATCGCATGGAGCTCTACGGCGTCGCGCTGAAGCGGGATTGAGGCTGGCGTTGAGCATGTCGTCACCCCGGACCTGTTCCGGGGTCCGCCGGTCGTCTTCCCTCTGCGTCATCGGAGGCGCGGAACGGTGGATGCCGGAACAGATCCGGCATGACGACCATGCAGGTCGAAATCGTCGGGCGTCATGACACCGCGCGCCTACATCCGGCTGGCCGCGCTCGTCCTGACGCTGATCGGCGCGCTCGTCCTTCACGGACTGTGGCGTCTGGTCCGCGCGCCCTCTCCCTGGCCGCGGCTGTTTCTCGGTGCCGTCGCCCGCCTCTTCGGCGCGCGGCCCCGCATCGTCGGGCGCCCGCTGCGGCGCGACGTCGTCTTCCTGTCGAACCACCTCAGCTGGATGGACATCCCGCTTCTCGCCGGGGCCACCGGCACCGCCTTCGTCGGCAAGGCGGAGCTGCGCGCGGTCCCGCTGATCGGGTGGCTGTGCACGCTCAACCGCACCATCTTCGTCAGCCGCGGCGACCGCATGGGGATCGAGCGTCAGGTGGCGGAGCTGCGCGACGCGCTGGCGCATGCCTGGGCGATCGCGATCTTTCCGGAAGGGACGACGGGCGACGGCATCACCCTGCTTCCCTTCAAGCCGGCGCTGCTCGCCGCGCTCGACCCGGCCCCTGCCGGCATGACGATCCAGCCAATCCGCATCGATTATGGCGACGCCACCGCGGAGCTGGCGTGGGTCGGGGACGAGCATGGCAAGGACCACGCCATCCGCGTCCTCGACCGTCCCGGCCGCTTCACCGCGACGCTCCGCTTCCTGGAACCGTTCGTGCCGGAGGGCGGGCGCAAGGCGATCGCGGCGGAGGCCCGCGCGCGGATCGAGGGCGCGGCAACCGATCGTTAACTGCTTATGATCAAGCTGCGCGCGGAGGATACACGGTGGCACCGCGCGAACCCCTGGCACTCTATCACAGCTGGCCCTTGTGGGAGGAGGATACCCGGTTCGATCTCGGCCGGCTCCACGACGTGACCCGGGCGCGGGAGCGGCTCGAGGAGCCGCCTGCACCGCGCGGCGTGTGGCGATGCGACCTGCCGACCGGCTCCCTCTTCTGGTCGCCGGAGGTACACGGGCTGTTCGGCATTCCGGCGCACGAACGGGCCACGCGCGACGACGCCCTCGCGATCTATGCCGAGGAGTCCCGCGCCGCGTTGGAACGGCTGCGGACCTACGCGCTGCGGCATCGTCGCGGCTTCACGCTCGACGTGCTGCTGCGTCCCCACGGCGCGCGCGATCGCTGGGTCCGCATCAACGCCGTGCCACGCTTGGCGGATGGCGAGGCGGTCGAATTGTACGGCACGAAGCACGACGTGACCGCCGCCTATCGCTGAACGCTGGCGGGGCGGCCGGCGCTGGAGTAATGGGCCGCCATGTCCGTACCTGCCCCGACCAAGCCCCAGAGCGCCCCCAGAACCTTCCACGTCAAGTCGTTCGGCTGCCAGATGAACGTCTACGACGGCGAACGCATGGCGGAGCTGATGGCCGCCGACGGCCTCACCGCAACCGACGATGCGGCCGCGGCCGATCTGGTCGTGCTGAACACCTGCCATATCCGGGAGAAGGCGACCGAGAAGGTCTATTCCGACATCGGCCGACTGCGCAAACAGGCGCGCGAGCAGGACCGCGCAGCGCCGATGATCGCGGTCGCGGGCTGCGTCGCGCAGGCCGAGGGCGAGGAGATCGTGCGCCGCGCGAAGGTCGACGTGGTGGTCGGCCCGCAGGCCTATCACAACCTGCCCCGGCTGGTCGCCGATGCCGCCGCGGGCACCCCCGCGCTCGACACCGACATGCCGCTCGCGTCCAAGTTCGGCGCGCTCCCGGCGCGGCGCCGCGTGGGCGCCTCCGCCTTCCTGACGGTGCAGGAGGGATGCGACAAGTTCTGCACCTATTGCGTCGTGCCCTACACGCGCGGCGCGGAGGTCAGCCGCCCGTTCGACGCGATCGTCGAGGAAGCGCGGGCGCTGGTCGATGCCGGCGCGCGCGAGATCACGCTGCTGGGGCAGAATGTGAATGCTTGGAACGACGTCGACGACCGCGGGCTGCACGGGCTGATCCGTGCGCTCGACCGCATCCCCGGCCTCGCCCGCATCCGCTACACCACCAGCCATCCCAACGACATGACGCAGGGGCTGATCGACGCGCACCGCGATGTCGCGACGCTGATGCCGTTCCTCCACCTGCCGGTGCAGGCGGGCAGCGACCGCGTATTGCGCGCGATGAACCGCAGCCACACGCGCGACAGCTATCTGCGGCTGATCGACCGCATCCGCGCCGCCTGTCCCGACATCGCGCTGTCGGGCGACTTCATCGTCGGCTTCCCCGGCGAGACGGAAGACGAGTTCGCCGAGACGATCGCGCTGGTCGACGCGGTCGGCTACGCGCAGGCGTTCAGCTTCAAATATTCGCCCCGCCCCGGCACCCCCGCCGCGACGATGGACGCGCAGCTGGACGATGCGGTGATGGACGACCGGCTGCAACGGCTGCAGGCCGCGCTCAACCGCGATCAGGCCGCGTTCAACGCCGCGACCGTGGGTCGCCGCTGCATGATCCTGATCGAGCGGCGCGGAAAGCTGCCCGGCCAGTGGCTGGGCAAATCGCCCTGGCTGCAATCGGTCCATCTCATCGGCGATCATGCCATCGGCGACATGGTCGAGGTCGACCTGGTACAGGCGGGGCCCAATTCGCTGACCGGGCGCGTCGACGGTCCGATCGTGACGGCAACCGCTTGAGCCAGCGATATTACCCGAAACGGCGCGGCGGGGGTTCTTTTCCCGCGCAATCTGGGTCGTAAGGCGGCCATGACCGTGTCCGCACCGCCCGCCTTGCCACTACGCGCCATGACGCGGCTGCTCGCGGAGATGCAGACGACGATCCTGTCCGCCGCGCTGCCGCTGTTCGACGGCCGCGTCGACCGGTTCATGATCTTCACGCTGCTGGTGCGCCGGATGATCGACGGCGGCCGCCCCACCCCGGTGCTGGCGGTAGCCGAGTCGCTCGGCCTGCCGTTCGAGACGACGCGGCGGCACGTCGCCGAACTCGCCGCCGCCGGCTGGGTCGGGCGCGAACGCGGCGGGATCGTCGTCCATGTCGGGGTGGAGGACGGCCCCGTGGCCCGGCTCGCCGCCGTGACCCACGACGCGATGGTGCGCTTCATCGAGGACATGCGCGCGATCGACGCGCTGCCCGTCTTCCCGCCCGCGTCGCGCCCCTATCACTGGTATGCCGGGCTGGCGGCGGCGGCGGACCTGATGCTGTCGGTGGCAAGCACCAACACCCGGACGCATCACGACCGGATGGACCTCGTCCTCTTCTCGACCGTGATGTGCGCCAGCAATCGCGCGCTCACGCTCGACCCCGCGCTGGCGCGCACCTACGCCACGCTCGACGTCGCCCCGCCCGAGGCGACGAAGCGTCCCGTCCGTACGCGGCGTATCGCCGCCTTGCTCGGCCTGTCGGAGGCGACCGTGCGACGCCGCATCGACCGTCTGATCGAGGGGCCGCTGATGGCGGTCGATGGCGGGCTGGTCACGCGCGAGGCGTGGCTGTCCAGCCCGATGGCGCGCGATGCCAGCGCCGCCAGCTACGCCAATCTGCGCCGCCTGATGGGGGCGCTGGCCGCGCAGGGTTTCCCCTTTCACGACCCCGCGAGCGCGTATCGCACCGGGCGCCCCGAACCGGCGTCGTTCGACTGACGCGGCCCACGCGACTTTTCGCTGTTCGCTACGCGGCGCTGCTGCCACATTCGCCGGCGATGCCATTGCGTCGCCCCGACTCGCCCCCACATCGCACCCGCGGGTGCCGCGATCGGTCCGCGTCCCTTCCCCGCACAGGAGCTGCATGAGCCGTAAACCCGTTCCCGCCCAGTCGGGCGAGCGTTCGCGCACCGAACTGCTCTTCGAGCGTCCCCAGTTGCTGGCGCAATTGTTCGGCCAGTACGACCGCAATCTGGTGGCGCTGGAGAACCGGCTGGGCGTCTATATCACCGCCCGCGGCAACCGCGTCGGGCTGGAGGGCACCGCCGAGCAGGTGGCGCTGGCGCGCGACGTCCTCAACGACCTCTACGCTCGCATCCAGCGCGGCGAGGAGGTCGACGGCGGGCTGGTCGACGCCTCGATCGCGATGGCGTCCGAGCCGGTGCTGGACGGCATCATCTCGACCGAGCGCAGCGCGGCGCCCTCGGTCATGATCCGCACCCGCAAGAAGACGATCGTCCCGCGTACCTCGGCGCAGGCGCATTACATGCGCGAGCTGACGACGCACGACATGATCTTCGCGCTCGGCCCCGCCGGCACCGGCAAGACCTATATCGCGGTCGCGCAGGCGGTGGCGCAGCTCATCACCGGCAGCGTCCAGCGGCTGATCCTGTCGCGCCCCGCGGTGGAGGCGGGCGAGCGGCTTGGCTTCCTGCCCGGCGACATGAAGGAGAAGGTCGATCCGTATCTGCGCCCGCTCTACGACGCGCTGTACGACTGCCTGCCCGCCGAGCAGGTCGAGCGCCGCATCGCGTCCGGCGAGATCGAGATCGCGCCGATCGCCTTCATGCGCGGGCGCACGCTGGCCGACGCCTTCGTGATCCTGGACGAGGCGCAGAACACCACGCCGGCGCAGATGAAGATGTTCCTGACCCGCTTCGGCCAGAACAGCCGCATGGTCATCTGCGGCGATCCGAACCAGACCGACCTGCCCGGCGGGGTCGCGGCGAGCGGCCTTGCCGACGCGACGATCCGACTGGAGGGGGTGGAAGGCATCTCGCTGTGCCGCTTCACCGCCGCCGACGTCGTCCGCCACCCGATTGTCGGGCGGATCGTGGAGGCGTATGAGGGGACGGACGGTTGACGTGTGGGTATATCCCTCCTAGCTTGGAGGAATATACCGGAGGCCGATATGGCATCGCTTTACATCAAGGATGAGGAAGCGAACGACCTCGCCACACGCCTCGCCGCGCGTCGCGGTATATCCAAGACCGCGGCAGTGAAGCTTGCGCTGCAACAGGAACTGGCGCGACAGGATGGCACGATTCCGCTGCGCGAACGCATGGCCGCGTGGCGGAAGGCTCATCCGCTTGGCGAACCCACCGGGCTTGCGGCGGACAAGGCATTCTACGATTCCCTGAACGACGAGGAAGACGATTGACGATCCTCGTCGATGCGTCGGCGATCGTCGCGATCATGGCCGGCGAACCCGAAGCGGATGCATTCTCCGATGCGATCGAGGAGCATAACGACCGTCTGTTCTGCGGCGTCGGTGCGTGGGAGGCGGCCCGAGCGATCGCGCGCCTGCGAAAGATCGGGGTCGGGGCGGCCGCCTATGCGGTGAACGACTTCGCCTTCGAAGCAAGCCTCCGCATGGTGGATATCGGCGATGCCGAATATCGTGAGGCCATCGCCGCCCACCGGCGCTACGGCAAGGGCACCGGCCACCGCGCGAAGCTGAATATGGGCGATTGCTTCGCCTATGCCTGCGCCAGGACCAACGGCGCGCAACTGCTCTACAAGGGCGACGATTTCCTGCATACGGACCTCGCATGATCCACATCGAACTCGCCCGTGAAGAGCCCTGGCCTGACGGCCGCTGGGAAGACATCGCCACCGCCGCCGCGCGCGCCGCGATCGCGCAGACGCCGTTCGGCGGGCTGCTGACGACGCGCGCGCATGTCGAGATCAGCGTTCGGCTGACCTCCGACGAGGAAGTGCGCACGCTCAACCACCAGTATCGGGACAAGGACAAGGCGACCAACGTCCTGTCCTTCCCGATGGTGCAGCGCGACCTGATCGACACCGTCAGCCAGAATTCCGACGATGGCGAGGTGCTGTTGGGCGACATCGCGCTGGCGCACGGCGTCTGCGTCGCGGAGGCCGAAGATCGCGGGATCGGAACCGACGATCATCTCACGCATCTGGTGGTGCATGGCGTGCTGCATCTGCTAGGCTACGACCACATGACCGACGAAGAGGGGGATGCGATGGAGGAGATCGAGCGCGCGGCGCTTGGCCAGCTCGGCATCGCGGACCCCTATCTGATACGAGAGGGCTGAACGGGCGGCGATGGCCGAGGACCGAAGTAGCGCCGGCAACGGCGACCATCACGACAGCGGGCTGCTGGCGGGATTACGCAACCTGATCTTCGGCGAGCAGCACGAAGAGACGTTGCGCGACCAGCTGGAGGAGGCGATCGACCGGCACGAGGACGATCCCGCGCCGGACGCCAAGGGCGACCTGACCCCGCTGGAGCGGCAGATGCTGCGCAACCTGCTCCATTTCGGCGAGCGCGACGCGGGCGACGTGGGCGTGCCGCGTGCCGACGTGATCGCGGTGGAGGAGGCGACCACCTTCGACCATCTGGTGCAGGTGTTCGCCGAGGCCGGGGTCAGCCGCCTGCCCGTCTATCGCGGCAGCCTGGACCACATCATCGGCATGGTCCACATCAAGGACGTGTTCGCGATCCTGGCCGCGGGCGGCGAGCATCCGGCCTCGATCGAGCCGCTGATCCGCCAGCCGCTGTACGTGCCGATGAGCCGCGGCGCGCTCGACCTGCTCGCCGACATGCGGCAGTCGCGCATCCATCTGGCGGTGGTCCTGGACGAATATTCGGGCACCGAGGGGCTGGTCACGATCGAGGACCTGATCGAGGAGATCGTCGGCGAGATCGAGGACGAGCATGACGAGGCGCCCGAGGCGCTGCTGGTCCCGCTCGACGGTGGCGCGTGGGAGGTCGATGCGCGGATGGAGCTGGAGGACGTCGGCAAGACCGTCGACCCACGCCTCGCCGCCGCCGAAAGCGACGTCGACACGATCGGCGGGCTGACCGCGGTGCTGGCGGGCCACGTGCCGCAGCCCGGCGACTGCCTCGACCATCCCAGCGGCTGGCGGATCGAGGTGGTCGACGCCGACGAACGCCGCATCAACCGCCTGCGCCTCCACCCGCCGGTGCCCGTGCCGGAGGATGTCGAGGGGTAAGACTTACACGCCCCCACCGCCACTCCGGGCTGACCGAGACCTCTGCGAAAGTCACTTCCTTGTTCCCCGGCGAAGGCCGGGGACCAGCTGGGGAACGGTGGTAACAGACGGAAAGGCCACGCCAACTGGGCCCCGGCCTTCGCCGGGGAACGGCGAGATGGTCGAGCGATCCACGACGTCGCAGAGGTCTCGGCTTGACTCGGGATGCCGGGACAAGCCCGGCATGACGGACAGCTTCTAATCGCCTCCCTCAATCACACCCTGCGCGATTTCGCATTTTTCCGATCGATCCGATCTGGCTAACATGCGTCATCAAAGGTTCGTGAGCCGCCGCCATGCTGCGGCGGCAGTAGGAGAAGAGACGATGGACGCCATCACCGAAGGTAGCCCGATCAACGACCCGAAGAAGCAGCCGGCGGCGATGCGCACGCTGCTGGGCCGCACGGCCAAGGACTGGTGGCCGGAATCGCTCTCGATCGACATCCTCCATCAGCAGGGCAAGTCGGGCAATCCGTTCGGCGACGACTTCGACTATGCCGCCGAATTCTTGAAGCTGGATTTGAAGGCGGTGAAGGCGGACCTGACCGCGCTGATGACCGACAGCCAGCCGTGGTGGCCGGCCGATTACGGGCATTACGGCCCCTTCTTCATCCGCATGGCCTGGCACTCGGCCGGCACCTACCGCACCGGCGACGGCCGCGGCGGTTCGTCGGCGGGTCAGCAGCGCTTCGCCCCGCTCAACTCGGGGCCGGATAACGGCAATCTCGACAAGGCGCGCCGCCTGCTGTGGCCCGTCAAGCAGAAGTACGGCCGCGCGCTCAGCTGGGCCGACCTCTTCATCCTGGCGGGCAACGTCGCGATCGAATCGATGGGCGGCCCGACCTTCGGCTTCGGCGGCGGACGCGAGGACGTGTTCGAGCCGGAAAAGGACGTCTATTGGGGCACCGAGGAGGAATGGCTCGGCCAGACCCGCATCGACGAGGAAGCGGGCATGGCGCTCGAAAGCCCGCTCGCCGCGATTCAGCACGGGCTGATCTATGTTAACCCGGAAGGGCCGGGTGGCTGCCCCAACCCGATGGGGTCGGCGCGCGACATGCGCGAGACGTTCGCGCGCATGGGCATGAACGACGAGGAAACCGCCGCGCTGACCGCGGGCGGCCACACCTTCGGCAAGGCGCACGGCGCGGGCGATCCCAAGCTGGTGGGTCGCGAGCCCGAAGGCGCCGACATCGCCTCGCAGGGGCTCGGCTGGGCGTCGACGCATGAGAGCGGCGTGGGCGATCACACGATCACCTCGGGGATCGAGGGCGCGTGGACGCCGACCCCGATCACTTGGGACATGACCTATTTCGACATGCTGCTCGACCATGAGTACGAGCTGGTGAAGAGCCCCGCGGGCGCGCACCAGTTCCAGCCGGTCGGCAATCCGGAAGAGACGCTGGCCCCGGCCGCGCATACCCCTGGCAAGAAGGTGCCGACGATGATGACCTCGGCCGACATGGCGCTGAAGGTCGACCCGGCGTACCGCGCGGTGATGGAGAAGTTCCGCGCCGACCCGGCGTACTTCGCCGACGCCTGGGCGCGCGCATGGTTCAAGCTGTGCCACCGCGACATGGGGCCGAAGGCGCGCTACCTGGGTTCGGAAGTCCCGTCCGAGGACCTGATCTGGCAGGATCCGATTCCTTCGGTCGATCACCCGCTGATCGACGAGGCCGACGTCGCCGCGCTCAAGGCGAAGCTGCTCGACAGCGGCCTGTCGGTGCAGGATCTGGTCAAGACCGCCTGGGCCTCCGCCTCGACCTTCCGCGGGTCGGACAAGCGCGGCGGCGCCAATGGCGCGCGCATCCGCTTCGCGCCGCAGCGCGACTGGGAGGTCAACGATCCCGAGAATCTGACGCGCGTGCTGGGCGTGCTGGAGCAGGTGAAGGCCGACTTCGACGGCGCTGCCGCCGGCGGCAAGAAGGTGTCGATCGCCGACCTGATCGTGCTGGGCGGCGCCGCCGCGGTGGAGAAGGCGGCGAAGGACGCGGGCCATGACGTGACCGTGCCCTTCACCCCGGGCCGCGCCGACGCGCTGGAGGAACAGACCGACGCCGAGAGCTTCGACGTGCTGGAGCCCAAGGCGGATGGCTTCCGCAACTACCTCCAGGTCAAGTTCAACGTGCCGACCGAGGAACTGCTGGTCGATCGCGCCCAGCTGCTGGGGCTGACCGCGCCGGAAATGACGGTGCTGGTCGGTGGGCTGCGCGTGCTTGGCGCCAACGCACAGGGCAGCGAGCACGGCGTGTTCACGAAGCGCGTGGGCCAGCTGACCAACGACTTCTTCGTCAATCTGCTCGACATGGGCACGGCGTGGAAGCAGGTCAGCGACGAAAGCGACGAGGAATTCGTCGGCACCGATCGCGCCACCCACGAGCAGAAGTGGACCGCGTCGCGCACCGACCTCGTCTTCGGCTCCAACTCGCAGCTGCGCGCCTTGGCGGAGGTCTATGCCTGCGACGACGCCAAGGGCAAGTTCGTTGCCGACTTCGTCAAGGCATGGAACAAGGTTATGGATGCTGACCGATTTGATCTGGTCCGCCACTGATTTTTCGGGTACTTAACGCTTGAAGAATCGGAAGGGACCGTCTGGCGGCGTTGCCGGCTGGGCGGTCCCTTCCCTCGTTACCGGCCATGTACGCCCTTCGGGTCGCCCGAGTGCTGCCTGGCTGGGGGTCGTCGGTGTGCCCCCCACATCGGCGGCCTTTTATTTGGCAGACGCGCCGTTCCCGCCAGCCGGGGGCGGCGCGTTTTCGTTTCGATCTCGCCCCATCCCACCCGCGCCTCCCCGGCGAAGGCCGGGGTCCAGTTGGGAAGGCTGGAATTACGACGCGCAGCGCGTGTCATCGTCGTCCCCCGACTGGCCCCCGGCCTTCGCCGGGGATGAGCCGTCAGCGTGGCATCCAGGCAGTGCCCCCCATTGCCGCTACCTCCCCCGCGCCTTAGATCATCCCCATGCGCAGACACATATTCGCCGTCCTCGGCCTCATCGTCCTCGTCGCCGTCGCGGTGGTCGCGTATCTCGCCTGGCCCGATGCGGCGCGGCTGAGCGTCGCCGACGTCTCCGGCCAGCGCCCCGACATCTCCGCACCGCGCGAGCAGGTACTGCCGACGGTGAAGGTGGCCAAGCCGGTGGGTTGGGCCGCCGGGCAGACGCCGACGCCCGCCCCCGGCCTACGCGTCGCGGCCTTCGCCACCGGATTCGACCATCCGCGCTGGCTCTACCGCCTGCCCAACGGCGACGTGCTGGTGGCGGAGACCAACTCGCCCCCGCGTGAGGGCGGCGGCATCACCGGCTGGGTCATGGAGAAACTGCTGAACCGCGCCGGCGCGGGCGTGCCGTCCGCCAACCGCATCACGCTGCTGCGAGATGCGGACGGTGATGGCGTGGCGGAGGTGAAGACCCCGTTCATGACCGGGCTCAACTCGCCCTACGGCATGGCGCTGTTCCAGGGACAGCTCTACATCGCCAACACCGATGCGCTGGTGCGCGTGCCCTATACCGACGGCCAGACCCGCATCACCGCGAAGCCCGAGCTGGTCGTGAAACTGGCCGGCGGCGGCAATCACTGGGCGCGTAACGTCATCCCTGCGGAGGACGGGCGCACGCTGTACGTCTCGGTCGGCTCGTCGTCGAACATCGCGGAGAACGGCATCGACCGCGAGCGCTTCCGCGCCGCGATCCTCCAGGTCTATCCCAAGGAAAAGACGTTCCGCGTCTTCGCCGCCGGCATCCGCAACCCCAACGGCATGGCGCTGGTGCCCGGCAGCAACCGGCTGTGGACCGTATCCAACGAGCGCGACATGCTCGGCTCCGATCTGGTCCCCGACTATCTGACCGCGGTGGAGATGGGCGACCACTTCGGCTGGCCGTGGTATTATTGGGGCGGCTATATCGATCCGCGCGTCGAGCCGAAGAACCCGCAGCTCCAGCAATATTCGAAGCGCCCCGATTATGCGCTGGGGCCGCACGTCGCCGCGCTCGGCCTGACCTTCGCCGATCAGGCGAAGCTCGGCGGCCAGTTCGCGCGCGGTGCCTTCATCGGCGAGCACGGTTCGTGGAACCGCAAGCCGCTGTCGGGCTACAAGGTCGTCTACGTCCCCTTCACCGCGCAGGGCTGGCCTGTGCCGAACGCAAAGCCGGTCGACGTGCTGACCGGGTTCGTCGACGACGACGGCGAGGCCCGCGGCCGCCCGGTGGGCGTCATCACCGATCGCACCGGCGGGCTGCTGGTGGCCGACGACGTCGGCAACACGATCTGGCGGGTGAGCGCGGCGAAATAGGGGGGCGTGAGGCTGCGAACCGTCGCGTGAAGCCACCCGTCACCCCGGACCCGTTCCGGGGTCCAGGGGTCCGCGCTCCGCAAGGCTTGAGGTGCGCGGGGCCCTGGATGCCGGAACGAGTCGGGC
>CAJYKB010000117.1 GCA_913774925.1 uncultured Sphingomonas sp. | reverse complement strand
AGTCGACGGCGGATCGGCTACGGCTGCTGGAGGGTGTCGGCGTCTATGGTGACGCGCATGCCGGACGCACCGTGCAGCACCGCTCGCGCGTCGCGGTCGACCCGACGCAGCCGAACCTGCGCCAGGTTCATCTGATCCACGCCGAACTGCTCGACGAGCTGGCGCCTGCCGGTTTCATCGTGACGCCCGGCAACCTGGGCGAGAATATCCTGACGCGCGGAGTCGATCTGCTCGCGCTGCCGGCCGGTACGATCCTGCATTTCGCGTCGGGTGCCGCGGTGCAGATCACCGGGCTGCGTAATCCCTGCGCGCAGATCGAGCGTTTCCGGCCCGGACTGCTGACCGCCGTCGTGGGCCGCGGAACGGACGGTGCGCTGATCCGCAAGGCCGGCGTGATGGCGGTGGTCGTGACCGGCGGCGACGTCGCCCCGCACGACGGGATCACGGTACGCCTGCCGCCACCCCCGCATCGCGCGCTGCAACCGGTATAACGCGCGCAACGCCGCCTTGACGCGGCGGCGTACAAACGCTTCGAACGATCGCGTGCGGGCGTGGCGGAATCGGTAGACGCTGGAGACTTAAAATCTTCTGCCCCTGGCGTGCGGGTTCGAGTCCCGCCGCCCGCACCAGCGATCGCCCGGGCCGGCAAACTCCGCGGGCCAAAGCGCGGCGGACCGTGTAGCAGGGCGCGTGCGAACAGCCATGGTCGAGCGTCATTCCATGTCCCCTTCCCCCTCCCTCCGTCGCGCCGCCACCACGATCGTCGCGCTGGTCGCGCTGATCGCGACGGCGTCGTGTGGACGGCGGCCTGATGTCGGCCCCGTGGTCGCCAGCGTGATCGGCGCCGCGCCCGCGCTGGCCGACCGCACGCGCACCGCGCTGCCCACCGGCGAGCGCGTGCTGACCGATGCGCTGGCGGAGGGGCTGGTGCGGTTCGACGCGGCGGGTCAGATCGAGCCCGGCGTCGCGGAGCGCTGGATCGTCACCGACGAGGGGATGAGCTACATCTTCCGCCTGCGCAACGCGCGCTGGCCCGACGGCGCACCCGTCCGCGCGGGCGAGGTCGTGGCGCTGCTGCGTCGTCAGATCGCCGCCACGTCGGGCAACGAGATCGCCCCATATCTGAGCGCGGTATCGTCGATCGTCGAAATGACGCCCGAGGTCATCGAGATCGAGCTGTCCCGGCCCCGCCCCGACCTGCTCAAGCTGTTCGCGCAGCCAGAGCTGGCGCTGGTCCGTGCGCGCCCCGCAGGCGGCGCGGGGCCGTTCCGCCGCAAGGAGGAGCGCGGCACCGCGCTGCTGCTGGTGCCCGCGCTCGACCCCGACCGCGATCCGGAGGAGGCACGTCCCGCGCCCGAAGACGAGGTGCTGCTGCGCGGCGAGCGTGCCGCCAGCGCGATCGTCCGCTTCGTCGAGCGCGAATCGGATCTCGTCACCGGCGGCACGATCGCCGACTGGCCGCTGGTACAGGCCGCGAACCCCGCGCCTGCCAATATCCGCATCGATCCCGCCGCGGGGCTGTTCGGGCTGGCGGTGACGCGCCGCGACGGCTTCCTCGCGGATGCGGCGAACCGCGCCGCGGTGGCGCAGGCGATCGACCGCGCGGATCTCGCCACTGGCGTCTCGCCCGAGTGGACCGCGCGCGAGACGGTGTTACCCGAGCAGCTCGACTCCGCGCTCGCGCCAGCCGTCCCCTTATGGACGACGATTCCGGCGGAGCAGCGCGCCGCCGCGGCACGCGCGGTCGTGGCGCGGTGGCGCGCGACGAACGGCGTACCGCGGCTCGGCATCGCGCTGCCCGGCGGTCCGGGTGGCACCTTGCTATGGGCACGGATCGCGCGCGACCTCTACGCGGTCGGCATCCGCCCGTTCCGCCTCGCCGCCGGCGACCCCACCGCCGATCTTCGCCTGATCGACCGCGTCGCGCCCTATGACAGCGCGCGCTGGTATCTGGCGGAGGCGTGCGTTGCGTGTGACGCCAACGCCGCCGCCGCGATCGAGGCGGCACGGCTGGCGGAAACGCTGCCGCTGCGGGCGCAGGCGCTGGCCACCGCGGATGCCGCGCTGGCGAACGACGTGGCGTTCATCCCGCTCGGCCGCCCGTTCCGCTGGTCGCTGGTGGCGCTGCGCCTGCGCCAGTGGCAGCCCAACACGCGCGCGTGGCACCCGTTGAACCGGCTGCGCGGCGATACCAATTAGGTGCGATGAACGCGCGCCCCACCCCCTTCCCCGCCGGCCTGTCCGCCGCTTCCCTGCCGATCGGGCGCGATCCCGCCGCGGTGCGCCAGCGGGTCGAGGCGATGGAGCGGCTGCTCGAGGGGCTGTTCGTCATCCCCGGCATCAACCGGCGCGTCGGTCTGGACGCGATCATCGGTCTGGTTCCGGTGGTAGGCGACCTTACCGCCGCCGCGATGGGGATGTATATCGTGTGGGAGGCGCGCAACCTGGGCATGGGCAAGCTGGCGCTCGCCGGCATGACCGCCCGGGTCGGCTTCGATGCGCTGCTGGGCGCGGTCCCGTTCGTCGGTGATGCGGCGGACCTCTTCTACCGCTCCAACACCCGCAATCTGAAGCGGATCAAGCGACACCTCGACAAGCACCACCCCGCGACGGTGACGGTGTCTCGCTAACGGCTCCCCGGCGAAGGCCGGGGCCCTTGGGGGACGATCATGAGATACGTCTAGCTCCCTTACCGCCACTTTCCCGACTGGCCCCGGCTTTAGCCGGGGAACGCTATTTCGGCCGAAACACCACACCCCCCGCCATCGCCGCGGGCACCCCCGTCGTCCCCGGAAAGCTGATCGGCAGGCCTTCCAGCGTCCGCACCGCCATATAGGCGAACCCCTCCGCCTCCAGCGCGTCGCCGTTCCATCCCAGCGCATCGACCGGCTCCGGGGTGACGCCCGTCCACTTGCCGATCATCGCCATCAGCGTTGGATTGAGCCGCCCGCCGCCCGCCACCAGCAGCCGCGCGGGCGCGTCCGGCAGCAGCCGCAGCGCGTCCGCCACCGTCGCCGCGGTGAACGCGGTCAGCGTCGCCGCTCCGTCCGCCGGCGACAGCCCGCGCGCGGGCTGCACCGTAAAGTCGTTGCGATCGAGCGACTTGGGATAGGACGCGTCGAAATACGGATGGTCCAGCATCGCGGTCAGAACGATCTCGTCCACCTGCCCGCTCGCCGCCAGCGCGCCGTCGCGGTCGAACCGCGCGCCCGTCTCCTGCTCCATCCACGTATCGATCAGCCCGTTGGCGGGACCGGTGTCGAACGCGGCCAGCGTCCCGTCGCGCGCGATCAGCGTCACGTTCGCGACGCCCCCCAGATTCAGCACCGCCACCGGCTTCTCCAATGCGGCGGCGCGCGCGGCATGATAGACCGGCAGCAGCGGCGCGCCCTGCCCGCCCGCCGCGACGTCCGCGCTGCGGAAATCGCCGACCGTGACGATCCCCGTCACGTCCGCCAGCGCCTGCGCATCGCCGATCTGCCATGTCCAGCCGCGGTCGGGGCGATGCGCCACCGTCTGCCCGTGAAACCCGATCACCCCCACGTCGCCCGCGGTCACGCCCGCGTCGCGCAGCAATTTCTGCACCGCCAGTGCATGCGTCCGTACGATCAGCTCCGCCGCGGCGACCAGCGGCGGGCTGGTGCGCGGCCGCTCGAACGTCAGCGCCAGCTGCGTCGCCTCCGCCAGCTGCGCGCGCGCCGCATCCGAATAGGGCTCGCCGCGAAACGCGATCGCGCGCACCAGGTCGCGCCCGTCGGTCTCGATCAGCGCCGCGTCGATCCCATCCAGCGACGTGCCCGACATCAATCCGCTCGCCAGCATGGTACGCGCCCCTTCACCGAAAGCGGTTCCCTATCGTTTGATGCGCGATGCTGGCAAATCGACCCGTCCCGCATTATGTGCGCGGCATCTCATGGCCACCCAACTCCCCCTCCCGCCCCGCGTCGGCATGGTGTCGCTCGGCTGTCCCAAGAACCTGGTCGACAGCGAGCGGATCCTGACGCAGCTGCGCGCCGACGGCTACCAGATGTCCGCCGACTATGCCGGCGCCGACGTCGTGCTCGTCAACACCTGCGGCTTCCTCGACTCCGCCAAGGAGGAATCGCTGGAGGCGATCGGCGAGGCGATCGCGGAGAACGGCCGCGTCATCGTCACCGGCTGCATGGGCAAGGAAGCCGAGGCGATCCGCACCCGCTTCCCGCAGGTGCTCGCGATCACCGGCGCGCACGAATACGAACAGGTGGTGGAGGCGGTCCACGCCGCCGCCCCCGCCGCGATCAGCCCGTATGTCGACCTGATCCCCGACGCTGGGCTGAAGCTGACGCCGCGTCACTACAGCTATCTGAAGATCTCGGAGGGCTGCAACCACCGCTGCTCCTTCTGCATCATCCCCTCGCTTCGCGGCGACCTCGTCAGCCGCCGTCCCGACGCGATCCTGCGCGAGGCGGAAAAGCTGGTCGCGGCCGGCACGACGGAATTGCTGGTCATCAGCCAGGACACCTCCGCCTACGGCATCGACATCCGCGACCAGCCGCGGATGTGGAAGGGGTCTGAGGTGCGCCCGCACATGACCGACCTGGCACGCGAACTGGGAAAGATCGCGCCCTGGGTGCGCCTCCATTACGTCTATCCGTATCCGCACGTCGATCAGGTGATCCCGCTGATGGCCGACGGGCTGGTGCTTCCGTACCTCGACATTCCGTTTCAGCACGCCGCGCCATCGGTACTGCGCCGGATGAAGCGGCCCGCCAACGATGCCAAGGTGCTGAGCCGCATCCACGGCTGGCGCGAGGTCTGCCCGGATATCGCGATCCGCTCGACCTTCGTCGTCGGCTTCCCCGGCGAGACGGAGGAGGATTTCCAGTACCTGCTCGACTGGCTGGACGAGGCGCAGCTCGACCGCGTCGGCGCCTTCCGCTTCGAACCGGTCGAGGGCGCGTCGGCTAACGCGCTGCCCGATCCGGTGCCGGAAGAGGTCAAGGAAGAGCGATACGCCCGCATCATGGAGAAGACCGCCGCCATCTCCGCGGCGAAGCTCGCCGCGAAGGTCGGCCGCACGCTCGACGTCATCATCGACGCGGTCGATAGCGAGAGCGGCGGCGCCACCGGCCGCTCGATGGCCGACGCGCCGGAGATCGACGGCGAGGTCCACCTGCGCGACGCGGGGCATCTGGTCGAAGGCGACATCGTCCGCGTCGAGATCGAGGAAGCCGACGACCACGACCTGTTCGGGGTGGCGGCTTAGCTCGCTGCCGCGCTCCCCGTCATGCCGGACTTTGTTCCGGCATCCACCGGGCCGCATACCCGCCAAGTGGGAATTTTGCGGCCCGGTGGACCCCGGAACAAGGCTCTCCTAAGCTTGCCGAAGGGTCCGGGGTAGCGGATCGTATGAGGCCGCGCCGATCGACCATCATTCGGCGCCCGGTTCGCGATCCAACGCCCCCGCCACGCGCGCCCGCACCGCCTCCATCTGCGCCGGGGTCGCGCTCTCCACCTTCTCCACCGGCGTATTCGGGATCACATGGAAGTGGACGTGGCACACATGCTGCGCGCCGCCGCCGTTGTTCTGCTGGATCGCATAGCCCGTATTCCCGTACGCACGCCGCTGCGCCGCCGCGACGCGCCGCGCGAGCAGCAGCGCATCCGCCATCTCGGTCGCGGTCATGTCGTCCAGGTTGCGCACCCCGCGCCGCGGGATCACCAGCACGTGCCCGGGATGCTCCCACGCGATCGGCACCAGCGCGATCATGTCGCGCGTCTGCGCTACGATGCTCGCCGGCGCCTTGCCCGCCAGAATCTGCGCGAAGGGATTCGTCGGATCGTAGGGCGCGTTCAGCGGACAACGCGGGGTCGTCGCCGCAGCCTGTAACGCCAACGCCAGCAGCAAAATCGTCACGCCTCCCTTTACGGGACGGCGATATCACCGACGGGGGAAATGTCACGAGCGGTTGGTAGCGGAGGAGGGACTTGAACCCCCGACCCCAGGATTATGATTCCCGTGCTCTAACCAGCTGAGCTACTCCGCCCCGTCCGAGACAGGGGCACCGTACCGCTCGTGAGGCGCGGGCTATAGCAGCGCCAACGAAGCGGTCAAGCGGCCGAATGACACATTCCCGTCACCCCATCCGTCATGCCGGACTTGTTCCGGCATCCAGGTCTCCGCGCACCTCATTGCCGTTGGACGCGCGGAACGCTGGACCTCGGAACAAGTCGAGACCTCTGCGAAAGTCGTAGATCGCTCGACAAGCTCGTCGTTCCCCGGCGAAGGCCGGGGCCCAGTTGGCGTACCTTTTCCGTTGGTTACCGCCGTTCCCCAGCTGGACCCCGGCCTCCGCCGGGGAACAAGGGGCTGACTTTCGCAGAGGTTTCGAACAAGTCCGGGGTGACGGGTGTATGCGGCCGTCGTCTTACCCGAACATATGCCGCGACAGCGGCTCCCACGGCCCGCCGCGATACCACCACGCCGCCAGCCCCGCGACTACCACCGGCCGCGCCGTAAATCCCGCCTCCAGCCGCGCCAGCGTCGCCTTGGCCTCCGCTGGGGTCACCTTGTTCTGCACCGTCACATGCGCGCGCCATCCGGCCTGATCCTGCGGCGTCAGCAGCCCGTGGAACGCATCGGCCAGCCGCGCGCGGATCGCCGCCAGTTCGGACGAATCGATCCGGTACGCCACCCCCCGCCCCAGCGAGAACACGCCCGCCACCCGCGCCGCCGGGGCCGGCACCCCGCGCGTCTCCTGCACCAGCCGGTGGCGAACCTCGTCCACGCTGCCGGGCGGCAGATGGTGGAACATCGTCAGATGCGCATCCAGCTGGTTGCGCTCCGGCGGAAAGAAAGCGCGGCGCTGCGCGTCGAAGAACGCCTGATCCTGCGCGCCGAACAGCACGGTCAGGATGATCGGGGCGGCGTCCGCGCTCAAATCTCGATCTGACTGCCCAGCTCGACCACGCGATTGGTCGGCAGGCGGAAGAATTCCATCGCGCTTTCCGCGTTGCGCAGCATCCATGCGAACAGCTTCTCGCGCCAGATCGCCATCCCCGGCCGCTCCGACGCCAGCAGCGTCTGCCGGCTCAGGAAGAAGCTGGTGTCCATCATGCGGAATTCGCCGCCGCAGCCGCGGAACGACTTCAGGTTCGCAGGGACATCCGGTTCCTCCATGAAGCCGTAGCGCAGGATGACGCGGTGGAACCCCTGCCCCAGATCCTCGTGCAGGAAGCGGTCCGCGACCGGGAAGTACGGCATGTCCGTAACGCGCACCGTCAGCAGGATGACGCGGTCGTGCAGCACCCGGTTGTGCTTCAGGTTGTGGAGCAGCGCGTGCGGCACGCCGTCGGGGGTAGAGGTCATGAACACCGCGGTGCCCGAAACGCGCGTGGCGGAGGTCGCGGCCGAGTCGATGAAGATCTTGATCGGCATCGCCGCCTCGCGCATCCGCTCCAGCATCAGCTTGCGCCCCTGCGACCAGGTGGTCAGCAGCACGAAGCAGATGATGGCGACCAGCAGCGGGAACCAGCCGCCATCGGGCACCTTCGTCAGGTTGGACCCGAAATACAGGCCGTCGATCGCCAGGAACACGATCTCGAACAGCGCCACCGCCCACAGCGGCCAGTGCCACACGCGACGGATCAGGACGCCGACCATGCAGGTCGAGATGAACATCGTCCCCGTCACCGCGATACCGTACGCCGCCGCCAGGTTCGACGATTCGCCGAAACCGAAGACCAGCAGCAGCACCATCACCATAAGCGCCCAATTGGCCGCGGGGATATAGATCTGCCCCGCCTCGGATGCGCTGGTGTGCGTGATGCGGATGCGCGGCATCAGCCCCAGCTGCACCGCCTGCTGCACCACCGAATAGGCGCCGGTGATGACCGCCTGGCTGGCGATGACGGTCGCCATCGTGGCCAGGATGACCAGCGGCAGGCGCCAGCTTTCCGGCGCCATCAGAAAGAACGGATTCTCCGCCGCGGACGGCGTCTGCAACAGCAGCGCCCCCTGCCCCAGATAGTTGATCATCAGCGCCGGCAGCACGAAGCCCAGCCAGGCATAAGAGATCGGCTTGCGCCCGAAATGCCCCATGTCGGCGTACAGCGCCTCCGCGCCCGTCACCGCCAGCACGACCGAACCGAGCGCCAGGAACGCCAGTTTCCCGTCATTCGCGGCGAAGCGTACCGCCCACATCGGGTTCAGCGCCCACAGCACGTCGGGGCGCTGCGCGATATGCATCAGCCCCATGCCCGCCAGCACCAGGAAGTAGACGATCATGATCGGGCCGAACAGCCGCCCGACCTTCGCCGTGCCGATCGACTGCATGTAGAACAGCGCGATCAGGATGGTGACCGCGATCGGCAGGACGAAGGAGTCGAACCCCTGCTCGACTGTCGCCAGCCCCTCCACCGCCGACAGGACGGAGATGGCGGGCGTAATCATGCAATCGCCGAAGAACAGCGCGGTCGCCACCACGCCCAGCATCACCAGGCTCGGCCCCCAGCGCTTGCCCGCGCCCGAGCGCCGCTGGATCAGCGCCAGCAGCGCGAGGCTGCCGCCCTCGCCGTTATTGTCGGCACGCAGCACGATCAGGACGTATTTCAGCGTCACGATCAGCATCAGCGACCAGAACATCAGGCTGACCACGCCGAAGATATGCAGCTGATCGACCGCGAGCGGATGGTGCCCGACGAACACCTCCTTCATCGCATAGAGCGGGCTGGTGCCGATGTCGCCGTAGACGACACCGATCGCCCCGACCGCCAGCGCGGTCAGCCCCTGCCGGCTGCCATGATGCTGATGTGCCGCCCCCGCTGCGTCGGCGGCCGCCGTGTCGCTCGCGGTCACGCCGCCACCATCGTGACGGTCGTTTCGGCCAAGGTTCGGGCAGGGGCGTTGCCGTCCGTGCTCGCGACGTGATCGCCCACAAAGGTGCCCATAGTGACGGCGCGCCTAGCACCGGGCAGAGGGGCTTGCAACGCGGAACAGATAATGAACACGCTCGTTCACCCTCCCGAAAGGACACAGACGAATGTCGCAGGCCAACGATCCGAAAACCCATCCCTTTTCGAACGCGGAGAAGGATCCCGACGACTGGACCACCGGCGACGAGCCGATGACCGGCGCGCAGGCGAGCTACCTCAAGACGCTGAGCGAGGAAGCGGGCGAGGCGTTCGACGACAAGCTGACGAAGGCGGAAGCCTCGAAGCGGATCGACGCGCTTCAAGAGAAGACCGGGCGCGGTGCCTGATACGCCGCGGCTGGGGGGCGGATCGAAACGCAATGTTACGGGTTGGAAACCATCACCTCATGATGGAGCCCGCGGTTGCGCCGTCCCCCCGTCGTCCCGACCTTCGCCGTCCTCACGCTGGCCGCCGCGATTGCCGGCTGCTCGCGTCCGGTCGGAAACCCCGCGCCGCCGCCGCTGAAGGACGGCGCCACCCGGCTGCCGCAGCAGAGTTCGACCATCATCGTTCCCGTTACCGCCGATCTCGCCTCGGTCGAGCGCGGACTCGATGCGGAAACCCCGCGGACGCTGTGGACCATCGACCAGCACCGCAACGTTTGCGTCGAGGGACGCCGCGTCGCCGGGGTGAAGGTCACGCCGGATCTGGGCTGCCGCCTCGTCGGGCAGGTGACCCGCGGTGATATCCGTCTGTCGGGCCGTGGCGAGCGCCTCGACATCACCATGCCGGTCAGCGCGCGGATCGCGGCGCGCGACGTCGGCGGGATCCTCAGCAAGACCGCGACAGGCAGCGCCATCGTCCACGCCACCGCGAAGCTGCGCGTCGTCGGCAACTGGCAACCGCGCGCCACGCTCGACATCTCCTACCGCTGGCGGGAACTCCCCGGGACCGAGGTGGCGGGGCAGCGCATCACCTTCCGGCGCGAGGCGGACGAGAAGCTGGTCGGCATCGTGCGCCGCCTGGAGCGCGACCTGCCGCGCCAGCTGGAACGGCTGCGTCCACGTGACGACCTCCAGAAGGTCTGGGCCAAGGCCTTCACCACAATCCAGCTCAGCAAGCGCAATCCGCCCGCGTGGCTGCGCGTCACGCCGCGCGCGCTGGGGGTCGGCGGCTACCGTGTCGAGGGGCGGCAGCTGCGCCTGACGCTCGCGGCGGAGGCGCTGACCGAAACCTTCGTCGGCGATCGTCCCCCGGATCCCGCGGTCACCCCGCTCCCGCCCCCCAGCCGGGTCGCGGGACGCCCCGGACTGCGCTTCTTCGTCCCCGTGCTCGCCGACTATGCGCAGCTTGAGCCGGTGGTCGAACGCACGCTGCGCAAGCTCGCCGCGCGCGGCATCGACGTGCCCGGCGTCGGCGCGGTCGAGGCGCAGTTCGGCAAGGTCACCGTCTATGCCACCGACGGCGGCCGCATCGCGGTGGGGGTGCAGGCGCAGGTACGGCCCCGCGACGGCGGCCCCACGACCCGCGGCCAGGTGTGGCTGTCCGCCCTCCCCTACAACGACCCCGATTCGCAGCTGGTGCAGGCGCGCGACGTGAAGCTGGCGACGAAGACCGATTCGGTCGCGGTCGACCTGCTGGTCCAGATGCTCACCACGGTACAGGTGCAGCAGGCGATCGCACTGGCATTGCGCCACGACTTCGCGCCCGATTACCAGAAGGTCCTCGCCAAGGCGCAGGCCGCGATCGGCGCGCGGCGCGAGGGCGACTTCCTTCTCTCCACCGATGTGCGGAAGGTGTCGACGGGACAGTTGCAGGTCACCGGCGCCGGCCTGTTCCTGCCCGTCCGCGCGGAGGGGGACGCGCGGATCGAATATCGGCCGCGGTGAGAAGCGTCGCCCTCACCCTTCCCTATCCCGGCGGGAGAGGGAGGGAGGTGCGGCACGCGCCGGAAGGGTGAGGGTGACCGACCGCCCCTACAAACCCCGCCCGTAGATCAGGTCGTCATGCAGCGTCGCGCCGACCAGGAACCGCCGCGTCCCGACTATCGCGAACCCCTGCTTCTCATAGAAGCGCCGCGCACGGTGATTCTCGCGGTACACGCCCAGTAGCATCCGCGCATGCCCCGCCGCCCGGGCATCCTCGATCGCGCGCGCCATCAGCGCCGGCCCCAGCCCGCTGCCGTGCGCGCCCGCCAGCACATAGATGCGCTTGAGTTCGATATCGCCGGTCAGCGGCGCGACCGGCAGGTCCGGCGCGGTCAGCAAGGTGTAGCCGATCGGCGCGCCGCCCGCCTCCGCCTCGGCCAGCGTCGCGGTCGCGCCCCCGGCGATGTAGCGCGCGAAGGCGTCCGCGCTGCTGTTGCGCGCGACATGCGCGACGATATCCGCGCCCTCCAGGATTCCGGCGAACGTCTGGAGGAAGGTGGCGCCCGCAACCAGCGACAGCGCGGCCGCATCGGCCTCGCTCGCCCGGTGCAGGCGCCAGTTCATATCAGCCGACGATCTCTTCCGGCTTGAAGAAGTACGCGATCTCGATCGCGGCATTCTCGTCCGAATCCGAACCGTGGACGGTGTTCGCCTCGATCGACTCGGCTAGCTCCTTGCGGATCGTGCCCGGCGCGGCATTCTCGGGGTTGGTGGCGCCCATGATGTCGCGATTGCGCTGCATGGCGTTCTCGCCCTCCAGCACCTGCACGACGACCGGACCCGAAATCATGAAGCCGACCAGGTCGTTGAAGAAGGGGCGCTCCTTGTGGACCGCGTAGAAGCCCTCCGCCTGCTCCCGGGTCATCTGGATGCGCTTCGACGCGACGACGCGCAGCCCGGCTTCCTCCAGCATCTTGGTGACCGCGCCGGTCAGGTTGCGGCGGGTGGCATCGGGCTTGATGATCGAAAAGGTACGGTTCGCGGCCATGACGGTCACGGGCTCCTGTGGTGTAGGGTCTGGAAAGTGGCGCCGCCCTAGTCGCGGGGTGCGGGCGATGCAAGCGCGGCGGCTTACCCGAGCCCATCGTCACCCCGGCCTCGAGCCGGGGTCCCGCTTTTTGCTTACGTCGCAGAAGAAGCGGGACCCGGGGTCAAGCCCGGGGTGACGAAGCGCGCGGAAACTACGCCGCCTGCTCCCACTTCCCCGCATCGTTCTGCTTCCAGTACCGCCGCTCCACCCCGTCGCGCCCCGCCAATCCCTTCCATGCCGCGCGCGCCGCGCCGATCGCTTCCTCGTCGAAGAAGTGAAACGCCCGCTCGAACGCCAGTGCCGCGTCGCGCCATTCGCCATCCACCAGCGCGATATGCCGCGCCCCGTTGCCCGGCGCCACGTCACCCGCGATCAGGATCGGCTGGCGGTCGTCATCCGCGCCGCCCGCCAGCCCGTGCGGCAGGAAGCTGTCGGGCGCGAACTGCCACAGCAGCCGGTCGAGCGCGACGCGCTGCTCCTCGACCGCGCTGACGATCAGCAACCGCGCGCCCGTCCCCACCACCCTGTCCGCGATCCGCGGCAGCGCACGCTCCAGCGGCATCCGGGTCAAATGGTAGAAGTCGACCTGCATCCAACCTCCCGCGTCCGCTCCCCCACACCGTCGTCATCCCCGCGCAAGCGGGGATGCAGATACGTTACCGATGCGAGTCGAGGACGAAGGCCCGCGTATCTGGATTCCCGCCTTCGCGGGAATGACGGGATGGCCTCACCCCTCGCATACGTCCGCGACGTACCGGTCGAGCACCCGCACGCCATAGCCGGTCGCGCCCTTGGCCCAGGTCGGCCCGTCCTTGTCCGCCCACACCATGCCCGCGATGTCCAGGTGCGCCCACGCCACCCCCTTCTCGACGAAGCGCTGGAGGAATTGCGCCGCAGTGATCGATCCCGCGCCCCGCGGGCCGACGTTCTTCATGTCCGCGATCGGCGAATCGATCAGCTTGTCGTACGCATCCGTCAGCGGGAAGCGCCACAGCGGGTCGCCCGATGCGCGCCCCGCCGCCAGCAGGCGGTCGGCCAGCGCGTCGTCGTTGCTGAACAGCCCGCCGAACTCGTTGCCGAGCGCCACGATCATCGCGCCCGTCAGCGTGGCCAGGTCGACGATCGTGGTCGGCGAATGCGTGCGCTGAACCCAGGTCAGGCAATCGCACAGCACCAGCCGCCCCTCGGCATCGGTGTTGATGACCTCGACCGTCTGCCCGGACATGCTCGTGACCACGTCGCCGGGGCGCTGCGCATTGCCGTCGGGCATGTTCTCGACCAGCCCCATCACGCCGATGACGTTCGCCTTCGCCTTGCGCGTGGCGAGCGACAGCATCGCACCGGCGACCGCGCCCGCGCCGCCCATGTCCCACTTCATGTCCTCCATGCCGGCGGCGGGCTTGATCGAGATGCCGCCGGTATCGAACGTCACGCCCTTGCCGACCAGCGCGGTCAGCGGCGCGTCGGCCGCCCCGCCGCTCCACTTGAGCGCCAGCAGCCGCGCCTCGCGCCGCGATCCCTGCGCCACGCCCAGCAGCGCGCCCATGCCCAGCTCGTGCATCGCCGCGGCGTCCAGCACGGTCACCTCCAGCCCCAGCCCGTCGACCGCCGCCAGCACGCGCTCGACGAACGTCTCGGGGTAAAGGATGTTGGGCGGCAGCGCCGCGAGCGTGCGCGCCAGCGCCAGACCATCGGTGACGGCGGCGCGCGGGGCATAGGCGCTGTCGTCGCCCACCACGGTCAGCGTCGCCAGCGTCGGCTTCTGCTTCTCGGGCAGCTTGGTGCGATATTCGTCGAACCGCCACGAACGCTGCGCCGCGCCCGCCGCGAACCGCGCCGCGCTGACCGCCTCGATCCCCGACAGGTCCGCCACCGCCGCCGTCGCGCCCGACGTCAGCAGCCGCGCGACCAGCACGCCGCCGGCGCGCTCGAACGCCGCATCGTCGCCCGCCCCCACGCCCAGCAGCAGCACGCGGCGCGTAGCCTCTCCGGCTGCGACATAGACCTCCGCCGCGCTACCGGCCTCGCCCTCGAACCGCTGCGCCGCGGCGGCGCCCTGCACCAGCGCGTCCGCGCCTTCGACCAGCCCGGCGAGCGACCCGCCCTTTGTCACGGGCAGCGCCAGCACGGGGGCATCGGCGGGGCGGGCGGCGGCAAACTCGATCTTCATGAACATATTACCTTGATGCTGGATGCCTGCTGGTAGTCCCAAGCGGTGACGCAGGCAAAGCCCCTCCCGCCCAAAACATTGCAGCGTGCCGCTTGCGATGCGATAGGCAGCCGCGCAGCGCCGTCGCCATCCCGGCCGCGCGCAAGGGGTGCGACGGGAGCGACGTGACGCGTTTGGATCTACTCGCCTGCGGCGTCGCTGCGCTGGTGCTGGCCCCGCCGGTCGCCGCCCAATCGTTGCAGGACCGCGGCCCGCCCCCCGCCCCCGTCGAGGGCAATGCGCCCGCAGGCGAGGATCAGGTGCAGTTCAGCGCCGGCGCGCTTGAATATGATTACAACGCCGACGTGGTCACCGCGACCGACGCCGTGCGCATGACGCGCGAGGGCGACCGCCTGCGCGCCGACAAGGTGGTGTGGAACCGCAAGACCGGACAGGTCGTCGCCACCGGCAACGTCGCCGTCACCAATCCGGAGGGCGACGTCGCCTATGGCGATTCGATCGAGCTGACCGATTCGCTGAAGGACGGCGTGATCGACAACCTGCTCGTCGTGCTGGAACAGGGCGGGCGCATCGCCGCGGTGCGCGGCACCCGCGACCAGCGCGGGAACATGCAGCTGGAGCGTGCGGTCTATTCGCCCTGCGCGGTCACCACCTCGGACGGTTGCCCCAAGGAGCCGACCTGGAAGATCACCGCGGTACAGGTGATGTACCGCCCGGACCGCGAGCGGCTGACCTTCGACGGCGCGCGCATCCACCTCTTCGGGCTCAGCACACCTGCGCTGCCGCGCTTCAGCGTGCCGCTGGGCGGCAGCAGCAGCTCCGGGCTGCTCACCCCGGAATTCAACGTCACTCAGCTGAACGGCGTGGAGGTCGTACTGCCGATCAACGTCGTGCTCGGCGCCAACAGGTCGCTGGTGCTGCGCCCGCACCTGTTCTCCTCCGAGCTGCCGATGATGGAGGCGCGCTATGCGCAGGTGGACGAGATCGGCGCCTTCTCGCTGACCGCCTATGCCACCGGCAGCCGCCGCAGCGGCGACCTGTCGGGCGGCTTCACGACCCAGACCGAGCGCGCGTTCCGCGGCTATCTCGACGGCGTCGGCCGGTTCCAGCTCGACCCGAACTGGAGCATCTCCACCTCGCTGCGGCTCGTCACCGACCGCACCTTCCTGCGCCGCTACGACATCTCGCGCGAGGATCGCCTGCGCACCAACGTCACCGTCGAGCGGATCGACCGCGACAGCTATCTCTCGCTCGCCGGCTGGGCGGTGCAGACGCTGCGCGTCGGCGACCGACAGGGGTTCCAGCCGGTCGCGCTGCCCGAGATCGACTATCGCCGCCGCATCACCGACGCACCGCTGGGCGGCGTGCTCCAGCTTCAGGCGAACACGCTCGCGATCGGGCGCAAGGCGGGGCAGGACACGCAGCGCGGGTTCGTCTCGGCGCGCTGGGACTGGCGCGGCATCACAACCACCGGTCAGGAGGTGACGCTGACGGCCTATGCCCGCGGCGACGCCTACAACACCACCGGCACCGCCGCGACCGTGATCGCCAGCTACCGCGGGATCGAGGGGTTCCAGACCCGCGCGATCGGTGCGCTCGCCGCCGACGTCCGCTGGCCGCTGATCGGCGAGCTGTTCGGCGGGTTCCAGCGCTTCACCCCGCGCGTCCAGCTGGTCGCCACGCCGCCCACGCGCAACCTGGCGGTGCCCAACGAGGATGCGCGCGCGGTCGACCTGGAGGATTCGAACCTCTTCGCGCTCAACCGCTTTCCCGGCTACGACCGCTGGGAGGATTCGAGCCGCGTGACCTACGGTGCCGACTGGGCGCTCGACCTCACCGGCGTCGCCATCTCCGCCAATGTCGGGCAGAGCTATCGCCTCAATTCGCGCCCCAGCATCCTGCCGAACGGCACCGGCCTGTCGGACCGCTTCTCCGACATTGTCGGGCGCACCAACGTGCGCTTCGGCGAGTGGGTGACGCTCACCCACCGCTACCGGCTCGACAAGGACAATCTGGCGGTGCGCCGCAACGAGATCGACACCACGATCGGGTCGCGCCGCACCTACGCCACGGTCGGCTACATCCGCCTGAACCGCAACATCGACATCCCCGACCTTCAGGACCGCGAGGAGATCCGCGTCGGCGGGCGCGTCGGCATCGGGCGCTTCTGGTCGGTGTGGGGCTCCGCGCTGGTCGACCTGACCGACCGCGAGGAGGATCCCACGCTCGCCACCGCGGACGGCTTCACCCCGATCCGCCACCGCGTCGGCGTCGCCTATCAGGACGATTGTATCGAAATGGGCGTCACCTGGCGGCGCGACTATCAGACGCTGGGCGACGCGCGCGCCGGCAACGCCTACCTCTTGACGCTTTCCTTGAAGGGGTTGGGCCGCTAAGCCGCGGTTCAGCTGGAATGGGGCATTTGCGCCGGCGACGTGCGCCATGGGCGCGGCATGGGGATTTCGAGATTCACGTGATGACGAACACGAAGGGCGCGGCCCAGATCCGCCGGGTTGTGGGGTTCCGCCGGGCGCTGGCTGCGACGCTGGCGCTGGCTGCGGTCGCCGCCGGCACGGGTGCGGGCATCGCGCAGACGGTCGAGGATCAGTCGATGCCCGACAACACCGGGCTCAACATCCCCGCCAACCTCCAGATCTTCGGCAAGCTCGACCCGAACATCCGCAAGGCGACCGCGATCGTCAACGACACGGTCATCACCCAGACCGACGTCGATCAGCGCGTGGCGCTGATCGCGGCGGCCAACAACGTGAAGCTGACGAACGAGGATCGCGAGCGGCTGCGCCTCCAGGTGCTGCGCCAGCTGATCGACGAGACGCTCCAGATCCAGCAGGCGAAGACCGCCGACGTGACCATCACGAAGGACGAGATCGATCAAAGCGTCGCCCGCGTCGCGCGCAACTTCAACAAGACGCCGGCGGAATTCGCCGCCTTCCTGCGCGCCAACGGCTCCTCCGATCGCTCGATCCGCCGCCAGATCGAGGGCGAGCTGGCGTGGCAGCGCTACCTGCGCCGCCGCGTCGAGCCGTTCGTCAACGTCGGCGACGAGGAGGTGAAGGCGATCCTCGACCGGCTGGAGCAGGCCAAGGGCACCGAGGAATATCACCTCAACGAAATCTACCTCTCCGCCACCGCCGACCGCGAGCAGCAGGTGTTCGCGCAGGCGCGGCAGATCATCGCGGAGATCGGCAAGGGCCAGGCGCCGTTCGCCTATTTCGCGCGCAACTTCTCCGAGGCATCGACCCGCGGCGTCGGCGGCGACCTGGGCTGGGTCCGCACCGCGCAGCTGCCGGAGGCGCTGGCGCAGGCCGCGAACACGATGCAGGTCGGCCAGGTCGCCGGCCCGGTCCCGACCCCGGGCGGCTTCTCGATCCTGTATCTGGTCGACAAGCGGCAGGTGCTGACCGCCGATCCGCGCGATGCAAAGCTCAGCCTGAAGCAGATGACGATCAAATTCCCCGCCGGCACCACGCAGGCGCAGGCGACGCAGCGCACCTCCGCCTTCGCGACCGAGATCCAGAAGCTGCAGGGCTGCGGCTCGGTGGCGAAGATCGCCGCCTCGCTCGATGCCGAGGTGGTCGACAACGATTCGATCCGTGTCCGCGACCTGCCGCCCCCGCTCCAGGCAATCATGCTGAAGCTCCAGGTCGGTCAGGCGACGCCGCCGTTCGGCACCCCGACCGAGGGCGTGCGTACGCTGGTGCTGTGCGGCCGTGACGAAGTGCAGAGCGGGCAGCTGCCCGGCGCGGCGCAGATCCAGAGCCAGCTGGAGCAGCAGCGCGTCAACCTGCGCGCGCAGCAGGCGCTGCGCGACCTGCGGCGCGACGCGGTGATCGAGTATCGCTGAGCCGTGGCGATGACGGCACCCGCCCCCGGCGCGCCGATCGTGATCGCGATGGGCGACCCCGCGGGGGTCGGGCCGGAGACGATCGCGCGCGCCTGGGATGCGCGGGTCGAACGCGCGCTGGCACCGTTCGTCGCGGTCGGGGATTGCCGTGCGATCGAGCGTGTGTGGCAGGGGCCGGTGCAGCCGATCACCGATCTCGGCGCAGTCGCGAACATCTTCCCTGACGCGCTGCCGGTGCTGACGGTAGAGGATGCGGGCGAGATCGTCCCGGGCCTCCCCGATGCGGACGGCGCGCGCTGCGCGCTCCACGCGCTGGAGCTCGCCTGCGGGCTGGTCCGTTCGGGCGCGGGCCGCGCGCTGGTGACCGGCCCGGTGTCGAAGGCGCAGCTGTACGACATCGGTTTCACGCATCCCGGCCAGACCGAGTTCGTCGCCGAACGCTGCGGCATAGCGCGCGACAACGCGGTGATGATGCTCGCCGGACCCGGGCTGCGCGTCGTCCCGATCACCACGCATGTCCCCTTCGCCGACGTGCCCGCTCTGCTCACCGCCGAGCTCATCGTCGCCAAGGCGCGCGTGACCGCGCGCGGGCTGATGCGCAACTTCGGGATCGAGCGCCCCCGCCTCGCCTTCGCCGGGCTCAACCCCCATGCGGGCGAGAGCGGCGCGATCGGGCGCGAGGAGATCGACGTGTTCGCTCCCGCCATCGCGCAGCTGGTGGCGGAGGGAATCGACGCCCGCGGGCCGTTCGCCGCCGACACGATGTTCCACGCCCGGGCGCGCGACGGCTATGATGCGGTGCTGTGCGGATACCACGACCAGGCGCTGATCCCGATCAAGACGCTGTATTTCGACGACGGCGTCAACATCACGCTCGGGCTGCCGATCGTCCGCACCTCGCCCGATCACGGCACCGCCTTCGACATCGCGGGCAAGGGGCTGGCGCACCCCGGCGCGATGATCGCCGCGATCGCCATGGCGGACGCTGCCGCCACCCATCGCACGCGTGAGCAGCATCCGGCGTGACGGCCATGGTCGAATTGCCCCCGCTGCGAGAGGTCATCTCGCGCCACGGTCTGTCCGCGTCCAAGGCGCTGGGACAGAACTTCCTCTTCGACGCGCAATTGCTCGCGCGCATCGCGCGCGTCCCCGGCGATCTTCAGGATGCCGAGGTGCTGGAGGTCGGCCCCGGCCCCGGCGGGCTCACCCGCGCGCTGCTGGCGCAGGGCGCGCGCGTCACCGCGATCGAGCGCGACCGCCGCTGCATCCCCGCGCTCGCCGAACTGGAGGCCGCCTACCCCGGAAAGCTGCGCGTGATCGAGGGCGACGCGACCGAGATCGACGCGCGTACGCTCTTCGACGGCGCGCCGCACATCGTCTCCAACCTGCCCTACAATGTCGGCACCGCCTTGCTGGTCAGCTGGTTGTCGGCCGAGTGGTTGCCGTGGTGGCGATCGTGCACACTGATGTTCCAGCGCGAAGTCGCCGACCGCATCGTCGCCCCCGCCGCCACCGATGCCTACGGCCGGCTCGCGGTCCTGTCGCAATGGCGCAGCACCGCGCGCATCGCCATGCCCGTTCACCGCTCCGCTTTCACTCCTCCGCCCAAGGTGATGTCCGCGGTCGTCCACCTCGTGCCCGTGGAAGCACCCGAGGGCGTAACGCTGGCGACGCTGGAACGCCTCACCGCCGCTGCCTTCGGCCAGCGCCGCAAGATGCTCCGCCAGAGCCTGCGCGGTGTCCCCGGCGCACTCGACGCGCTGGAAGCGGAGGGCATCGACGCGACGCGCCGCGCGGAGACGGTAAGCGTGGCCGAGTTCGTGTCGCTGGCAAGGCGACTGGACCGATAGAGCTTTGCCCCGTGAACATCCTCGCCGTGCTCCTGCGAAGGCAGGAGCACATCGTTCCACACCGTCTTGGATTCGGCCCTTCGCGGTGACAGTGAGCCAGATTCTGGAGCACCGAGCCCCCCGTCATTCCCGCGAAGGCGTGAATCCACACACGCAGACACCGCGGCTCGATCCCCGCCTCCGCTAGCCCCCTGCGGAAAGTGGCCATCGTCATGCCGGATTTGTTCCGGCATCCACCGCGCCGCAAACTCGCACGTTTTCGACGGCGCGGAATGGTGGACCCCGGAACCAGTCGAGACCTCTGCGAAAAGGTGCTGACGTTCTGGTATGGAAATGATTCGATGCTGTTGAAGGAGCGGCGTCGATGGAACAGCGTGGATTTGCGGAGGCGTTCTTGCCGGCGGGCTTTGGGCGGAA
>CAJYKB010000116.1 GCA_913774925.1 uncultured Sphingomonas sp. | reverse complement strand
TCGCCCGCGGCGTCGATCCGCTCGATCGTGTCGACATCGACGCGGAAAATCTGCCCGCGATCCTTGATGTTGATCATCTTCTCGAAACGGCTGGCATTGACCTGATCGCCGCCGCCGCCTGCGTCGTTCATCTCGGCCGCCGCCTCGGGCGCATGCTCGGCCAGCACTTCCTTCAACCGGTCCGCCTCGCCCGCACTCTGCCGCTCCGACAGCCGCTGGCGGACGCGGTCCAGCGTATCGGCCAGCCGCGTTTCCTCGACCGGCTTCATCAGGTAATCGGTCGCCTGCGCCTCGAACGCGCGGATCGCGTGGTCGGAAAAAGCGGTGACGAAGACGAACAGCGGCGGCTCCACCTCCATCAATCCCTGCACCACCGAGAAGCCGTCGAATCCGGGCATCTGGATGTCGAGGAAGACGAGGTCGGGCTTGTGGGTCTTGATCGCGCTGATCGCCTCGCGCCCGTTCTGGCACTTGGCGATGATCTCGACGTCGTCGTGCGCCTGCAGCCGCAGCTCGAGCCCCTGGATCGCAAGCGGCTCGTCGTCGACGAGGATGGTACGAATGGTCATCACACCTCTCTATTCGGTACTTCGAGCTGGAACGGGATCTCGATCTGGACCCCGAACCCGCCCGTCGGCATGGCGCGCACATCGAACCGGTGGTCGGCCCCGTAAGCCTGCGCCAGCCGCTCCCTGATATTGGCGATGCCAACGCCGGTTGAAAGGCTTGGACGCGATTTGGTCGGCATCAAACCCGGTCCGGTGTCGGATACGCCCAGCAGCACCCGCTCCCCGACGAGCCGCACGGACACGCGGATTTCGGCGCCGTCCTCCTGCGGCGTGACCGCATATTTGATCGCATTCTCGACCAGCGGCTGGAGCAGCAGCGACGGCAGCCGCGCCTTCTCCACCGCGGGATCGACGTCGAAGATCGGACGCAAGCGGTCCTCGAACCGCATCTTCTCGATCTCCAGATACAGCTTCAGCGTCTCCATCTCCTGCGCCACCGTCACGTGCGCGGTCGGCTCGTTCGCCAGCGTGTAGCGCAGGAACGACGACAGCCGGCTCAGCATCGCATTCGCGCGCTCGGTCTGTTTCAGCAGCACCAGCGTGGAGATCGAATTGAGCGTGTTGAACAGGAAATGCGGGTTCAGCTGATAGCGCAGCATCGCCAGCTGCGCCGAGGACGCCTGGTTTTCCAGATGCTCCATCTGGTCGATCTGCGATTCCACGATCAGGTAGAAGTTGATCCCGAAATACAGCGCCGACCACCCCGCCAGCACGGTGAAGTTCAGGAACAGCGTCCCCAGCAGCAGCGACACGTCGACGCCGGGCGCCGCCAGCTTGATGAAGCTGAACGAGAAGGCGTCGAGCGTCGCATAGAGGAACGTCGCGAACGCCAGCGTGAAGATCGACAGCAGGATGCCGGTGACGCGCGGCAGCTGGCGGTAATGGCCGTACAGCACGCTGAGCAGCAGCGTCAGGCAATAGCCGACGATCGCCTCGATGATGTTGGGCACGATCGCCTGGAGCGAGAAATTGCCCGACAGCGTCGAGACGGAGCGGAGCAGCAGATACCCGGTCCACCCGGCCGCCTGAAGCTTCCAGAAGGCCGCCGACTTGTCCTCGAAGAACGGCCGCACGAACAGCGGTCGCTCCGGGTTCGGACCCGACGGCAGCGGGGCGGGGGAGGGGGCGGAAGAAGCGGAGAGGGTCGCCATTGCGCCGGCGTTCTACACCGTGGCGGCGGACCGTGCAAAAAGAAGGGCCGCCGTCCCCGTGGGGGCGGCGGCCCGGATGTGGCCCGATGGGGGCGCTGGAGCTTAGAAGCTGAAGCGCGCGCCGATGCGGATCTGATACAGCGACTGACGCGACGAGATGATGTTCTGCTGGTCCGGCGCCGTCGATGCCGCGGTGTAGCGGTACTGGGCGCAGGGCTGCGAGGTATTCTGCGTCGTCTGCGCCGATGTCGCCGCGGTTCCGGTCGCCACCGCCGTCTGGAGGCAGGTCACCTGCACCGCCGGGATGGTGTAGGGGAAGGAATACTCGCGGATCTGACCCCAGTTCTTGTTGATGAGGTTGGTCAGGTTCTCGATATCCATGAACAGCTGGATGCGGCTGCCGCTGAGGCCCGTCGGGATTTCCTGCGAAACGTGCAGGTCGATCCGGGTGAACCACGGCGAGTTGAAGCCGTTGCGCGGCGCAACCTTGCCCCGATACTTGGCCAGATCGGTCGAGTTGATGAGCGCATCCAGCGCCGCCTGCGTCTGCGCGGCGGTCACGACCGTGCCGCCCACGGTGCGATCGCCATAGCTGACCAGCGGATCGGTCGTGCTGGTCGGCACGTACAGCAGGTAGCGCGACTGCGTGCCGACGTTGCCGAAGATCTGGCTGCGCGCCGACGAAGTGTCCTGCATCGTATAGCTGTACGGCTTGCCGATGCGGGTTTCGCCGAACAGCGAGATATTGGTCTTGTAGTCCCCGAAGAAGGCGCGATCCAGCGTCACGCTATACTTGATGAGGTGACGGACCTCGTCGTTCGAACGGCCATAGGCTGCACCGCTGCCGTCGAAGAACGCGCCGTTGCCGTAGTTGGAGCCGGCGGTCGACGACGTGGCGGGCGTCTGATCCTTGACGTTCTGATAGGTGTAGCTGGCCGACAGGGTCAGGCCCAGGTCGAACGCCTTGTCGAAGCGGCCGACCGCGACGTACGACCGCCCAAGGCTGGTGTTGCGCAGGACGATGTCCTGGAACGTGTCGCCGAACGTGGTGACCGATGCGTAACGCGTCCGACCGTCCGGCGTCAGGAGCGTCGTCGGCGTCACGCGCTGATCCGCGAAATAGACCTGGTCGCGCACACCCGACCACAGGAAGTCCGCGCCGAAGTGCCAGCCACCACCAAGGAAGCCACCGATGTCCGTGTCATAATCGGCGGACAACGTGCCGCGCCACTGCGACGGAAGGCGGAAGTCCGGGACAAGCGCGTTCGTCGGCGACGTGGTCGAGGTGCTCGCGTTGGTCAGCAGCGTGTTGGCCGCAGCGGGGATCGTCGTCCCGTTCACGTTGGTCAGGATCTGCGAACCCGTACCCGTCGTGTAGCTGCCGTTGTTGTTCTGACGAACGTCGATGCTGTTGGTCAGGAAGCCCGTGTTCGAGAAGCTGTTCGAGACGTAGACGTCCGGCGAGCCGCCCGAGAAGATGCCGATGCCGCCACGGAAGACGAGGTTCTGCGTCGCCTTGTAGTCGAATCCGATACGGGGCTGAAACACGCCCCGACCCGAAATGTAGGTCAGGTTGGAAAAGCCGTAGCGGTTGAGGAAGTTGGTGTTGAGCGCCGGGCGGCTCTGTCCGCCATACATGTCCCAACGGGCGCCGTAGGACAGCGTCAGCGCGTCGTTGATCCGCCAGATGTCCTGGATGCCGAAGGAATAGGACTGATACCGGAACCGCGCCGCGCCGTTCGCCGGATCGAGCGACGGAACGGCATTCTGATAGCGCAGGCGCTGCGCGTTGCCCGCTTCGAAGTCCGCCAGCGAATCGAAATAATAGTCGCCCGCGGTACGCTGCACGAAGAGATTGAAGATCTTCGTGTCCTGGAACTCGCCGAACACGCGCAGGTCGTGGTTCTCACGCGTCAGGCGACCCTGAACCAGACCGCCGTAGGTGCGGCTGGTGAGCGAATTCGCCTGGCGCGAGATGTCCGGGCCGAACGACACGACACCGTTGCCGGACGCGCAGTTGATCGACAGATCGTTACCGGTGGCGGTGCTTCCGGTGTTGGTGCCGGTCCCGAACGTGCCACGGTCGGACGTCGGCGCGGTGCAGACCTGGAATTGCGCGAAGCCGCGGCCCAGCACCGGATCCTGACCGCGCTTATAGTCCTTGTAGAACCCGCGGACTTCGGTCGAGAAGTCGTCGCTCCAGTCGGAGTTCAGCTGGAACACGCCGGTATGCAGCCGGTTCGTCGCGATATAGCCGTTGGATTCCAGGCCCAGGCCGGTCGCATTGGCCGTGCCGCTTGCCGGGCTGGTGTTGGTGTTCTGATTGAAGCGGATCGAATCCTTCGTGTACATATACGTGGCCGAGGCACGCTGCGTATCGGACAGGTTCGCGTCCAGCTTGGCGACCAGGCGATCGTCCTGATCGTCCGAGTTGTTCAGGATGCCGCCGGTGTTGTAGCCGTAGCGGCTCTGCGCGACCTGCTGGATGCGCGCGACGGCCGCATCGCTGATGTTCGGGATCACGGTGCCCGCATTGTTGCCGGGCGTGCCTTCCACGATCGGCGTGCCGGCGCGAATGCGCTCGCCCGCGACCATGAAGAACAGCTTGTCCTTGATGAGCGGCCCCGACAGCTCGGCGCCGTAATTCTCGTACTTGAAGCTCGGGATGGTCACCCGCCCGGTCGGCACGCCCGGGCCTGCCTTCGTTTCCTTGCCGGTCAGCTTGTCGCTGGAATAGGCGTAGAAGCCGGTGCCGTGGAACGTGTTGGTGCCCGACTTCAGGATGGCGTTGATGGCGCCGCCCTGGAAATTGCCCTCGCGCACATCATACGGCGCGACCTTGGTCTGGAACTGGCCGATCGCGTCGAACGGAACGGGCGAGCGGCGGGTCGGAAGACCGTCCGGGTTCAGACCGAAATTGTCGGTGACGGGGACACCGTCGACGGAGAAGCGATTGAACCGTGCGTTCTGGCCAGCGAAGCTGACCGCGCGGCCGCTGCCCTCGGCATAATCGAGACGGGCGAACGGGTCGCGGCGCATCAGGTCACGGATGTCGCGATTGACGGATGCGACGCTGGCGATCTGCGCGGCCGACAGGACGGTCGCCGGCCCCTGGCTCAGCGTGCGGGCGTTCGGCAGGCGCGATGCGGTCACGACGATGTCGGTGCCCGGCGTCGCGGCATCGGCGGCCGTCAGCTCGATCGGCAGTTCATAGCTTTGCGCGATCACGGTGTTGATGTCGGTGACGGTGACCGAGGAATAGCCCGGCGCCGTCACGGTGACGGTGTAGGGGCCGCCAGCCCGCAGACCAGTGGAATTGAAGCTGCCTGCCGCATCGGTGGTGACGGTCGTGGTGCCGCCGGTCGGCACGTTCACGACCTCGACCGTCGCGCCGGCCACCGGCGCGCCGGCGCTGGTCACGGTGCCGCGGATGGTGGAGGTGGTCTCCTGCGCCATGGCGCCCATCGGCGCGACGAGCGCGATCGCAGCCGCGCCCAGGAAGAGGTTGTTTCGCATGAATTTTGTCCCTTTTGAGCCCTGGCCCGTGACGTGCGGCTTGTTGCCGTCCTGATGCGCCACTGCCCCGCGATTATGTCAGTCCGGTGACAGGCGCGAGTCGATTCGTTCGTGAATGAAACGTGAGGTTTGTGCGTTGCAAAAAAGCGACAGGGCGGGTGTCCTTCCCGCCCTGCCGCCCCTATCGACCGTCGTATCGATCACCGTGCCGGGGAGACGGCTCAGTAGCGCTCGATCTCGACCGGCAGATGTTTGTAACCGTGGACGAAACACGCCGGCACGCGGTCGGGCGCACCGACCACGTTCACGCGCATCCGCCGCTTCGCCATCTCCTCCAGCAGGATCGCGACCTGCAACTCCGCCAGCCGCGCGCCGACGCAGCGGTGGATGCCGTGGCCGAACGCCAGGTGGCGGCGCGCATTGGGACGGTCGACCTGGTAATCGTCCGCATTGGGACCGAACACGCTCTCGTCCCGGTTCGCGGAGATATACCACATCACCAGCTTGTCGCCTTCGGCGATCTGCTGCCCGGCGAGTTCGGTATCGCGCAGCGCGGTGCGCGCCATGTGCGCCAGCGGCGTCTGCCAGCGGATGATCTCGCTCACCGCATTGGGGATCAGCGCGGTGTCCGCCTCCAGCTTAGCGCGCTGGTCGGGGAATTTGTCGAGCGCATAGACGAGGCCCGACATCGTGTTGCGCGTGGTGTCGTTGCCGCCGACGATCAGGAGGATGAGGTTCCCCATGAACTCGTTATGGTCCATGTGGCTCATCGCGTCCGAATGGATCATCATCGAGATGAGGTCGGGGGTGGGTTCGCCCTGCGCCTTGGCCGCCCACAGCTTCTGGAAATAGGCGCCGCATTCGTAGATCTTCTCCAGCCGCTGCTGGCGCAGGCTCTCGTCCTTCGCGATCTCGATATCGCCCATCCAGTCGGACCACATCGTCAGCTTCGCACGGTCATGCCACGGAAAGTCGAACAGCAGCGCCAGCATCTGCGTCGTCAGCTCGATCGACACGCGCTCGACCCAGTCGAAGCCGGTGTTCCACGGCAACCCGTCCAGGATCTCGCCCGAGCGGCGGCGGATGTCCTGCGACAGGCGCACCATCTCGCTGGGGGTGAAGGCGGGGGCGACGGTGCGGCGCTGCGCGGTATGGATCGGGCGGTCGCGGCCGATGAACATCGGCATCCGCACCTCGTCATTGGCGACCCGCGAGATGGTGAAGCCATTCACCTCGGAAGAATAGATGTCCGGCAGCGATTCGACCTCGACGATCGGCTTGTAGGTGCTGAGCGACCAATAGGGGCCGAAGTCGGAATGCTCGACCTTGTGGACCGGCGCCTCCGCGCGCAACTGACGGAAGGGCGCGTGCCAGGTATCGTCGCGGTACAGTTCCGCCCGGCTCATGTCGAACGGATCGACCGGTGCCGACACGTCTCTCGCCAGAGTCGCCATCATTCCTCTCCCACTTTATGGTTGCGAGAGAAAACCTAACTGACATCCATGTCAATGGTCTTGCGGCGAATGGTAAATATCCGCCGCCATACCGGCGTCGCGCTGCCCGATTGCAGCACCCCGCGGCGGAAGGCGCGCGCACCGGTGACGATGAACAGCGACACCCACAGCAGCTGCCACGCCAGCGCCGCCAGGTGCGGCCACACCTCCGCCGAGGCGGCGGCGCGTCCCGCCATCGCGAAGGGGGAGGACAGCGGGAACAGCTCCGCGGCCAGCGCCAGCGTCGAGCCCGGCTGCGCCACCGCCGCGGAGGCCAAAGCGAACATCGCCACCTGCAGGACGGTGATCGGCAGCGACAGCATCTGGATCTCACGCATGGTCGAGGCTTGCGCGCCGACGCCCAGGAAGACGGAGCCGAGCAGCAGATAGGCGGTGGTGAAATAGGCGCAGAACAGCAGCGCGAACCCGCCGCGTCCCATCGCGGGCGACAGCATCGCGACGTCCGCGCCGATCTCGCCCGGCAGCAGCGCGCCGACCTGCGTCACGATCATGCCCCAGAAGGCGACGAACAGCACCGCGACCCCGAACATGCCGAGCAACTTGCCCAGGAACACGCTTTCCAGCGGGACCGCGGCGGCTAGCACCTCGATCACCTTGTTGTTGCGCTCCTCCGCCATCGTGCCGACGACCTGGCCGGAGAGGAACAGGGTCAGGAAGAAGATGCCGAACACCGCGAAGAAGCCCGACGTACCGCGCGCCTGCGCGGAGGGGGCGGCGCGCGCGACCTGCTCCAGCACGGCGGGGGCAGGGGCCGGCGCGCGCATCGCCAGCGCCGCGTCGCGGGCGGTGGCGGCGAGGTAGCGCGCAGCGTCCTTGTCACCGCCGTCGTGGAGGATGACCGGCCGATCGAGCGGTCCGCCCAGCACCGCGGCGACGTCGACATGCGGATTGGCGAGCACGCGCCGCGCCTGCGCGGCGGTGTCGGCGGAGGGCGCGCGCAGCTGGAGCGCGGGCGGCTGGCGATCGCCGCCGAACAGCGGGCGCAGGCGCGCGTCGGCGGCGGCGAGCGCGCGCGCCTCGCCCGGCGGCAGGATGGCGACGATGCGCTTGTCCTCCGCGGCGCCCTGCGTCGCGCTGGCGGCGCCCAGCCCGCCGATCGCGCCGAACGACACCATGATGAGCGGCGCGAAGAGGAACAGCAGGAAGACCGGCGTGAACACCGTCGCGGTGAAGTCGCGCCGCGCGATGGTCAGCGTCTGGCGGATCTGGCGGCGCAGGCGGGTCATGCGCGCACCGCCGGCCACGGGCTGTTCGTCATCCCGGACCCGTTCCGGGATCCACTGTTCCGCAAAGGCCGAAGCCGCTGGTTCTGCGGCGCGGTGGATGCTGGAACAAGTCCGGCATGACGGCGAAGCCGAATCATCGCGCCTCTCCCGTATCAACCGTCGCCTCGCCAACGATCCGCACGAACGCCTCGTGCAGCCCGGGCCGCTCGATCGACAGCCCGGAAATCCCGTGCCCCGCATCGATCAGCCGCTTGAGCAACCCCTCGATCCCCTCGTGCGGGAGCGGGAACCGCCAGCCGTCGCCCTCTCTGTGCGCATCGACGGGAAGGACCGCCGCGATACCTGCCCCGGCATGGTGCGGCACGTAATGCACCTGCTGCGGCAACGTGCCGCGCGCCTCGTCCACCGTGCCCTCGAACCGTCGCCTTCCGCCCGCGATGATCGCCAGCCGGTCGCACAGCCGCTGCGCATGCGCCATGACGTGGGTGGAGAACAGGATCGTCGCGCCGCGGTCGCGCTCGGCGAGGATCAGCGCCTCCAGTCGCTCCTGATTGACCGGGTCGAGCCCGGAGAACGGCTCGTCCAGCACCAGCAGGTCGGGACGATGCACCACCGATCCCAGCAGCTGGACCAGCTGCGCCATCCCCTTCGACAGCTTGCGGATCTTCTGGTCGGCGGCGTGCGCCAGCCCTGCGGCCTCGAGCAGATCGCCCGCCCGCGCCCGCCCGGTGCGCCAGTCGAGCCCGCGCAGCGCCCCCATGAACGCGATCGCCTCGCGCGCCTTCATCGCCGGATACAACCCGCGCTCCTCCGGCAGATAGCCGACGCGGTCGCCCGAATCGCGCGGGTGCGCGGCCCCCAGCAGGGTGCGCGTGCCTTCGTCCGGCTCGATGATGCCCAGCATCATGCGCAGCGTCGTCGTCTTGCCCGCGCCATTGGGGCCGAGCACGCCGTAGATCGCCCCCGCCGACACGCTCAGGTCGACGCCGTCGACCACGCGCCGCGTGCCGAAGCGCTTGACCAGCCCGTGCGCCTCGATCGCGTTCACTTGCCCCCCGTGCGCCGCGACAGTGCCGCAACGCAGCTGGCGCGGTCGATCGCGCTGCCGTCGCGCTGGCGCGTGTCGACCCACGTCACGCGCGGCTCCGCACCCGTCTTGGCGGGGTAGAGATAGGCATCCATGATGCAGATCGCGCTGGAGAATTGCAGCTTGCGCGCGGTCCCCTCGCGCACGTCGGCATCGGGCGTGCCGAACCCGCGGACGAGCGCGGCGGCATCCTGCCCCATCACGGTCTGCAACCCCGCCTGCGGGATCGGCGCCAGCACCGGGCGCGCCGCGGTCGAGCCGCTGTCGGTGGCGCACGCCGCGAGCGGGGCGAGCAGCAGGAGGGCGGCAACAGGCTTCATCGGCGGGTTCCGTGGAAAAGATGCGTCGCCATCGCCGCCCCCAGGACGGGGGCGAGGATGTTGAGCAGCGGAACCACGAACAGCGCCGTCCCCGCAAGCCCCAGCACGAAGCGCCGCCCCGCGGTCGCCGCACGCCAGCCCCGCATCGCCGCGCGGTCCAGATGCCGGGCCGCGACCATGTCGCCCAGGTCGCGCCCGAGCAGCCAGGCGTTGGCGACGGAAAAGGCGATCGGCGTCCCGACCCCGGTCGGCAACAGCAGGAGATAGAGCGGCGCCAGCAGCAGGTTCACCGCGACGAACCGCCCCGCGGACGCCAGCCCCATCGCCATGCCGCGGTGGAACGGCACATCGCGCGCGCTGGCGAGCGCGGCGGGGTAATGCCGCCGTTCCACCGCAGCGACGATCGTGTCGGCGAACAGCCCCACCACGAGCACCGCGACCGCGCGGAACAGCAGCCACCCCGCGAGCACCGTCGCCAGCGTGGCGGCGATCCCGGCGAGCGTGCCGTGCCACGTCCATCCCGCCAGCGCCGCATCGATCCCCCACCACAGCCCCGCACCCAGTGTGGCGAACAGCGCGAGCGTGATCGCCAGCGACGCTGCCAGGACGCGCAGCACCGGCGGATCGCCCAGCTGGCCCAGCGACAGGAGGAAGGCGCGGATCATGAGCGCATAGCGTTGCGGGTTCGCAATGGTTGCGCAAGAGTGATGGGCGCACTACCGCGCGGACGACATCGTCCCCGCCACCCCCCTCCGTTCGCCCCGAGGAGGGGCCGAGCTTGTCGAGGACCCGTCTCGAGGGGCATGTGCATGTGCTTCGAGACGGCACTTCGACAAGCTCAGTGCCTCCTCAGCACGAACGGATGTCGTTGTATCCGAAAGGCCCTTCGTGACCGAATCCCGCCCCGAACCCCGCTACGACGTCGTCGCCATCGGCAATGCCATCGTCGACATCCTCTCGCCCGCTGAGGACGAGTTCATCGCCGACAACGGCATGACGAAGGGCGCGATGGCGCTCGTCTTCTCGCCGGAGGAGGCCGACGCGCTCTATGCCAAGATGGGTCCGGGGCAGGAGGTGTCGGGCGGTTCCGCGGCGAACACGATCGCGGGGATGGCGACGCTGGGCAGCCGCTGCGCCTTCATCGGCCAAGTCGCCGACGACCAGCTGGGCGAGGTCTTCGCGCACGATATCCGCGCCGCGGGCATCCGCTTCGACACGCCCGCGCGCGCGGGTGCGCCGACCACCGGGCGCTGCCTGATCTTCGTGACGCCCGACGGGCAGCGCACGATGAACACCTTCCTGGGCGCCTCGCATTACCTGCCCGCGGATCAGCTCGATGCGTCGCTGATCGCGGACGCGCGCTACCTCTATCTGGAGGGGTATCTGTGGGATCCGGAGGAGCCGCGCGCCGCGATGCGTGCCGCCATCGACATCGCGCGCGCCGCGGGGCGCAAGGTCGCCTTCACGCTGTCGGCCGAGTTCGTCATCGATCGCCACCGCGCAGCGTTCCACGAGTTGATCGACGCCGGGCTGATCGACGTGCTGTTCGCCAACGAGGCGGAGATCATGTTCCTCACCCAGACCGACTCCGTCGACGCCGCGGTCGCTGCGGTGTCGGGCAAGGTGCCGCTGGTCGTCGTCACCCTCGCCGAGCGCGGCGCGATGGCGGTCGCGGGCGGGGAGCGCGTTACCGTGCCGGCGCAGCCGATCGACAAGGTGGTCGACACCACCGGCGCGGGCGACCTGTTCGCCGCCGGCTTCCTGCATGGTCAGTCGCGCGGCAAGTCGCTGGAGGCGTCGCTGACGCTCGGCGCGATCTGCGCCGCGGAAGTGATCCAGCATTTCGGCGCACGTCCGATCGTCGACCTGAAGGCGCTGACCGCGCACGTGTGAGCAACCCGTCATGCCGGACCCGTTCCGGCATCCACCGTGCCGCATACCTCGCGGCCGGTAGGTACGCGGCACGGTAGACCCCGGAACAAGTCGAGACCTTTGCGAAACTCAGTTCCTCGTTCCCCGGCGCAGGCCGGGGCCCAGCTGGGGAACGGTGGTAACAGTCGGAAAAGCCACGCCAACGGGGCCCCGGCCTGCGCCGGGGAACCGCGACATTGTCAAGCGATCCACGACTTTCGCAGAGGTCTCGAACAAGTCCGGGGTGACGAAGGTGAGGGGGCGACCGTCCCGCTTTCACCCCGGTCGCCGATCACGCTAGACGCACGCCCATGACCCTCCCGATCCATGCCGTCCTGCCCGACCTGCTCGCCGCCCTGCGCGCGCAGTCGGCGGCGGTGCTGGTCGCGCCGCCCGGCGCGGGCAAGACCACCGCGGTCGCGCCCGCGCTGCTCGCCGAGCCGTGGTGCACCGGCGAAATCCTTGTCACCTCGCCCCGCCGCCTCGCCGCGCGCGCCGCCGCGGAACGCATGGCCGCACTCGCCGAGGAACCGGTCGGCCGCACCTTCGGCTACGCCACCCGCCTCGACACGAAGCGCTCCGCCGCCACCCGCGTCACCGTCGTGACCGAGGGCATCCTGACCGCGCGGCTGCAGGACGATCCCGAATTGGCCGGCGTGTCGGCGATCCTGTTCGACGAAGTGCACGAACGCAGCCTCGACGGCGACTTCGGCCTCGCGCTCGCGCTGGATGCGCAAGCCGCGCTGCGCCCGGACCTGCGCGTCGTCGCCATGTCCGCGACGCTCGACGGCGCGCGCTTCGCCGCGCTGATGAACGGCGCGCCGGTGATCGAGAGCGAGGGCCGCAGTCATTCGCTGGCGCTGCGCCACATCGGCCGCGCCGCCGAGGCACGGATCGAGGACGGTATGGCCGCGGCGATCCGCCGCGCGCTGGCGGAGGCCGAGGGCGGCCTGCTCGCCTTCCTCCCCGGCGTCGCCGAGATCGAGCGTACCGCGGAGCGCCTGCCCGACCTTCCCGGCGTCCGCCTCCATCGCCTCCACGGCAGCCTCGACCCCGCCGCGCAGCGCGCCGCGATCCGCCCCGAGCCGGATGGCGCGCGCAAGCTGGTGCTTGCGACCTCAATCGCGGAAACCAGCCTGACGCTCGATGGGATCCGCATCGTCGTCGACAGCGGCCTCGCCCGCCGCCCGCGCTACGACCGCGCCGCGGGCATGACCCGGCTGGTGACCGAGCGCGAGAGCCAGGCCGCCGCCACCCAGCGCGCCGGCCGCGCCGCGAGGCAGGGGCCCGGCGTTGCCTATCGCTTGTGGGAGGAAGCGGCGACCGCGGGGATGCCGCGCTTCGACCCGCCCGAGATCCTGGAGGCGGACCTGTCGGCGCTGCTGCTCGCCACAGCGATCTGGGGCGTTGCCGACCCGCGCGACCTCGCGTGGCTCGACCCCCCGCCCGAGGCGGCGGTGGCGGAGGCGCGCGCGCGGCTCGCGACGCTGGGCGCGCTCGACGCGGACGGCCGCCCCACGGCGCACGGCCGCGCGATGGCCGCGCTGCCGATGTCGCCGCGCCTCGCGCACATGCTGCTGCTCGCCCCCGACAAGCGGCTCGCGGCGGAGGTTGCGGTGCTGTTGCAGGAGCGCGGGCTGGGCGGGACCGATACCGACCTGGAGCTACGCTGGTGGCGCTGGCGCGGCGACCGCTCGCCCAAGGCAGAAAGCGCACGCGGCCTCGCGCGTCGCTGGTCGGGGATGGTGAAGGGCGCCAACGGAGGCGGGGGCGGGGAGGGGACGATCGCGGGGTGCATCGCGCTCGCCTTCCCCGATCGTGTCGCGAAGCGCCGCGACGCGAGTGGCGAGCGCTGGGCGTCCGCGGGCGGCCGCGGCTTTCGCCTTGACGCCACTTCGCCGCTGGCGCGCGCCGAATGGCTCGCGGTCGCCGAGACGCAGGGGATGGCCGCGGGCGCGCGCATCCTGTCCGCCGCCGCGATCGACGCGGGCGAGGTGGAGGCGATGTTCGCCGACCGCCTCGAGACCCGCCGCACCGCGACGTTCGACCCCGCCACCGGCGCGGTGCAGCCGCTGCGCGAACGCCGCTTGGGCGCGATCCGCCTGTCGAGCGGTCCCGACACCGCCGCCGACCCCGCCGCGATCGCCGCTGCGCTAGTCGAGGGGGTGCGCGCACACGGCCTGTCGCTGCTGCCGTGGTCGGACGGCGCGCAGGCGCTGCGCACGCGTGCGGCCTATGCCGGTGTCGCGCTCGACGATGCGACGCTGATCGAGCGTCTCGACGACTGGCTGCCCGCGCTGGTGGAGGGGCGCCGCCGGCTCGACGCGATCCCGCCCGGCGCGCTGACCGATGCGCTGCGTGACGTCGCCGGTTGGGACGCCTTGCGGCAGGTCGACCGGCTCGCCCCCGCCGCCTTCACCAGCCCCGCGGGCTCGACCCATGCGATCGACTATGGTGCGGAGGCCGGGCCGACCGTCGCGCTGCGCGTGCAGGCGCTCTTCGGCCTCTCGGAGCATCCAGTGATCGGGGAGCGGCGCGTTCCGCTGGTCCTGTCGCTCACCAGCCCCGCCGGCCGCCCGATCCAGACCACGCGCGACCTCCCCGGCTTCTGGCGTGGCAGCTGGGGCGCGGTCGCCAAGGAAATGCGCGGCCGCTACCCCCGCCATCCCTGGCCCGACGATCCCGCCGCCGCCGCCGCGACGCTGCGTACGAAGAATGCGGATGCGCGGCGACAAGCCAAATAGCGTCGTCACCCCGGCCGCGACGCGGGGCCGTCTCGGAAGCTGCTTCTTGTTCCCAGGCGAAGGCCGGGGCCCAGTTGAGTAGCATTTCAGCATTCAATGAGCCGGTCGTTACTTGACCCCGGCCTTCGCCGGGGAACAGGGAGCGATTTGAATGTTCGCGAGGTCCGCTTGCTCGGGGATGACGGGGGAGTTGCCGCGCCCCGCTGCGCTCCCTAATCCACCCCTGACACGAAGGAAGAACCGATGCGCCGTTTCGCAACGATCGCCGCCGCCATGCTGGTCGCCGCCTGCTCGCGGGCTCCCGCCACGCCGACCGTGGCCGACGCCTGGGTCCGTCTCGCCGCCGTCCCCGGCCGCCCCGCCGCGGCCTATGCCACGCTGCACGGCGGCGCGACGGACGCGCAGCTGGTGCAGATCACCGCCCCCGGCGTCGCACGGATCGAGCTGCACGAAAGCCGCATGACCGGCAACGGCATGATGGCGATGGACGCGGTCGCCGCACTTCCGGTCGCCGCTGGCGGCACCGCGAAGCTCGCACCGGCGGGCTATCACGCGATGATGTTCGGCGTCCCCGCGAGCGCGAAGCCCGGCGCCACGCTGCCACTCACCTTCCGCTTCGCCGACGGCCATGCGGTGGAGGCGACCGCGCAGGTGGTCGGCGCGGGCGAGGCGGCGCCGCATTGACCGCGCGCCCGCTCACCGCAGGCGAGATCGCGCTGGCGTGGTCGGTCTATGGTGACGCGATCGACTATGCGCCGGTCACGATCGTCGAGCGCAAATGGGCATTCTTCCAGCCCGCCAACGTCGTCATGGCACCGCGCGGGCATATCCACTTCCACCCCAAGGGCGGGCTGTGCCGCGACGACTTTGCCGCCGCGCCGCTCGATGCGCAGGGGTTGTTCATCCACGAGATGTGCCACGTCTGGCAGCACCAACGCGGGATCTGCCTGCCGCTCGCGCGCCATCCCTTCTGCCGCTATCATTACAGCGTCCGCCCCGGCTGGTCGCTCCATCGCTACGGGATCGAGCAGCAGGCGGAGATCGTCCGCCACGCCTTCCTGCTGCGGCGTGGGCGGACCGTCCCCGGCGCGCCCCCGCTCGACAGCTACGAATCCATCCTGCCCTTCGGAGGACCATCATGACGATCTGGCACGCCGGCACCCCCGATCTCGCCGCGATGACACGCACCGGCGCCACCTCGATGCCCGGCTTCCTGGGGATCGAGTTCGTCGAGGCGGGCGACGACTGGATCACGGCGCGAATGCCGGTCAACGAACGCACGAAACAGCCCTATGGCCGGCTCCACGGCGGCGCCTCCGTCGCGCTGGCGGAGACGGTGGCGTCGGTCGCGGCGGCGATGACGGTCGATCCCACGGTGTCCGCGGCGGCGGGGATGGAGATCAACGCCAACCACATCCGCCCGGCGGGCGACGGCTTCGTCTATGCCACCGCCCGCGCCGAGGCACGCGGGCGCACCAGCCAGGTCTGGTCGATCCGGATAGAGGACGAGGAAGGGCGGCTGGTCTGCGTCGCACGAATGACCGCCGCGGTGATCCCGACCGGGCGGGGTGGCGTGGCGGCCTGACCCGCGTGCATAACGTCATCCCGGACTTGTTCCGGGATCCACTGCTCCGCGCAGGCTGAAGCCGCTGGGTACGCGGCACGGTGGATGCCGGAACAAGTCCGGCATGACGGAGGGGAGATGACGCCGCTTATTTGAGCAGCACCAGCTCCTCCGCCATCGTCGGGTGCAGTGCCACGGTCGCGTCGAACTGTGCCTTGGTCAGCCCCGCCTTCACCGCGACCGCGGCGGTCTGGATGATCTCGGGCACGTCGGGTCCGATCATGTGGATGCCCACCACGCGATCCGTCTCGCCGTCGCAAACCATCTTGTAGAGCGCGCGCTCGTCGCGTCCCGCCAGCACGTTCTTCATCGGGCGGAAGTCGCTGGAATAGACCTTCACCGACCCCAGCTTCTGCCGCGCCTCCGCCTCGGTCATGCCGACGCCCGCGAGCGGCGGGTGGCTGAACACCGCCGACGGCACGCAGTCGTAATCGACCGTCGCACCGCCCTTGCCGAACATATTGTCCGCGAACGCCTGTCCCTCGCGGATCGCGACCGGGGTCAGCTGGATGCGGTTGGTCACGTCACCCACCGCATAGATCGACGCGCAGGTGGTGCGGTTGTCGCCGTCCACCTTCACCGCGCCCATCTCGTCCAGCTCGACCCCCGCCGTCTCCAGCCCCAGCCCGCGCGTGTTCGGCTTCCGACCGGTCGCGAACATCACCATGTCGACGATCGCCGGCTCGTGGTTCGCCATGTTCACCTTCAGGCAGCCGTCCTCCATCTTCTCGATGCCCTCGAACGTGGCGTCGAAGCGGAACTCCAGCCCCTTCATCATGCTGATCTGGAGCAGCCGGTCGCGGATCTGCAGGTCGTAGCCGCGCAGGATCTCCTTCGTCCGGTTCATCAGGATGACGTGCGCGCCCAGCTGGTGGAACACGCCCGCGAACTCGTTGGCGATATAGCCCGCACCCGCGATCAGGATGCGCTTCGGGATCGCCTCCAGGTGGAATGCCTCGTTGGAGGTGATGCCATGTTCGTGACCCGGGCATTCCGGCACCGCGGGATGCGCGCCGACCGCGAGCAGGATCGTCTTCGCGGTCTTCCTCGTCCCGTCCGCCAGCGTCACCTCGTTCGGGCCGGAGACGGTCGCGCGTTGGTGGATGATCTCCGCGCCGTTCGATTCCAGCGTCGTGGTATACGCCTGGTTGATGCGGTCAACTTCCTTCAGCACATTGTCGCGCAGCCGCGGCCAGTGGAAGTTGCAGTCGTCGGGCACGTCCCATCCGAAGTGGCGCGCATCGCGCAGATCCTCGGCGAAATGCGCGCCATAGACCAGCAGCTTCTTGGGCACGCAGCCGCGGATCACGCAGGTGCCGCCGACGCGATACTCCTCGGCTACCGCGACCCGCGCGCCATGCGCCGCCGACACGCGCGCCGCGCGCGTACCGCCGGAACCGGCACCGATGACGAAGAGGTCGTAGTCGAAGTCGGGCATTTAGGTCACTCCGGGCAGGTCCATCGCCGACCGGAGGCCGAGGTGCTGGACGAACGGGTCGAAATCGCGGTCGCTGTACAACAGCGGGATGCGATCGAGGATGCAGCGCGTGGCGATCAGCGTGTCGATCGTCTTTCGGATGGTGATGCCGCGATCGCGCAGCGTGCGGTAGTTGATGGCGGCTTGCAGCGCACTTTCACTATCTAGGATCGTCAACGACGTGAATGCCGCCAACATCGATCGAAGTGATTCGAATTGCCGATCCGTTCGGCACCCCTGAAGTACCTCGACAAGGATCAGATCACCGATCAGGAACCGCTCCGACGATAGATGTCGGTCAAGCCATTCCGCCTGCATGCTGGGCCGTCCGGTGAAATAGTCGATCCAAACGCCGGAGTCGACCAAGATCACGTGTCTGCCGGAACATACTTGCTGGTACGCATATCATCCAGATCGCCGCCCCATTCGACGGTGCCTCGCAAGGCGCGAATGCCCGATTGCCGTCGAATGGCCAACGCCTCACGAAGCGCTGTCTCGATCGCCTCGCGTTTCGTCGCTGCGCCGCTGGCCGCCATGAAGTCGGCAAGTAGAGAGTCGTCGATAACGATATTGGTCCGCATGTGTATGGCTCCGCAGAGCCATACACATAAGCGTCCCGCTTTCCTTACGCCAGACCGGCGCGTGCGATCAGGTCGGTGGTGGAGGGGTCGAAGTCGCCGCCGCCCTTCGCCGCGGCCTTGGCCATTTCCTTGCCCAGCTCGACGCCGAACTGGTCGAACGAATTGATCCCCAGCAGCACGCCGTTCACGAACGTGCGATGCTCGTAGAAGGCGATCAGCGCGCCCAAAGTGCGCGCGTCGAGCCGGTCGAGCAGCAGCGTCGAGGAGGGGCGATCGCCGGCATAGCTGCGCGCGGGATCGTCGACCTGCTTGCCCTTCATCAGCGCCGCCCCCTGTGCGAAGGCGTTGAGCAGCAACTGGCGGTGATGCTCCGCGGGCAGCGTGTCGCCCGGCTCGATCACGGCCAGGAACTCGACCGGGATCAGGTGCGTGCCCTGGTGGAGCAGCTGAAACACCGCATGCTGCGCATCGGTACCCACGCCGCCCCAGGTGATCGGCGCGGTCGGTCTCCCGACCGGCTGGCCGTCCGCGGTCACGCTCTTCCCGTTCGACTCCATCTCCAGCTGCTGGAGGTAGCTCGGCAGCAGCCGCAGCCGCTCGTCATAGGCGAAGGGCGCGCGCGTCTCGCAACCGCGCACCTGCGTGTAGTACAGGTCCGCGAACGCCGCGAGCGCGGGCGCATTCTTGTGCAGCGCGGACAGGCGGAAGTGGCGGTCCATCTCGGCGGCCCCTTCCAGCAGCTCCTGGAACTGCTCCCAACCCAGCTTGATCGCGGCCGGGAAGCCGATCGACGACCACAAGGAATAGCGCCCGCCCACGCCTTCGGAGAAAGGCAGCACGCGCGTCTCGTCCACGCCCCATTCGATCGCCTTCTCGGGCGAGGCGGTGATGGCGATGACGCGGCCATAGGGATCCTCGACCCCCGCACCGCTCATCCACTCGATGACGCTCTCGGCGTTCATCATCGTCTCGGTGGTGGTGAAGGTCTTCGACGCGACCGCCAGCAGCGTCGTCGCGGGATCGAAGCGGTCGAACACATCGTCCAGCGCCATGCCGTCGACGTTGGACACGATCGCCACGTCGTAGCGGTCGCTGTCGCGCCCCAGCGCATCGACCAGCAGGTGCGGCCCCAGCGCCGAGCCGCCGATTCCGACATGCAGGACATGGCGGATCGGCCCGAACGCCTCCGCCTCGATCGCGTCGATCACCGCGCGCATCCGGGCGTGATAGCTGGCCGCGCGAGAGACGCTCTCCGCCTTGCCCTCGCCGCGCTCGGCGGTGTGCTCGACCGGGCGATCCTCGGTCACGTTGACATGCTGGCCGCCGAACATCGCCTCGCGCTTGCCGGCCAGGTCGACCTGCTTCGCCAGCGCCTCGAACGCAGCCACTGCGTCCGGGGTCAGATGCGTCTTCGACCAGTCGAAATGGATCCCCGCCACGTCGAGCGACAGTCGCCGCAACCGCTCGGCATCGTTCGCGAACAGCGTTTCCAGTCGCTCCTGGGGCAGTGCTTCGATTGCGGACCAATCGGCCATGTCAGACTTCCCTTTCGCTTGCCGCTCATCCCGCGCCGCGAGGCGCTTGACGTAACCGCGCCGTTAGGCGACGCGGTGCGACATGGCCACCCCTGCTGCGACCGGCAAGCCCGCGCGTTCGGAAACGAGCGAATCGATCCGCTTCCTCCTGAAGCTGGCGTTGTTCGTCTTCATCCTGCGCAGCTTCATCTTCGCGCCGTTCTCGATCCCGTCGGAATCGATGCTGCCGCGGCTGCTGATCGGCGACTATCTGTTCGTGTCGAAGTGGAACTACGGCTATTCCCGCTGGTCGCTGCCGTGGGGCGTCCCGCTGATCCCGGGGCGGATCTTCGGTCGCGATCCGACGCGCGGCGACACGGTCGTCTTCCGCTCGATGGGGCCGGACGACCACGACGTCATCAAGCGGGTGATCGGCCTGCCGGGCGATACGGTGCAGATGCGCAATGGCCAGCTGTTCCTGAACGGCCGCGCCGTGCCCAAGGACCGCGTCGCCGACTTCATCGTGCCGATCACGCCCAATTTCCCGTCGGAGAAGTGCGGCACCGCGTTCCAGGACGTCGACGCCCACGGCGCCGCGATCTGCCGCTATCCGCGCTATCGCGAGACGCTGCCCAATGGCCGCAGCTACGAGGTGCTGGACCAGGAGAACATCCCGCGCGCCGACGATACCGACGTGTATCACGTCCCCGCCGGCACCGTCTTCCTGATGGGCGACAACCGCGACGACAGCGCCGACAGCCGCTTCGCCCCGCCGGAGGGGATGGGCTATATCCCGATGGACCGGATCGAGGGCAAGGCGCTCGTCACCTTCTGGTCGACCGACGGCTCGGCGGAGTGGCTGAAGCCGTGGACCTGGGTGTCGGCCGCGCGGTTCAGCCGCATCGGGCAAGGCTTCTGACGAAGTGGGTTTCTGACGGGATAACGGTTCTGGACACACCGCTGGAGGACTGGATCGAGCGATCGTTCGGCACGCGCCCGGACGATCCGGCGTTGTTCGTCCGCGCGCTGACCCATTCCAGCCATGACGGGCAAAGCTATGAGCGGCTGGAGTTCCTCGGCGACCGCGTCCTCGGCCTCGTCATGGCCGAATGGCTGTCGGAAATCTTCCCCGACGATCCCGAGGGGGCGCTGTCGAAGCGATTCAACGCGCTGGTGACGGGCGCGGTCTGCGCCGCGGTGGCGCGCTCGATCGGCGCGGAGGCGCGGGTGCGGCTCGGCAAGCAGGCGCAGAACGACGGCGCGCAGCATGGCGACAACGTGCTGGGCGACGTGATGGAGGCGCTGCTCGGTGCGCTGTACCGCACCGCGGGGCTCGACGCCGCGCGCGCCGCGGTGCGCCGCCTGTGGGCCGACCGCATCCACGCCGACGACCGCGCGCCGCAGCACCCGAAGTCGGCGCTTCAGGAATGGGCGGCGGCCAACCGCCGCGCGGTCCCCGCCTACGCACTGGTCGACCGCTCCGGCCCCGGTCACGCCCCGCGTTTCACGGTGAAGGTCAGCGTCGGCAAGGACGAAACCACCGCGGAGGGCGCCAGCAAGCAGGAAGCCGAAACTGCCGCCGCCACCGCGCTGCTCGCGACGCTGGAGGAGCAGGCCGTACCGAAGCGGAAGAAGCGGCGACGGGGGTAGCGCTCGCCGTCATCCCCGCGCAGGGGTCATTCAGATGCGGCGACGTACGGCTCCCAGCGCTCCGCCAGCCAAGCCTCTGCCGCGGCTATGTCGAGGAAGACGCGGATCCGGTCCGCGTTCAGCACGCGCTCGGCCTGGAACTTGCTCAATTGCGACGCGACCACGATCGCGGTCGGGCCGATGTTCATTTCCAGCCCGCGCGCGCGGATGCGCTCGAACCGCTCGGACACCTCCGCCGACTGGATCGGAAAGTCGCGCGCGTCGCTCAGCGTCGCGAAGGTGCCGTGCCGCATGCGGATCGCCGTGGTGCGCAACAGCATCTCCGCGGCGAAGCGCCCCACCGTCGCCATCGTCCAGAACCCCGACAGCGTCAGGTGCAGTACGCGCTGCGCGGGGTCGAAACGAATGTCGAACATGGTCGTGATCTAGCGATCAGGTCTTAAGATCGCTCACCCCGCCGCGAACGCCGCCTTCATCCGCTTGCGCATCTGCCCGGGCATGAACCGGCTCGCGAAGCGCACCTTCCGCCCCGCCTTGCCGACGATGTAATCGCGCTCGCTGCCGTGGACCGCCTGCCAGATTACGTCGGCGGCTTCCTCGACCGTATAGACCTCGTGGCCCGCGGTCGCGTCGCGCAGCGTGCGGTTGGTGCCGGCCGATCCCGAATTCAGGATCGGCGTCTCGACGAACCACGGCATCACGCACGCGACGCCGACTCCGTGGCGCGTGAACTCCGCGTCCAGCGCCTCCGACAGCCCGCGCACCGCGAACTTGGTCGCGGAATAGACCGCCAGCCCCGGCGACCCGAACAATCCGGCGCAGGACGCGACGTTGACCAGCTTGCTGCCCGACGTCGCCTTGAGGTGGGGGAGGGCGGCATAGGCGCCGTTGACGACCCCCTTCACGTTGATGTCGACCTGCAGGTCCGACTCCTCCGGCGACACTTCCTCGAACATGCCGAACCGCGCGATCCCGGCGTTGTTGAGCAGCACGTCGAGCCGCCCCGCCGCCGCGACGAACCCGGTCAGCGCGTCACCCCATTGCGCGCGGTCGCGCACATCGAGCGGCGTGGTATAGGCGCCCAGTTCGTCCGCTACGCGCGCCATCCCCGGGCGGTCGATGTCGCCGATGCCGACGCGCCACCCCTCGCGCCGGAACCGCCGCGCCGCGGCCAGCCCGATGCCCGAAGCGCCACCGGTGATGAAGATGCTGCGTTGGGTCATCGGATTGCCCTCTCTTGTTCCCCGGCGAAGTCACCCCGCCCGCACCTCGCGGAACGGCACCGTGCGATCCACCTCCGGCTCGCGCGGCAGGCCCAGCACGCGCTCGCCGATGATGTTGCGCTGAATCTGGTCCGTGCCCCCGCCGATCGAGGTGAAATAGGCGTTGAGCGTCAGGAAGTTGGCGTCCTCCGCGCGCGGATGTTCCGCGCCTTCCAGCAGGCTCTCGGCACCCAGCAGCAGCGTGCGCACGCGTGCCTCCTCGTGCAGGATGCGGCTCATCGCCAGCTTGCCGAGCGACATGATCGGGGACGAATTGCCCTGCGCCAGCGCCGCCTTCGCGCGGCGCGTGTTCAGCTTGTTGAGCACGCGCCACGCGATCACCTGCGCCACCTCCTGCCGCACGACGGGATCGTCCAGCTTCCCCGCCTCGCGCGCCAGCCCGAGCAGCGAATGATCGCCCTTCGGCCCGCCCGCGCCCGATCGCGGCCCGCGCGCATTGTCGCCCATCACCGAGCGTTCATAGGCCAGCGCCGTCTGGAGAACGCCCCAGCCGCCGTTCAGCGGCCCCAGCAGGTTCTCGTCAGGGACGAAGGCGTCGGTGATGAACACCTCGTTGAAATGCGCCTCGTCGGTGATCTGGCGCAGCGGGCGCACCTCGACGCCGTCCTGCTTCATCGGCAGGAAGAAGAAGCTGATGCCGCGATGCTTGGGCGAGTCCCAGTCGGTGCGCGCGATCAGCATCCCGTAATCCGCCACCGCGGCGCCCGACGTCCACACCTTCTGTCCGGTGATGCGCCACCCGCCGTCCACCTTGTCGGCGCGCGTGCGGATCGCGGCGAGGTCGGAGCCTGCGCCCGGCTCCGAATACAGCAGGCACATGCCGACCTCGCCCGCCAGCAGCCTGGGCACGATCTCGCGCTTGAACGCGTCGGTCGCATGCGCCAGCGCGGTGTTCGCCCACAGATTGCTGCGGTCCTGCCCCGCACCCGGCGCGCCGACGCCTGCGAACGCGCGCTCAACGATCTTCGCCTGCTCGTTCGACAGGTCGCGCCCATACCAGTCGCCGGGCCAGCGCGGCACCGCCCAGCCGGCGTCGCGCACCTGCGCCAGCCATTCGCTGCGCGGGTCGCGCCCGAAGCTCTCGTGATGGGCGGGCAGTCCCTTCCAATGCGCCGCCAGCCAGTCCTGCACCTCGCGCAGCAGGTCGTCGTCGGTCATGCCAGTGCCTCCAGCGCGGTCAGGTAGCGGTCGCGCCACAGGGCGGACGCGCCGAAC
>CAJYKB010000115.1 GCA_913774925.1 uncultured Sphingomonas sp. | reverse complement strand
ACGGACTAGGCTGGGGGGATGAAATGCGCAACGGCTTGGCGCTATGGCCGATGTCATGCCCGATCCGCAGCCTTATCCGATCGATCACGTCCTGTGCGGCGATCCGCAAGCGCCCGCGCTGATCCTGCGCGACGGCGCGGCGACCTATGCGCAGGTCGAGGAGCAGGTTGCGCGGCTGGCGGGGTGGCTGGCGGCGCAGCGCTTCGAGGCGGGCGTACGGGTGGCGACCTGGTTGCCCAAGACGCGGGTCGCGACCCTGATGCCGCTGGCGGCGGCGCGGGCGGGGCTGGTGCATGTGCCGGTCAATCCGGTGCTGAAGCGGGCGCAGGTGGCGCATATCCTGGCCGACAGCGGGGCATCGCTCCTGCTGACTCAGGATGCGCGCGCCGCGACACTGGAGGACGGGGACGTTCCGGGGGGCTGCGTCGTCGCGACGGAGGCGGGCGCGGGCGACCCGATCACGCGGTCGCAGGCGGATCCGGACGATCTGGCGGCGATCCTCTACACCTCCGGTTCCACCGGGCGGCCCAAGGGCGTGATGCTGAGCCATGCGAACCTGTGGCTGGGGGCGGTCGGCGTCGCGCATTATCTGGACATCGTGCCGCAGGATCGCGTGCTGGGGGTGTTGCCGCTGGGGTTCGACTATGGGCAGAACCAGCTTTTTTCGAGCTGGTATGCGGGCGCGGCGGTGGCGCCGCTGGATTATCTGACCCCGCGCGACGTCATCAAGGCGGTGGAGCGCGTCGCGGCGACGACATTGGCGGGGGTGCCGCCGCTGTGGGCCCAGCTGCTGGAGGCCGAATGGCCCGCGGACACCGCGGCGCGGCTGCGACGGCTGACCAATTCGGGTGGCGCGCTGACGCCGACGATGGTGCGGGCGTTGCGCGCGCGTTTCCCGCAGGCGCGGCTGTTCCCGATGTATGGGCTGACCGAGGCGTTCCGCTCGACCTATCTGTCGCCCGAGCTGGTCGATGCGCATCCGGAGTCGATCGGGCGCGCGATCCCCTTTGCCGAGGTGCTGGTGGTGCGCCCCGACGGCAAGCAGGCGGCGGCGGGGGAGCCGGGGGAGCTGGTCCACGCCGGGCCGCTCGTGGCGCAGGGCTATTGGCGCGATGCGGAGCGGACCGCGTTGCGGTTCCGCGCGGCGCCGCCGTTCTCGCGCTATGGCGGGACGGCGGTGTGGTCGGGGGATACGGTGGTCGCCGATGACGCAGGACTCCTGCGGTTCGTCGGGCGCGACGACGAGATGATAAAGAGCGCGGGCCACCGCATCAGCCCGCAGGAGGTCGAGGAAGCCGCCACCGCCGGTCCCGAAGCGCGCGAGGCGGTGGCGCTGGGGTTGCCGGACGCGCGGCTGGGGCAGTCGATCGTGCTGGTGGCGCGCGGCGATGCGGCGGACGAGGGGGCCTTGCGCGAGCGGCTGAAGCGGGAGCTGCCCGCCTATATGCAGCCGGTGCGGATCGACTGGCGCGACGAACTACCGCGCAACGCCAATGGGAAGCTGGACCGCGCGCGCGTGGCGGCGTGGGTAAAGGAGCAGCAGGCATGAAGCCGATCGGGCCGATCCCCCCGGAATTCGTTGGTCAGTCGGGGATGCTGACGATCGGCGGCGAGCGCGCGGACGCGCTGGTGACGGCGCACGGATCACCGCTGTTCGTCTATGACCTGGCGATCGTCGCTGCGCGGATCGCGCGCTTTCGCGCGGCGATGCCTGCGGCGGTGGCGTTGCATTATGCGGTGAAGGCCAATCCGCACCCGGCGGTGATAGCCGGGATCGCGCATCTGGTCGAAGGGCTGGACGTCGCCTCAGTTGGGGAGCTGGCGAAGGCGCTGGCGGTAAAGCCGGCGCACGCGATCAGCTTTGCCGGGCCGGGCAAGCGCGATGCGGAGCTGGAGGCGGCGATCGTCGCGGGTGCGACGCTGAATGCGGAATCCGCAGGCGAGGTGCGGCGCGCGCTGGCGACGGGCGAGCGGCTGGGCATCGCGCCACGGCTGGCGGTGCGGGTGAACCCCGATCTGGAGCTGCGCGGATCGGGCATGAAGATGGGCGGGCGCGCGTCGCCGTTCGGCGTCGATGCGGAGCGCGTGCCCGAATTGGTGCGGACGATCGTCGGCGCGGGCGCGGACTGGCGCGGGTTCCATATCTTCGCAGGATCGCAGGCGCTGGATGCGGGGGCGCTGGTGGAAACGCAAGCCGCGACGCTGACGCTCGCGGCGCGGCTGGCGGACGAGAGCGGGCATGTGCCGTCCAAGGTCAATCTGGGCGGCGGCTTCGGCATCCCGCATTTTGCGGGCGACCGCGCGCTGGATGTCGAGCGGATCGGTGCTGCGCTGGGCGAGGCGCTGGCGGCGAGCGCGCTGACCGCCGCGGGCACGACCTATGCGATCGAGCTGGGGCGGTGGCTGGTGGGCGAGGCGGGGGTCTATCTGACCCGGGTCGTCGATCGCAAGGAAAGCCGCGGCGAGACGTTCGTCGTGGTGGATGGCGGGTTGCACCATCAGCTGGCGGCGAGCGGCAATTTCGGGACGGTGGTGCGCCGGAACTATCCGGTCGCGGTGGCGGGGCGGATGGGCGAGCCGGGCGACGGCGAGGCGTCGGTCGTGGGGTGCCTGTGTACGCCGCTGGATCGACTGGCGGACCGGGTGGCGTTGCCGCCGGCGGACGAGGGCGATCTGGTCGCGGTGTTCATCGCCGGAGCCTATGGTCTGAGCGCCAGCCCGGCGGCGTTCCTGGGGCATCCGGTGCCGGCGGAGGTGGTGCTGGGCTCTCGCACCGTCATTCCCGCAGAGGCGGGAATCCAGAACCGCTGACGTTGCGGCTCTATCGCGGCACCCGCGCGTCTGGATCCCCGCCTGCGCGGGGATGACGTTTCGCGGGGCGCCGTGGCCCAAACCCTAAACGCTATCTTTACCTCTCCCGCGCATAGCCGACGGTGAACGTGCGGAGGTTGGGATGCGTATCGCGAAGGTTTCCAGGGCGTTGTTGATGACGCTGATGGCGTCGACCACGCTGAGTGCCTGCTCCTCCTCCGGCGGGCGGCCCGAACTGCCCCCCGCCACCTTCGTCGCGACGCGCGAGACGCCGGGCGAGGAATACGTGATCGGCCCGCTCGATCAGCTCCAGATCTTCGTGTGGCGCAACCCGGAACTGTCGGCGAAGGTGCAGGTGCGCCCCGACGGCCGCATCACGACGCCGCTGGTCGCCGACATGCCCGCGGTGGGCAAGACGCCCGCGATGCTGGCCGCGGACATGAAGCTGGCGCTGGGCGAGTATATCAAGGATCCGATCGTCTCCGTCATCGTCGACGGATTCAGCGGCACCTACAGCCAGCAGATCCGCATCGTCGGCGCGACGCAGAAGCCCGCGAGCCTGCCCTACCGCGCCAACATGACGCTGCTGGATGCCATGATCGCGGTCGGTGGCCTGGGCGAATATGCCGCGGGGAACAAGGCGCGGCTGATCCGTTACGACCGCGCGACGGGCAAGCAGCGCGAATACGGGCTGCGCGTCAACAAGCTGCTGAAGGACGGCGATCCGTCCGCCAACGTGCGGCTGGAGCCGGGCGACGTCATCATCATCCCCGAGAGCATGTTCTGAGCCGTGAACGGGCTGTGGGAAGAGGCGCGGATCGCGCTGCACACGATCTGGACGCGCCGCTGGCTGGGGCTGGCGGTGGCGTGGGGCGTGTGCCTGCTCGGCTGGCTGATCGTCAGTCAGGTGCCGAGCAAATATGATTCGCGCGCCCGCGTCTTCGTCCAGATGCGCACCGTGCTGCCGACCGCGACCGATCCCAATGCGGTGAACGACAATGCGCGCGATGTCGACACGGTGCGCCAGACGCTGACCAGCGCGGTCAACCTGGAGAAGGTGGTGCGCGGCACCGACCTGGCGCAGACGATCGCCAGTGATCGCGATGTCGCGGACCGGATCGCGGGGTTGCAGCAGGCGATCAAGATCGTCGCGCAGCAGGACAATCTGTTCGAGATCACGACGACCGCCGCGACGCCGAAGCTGGCCGCGGCGATCACGCAGAAGCTGATTGATATCTTCGTCGAGACGAACCTGTCCGACGATCGCAACCAGAACAGCCAGACGCTCACCTTTCTCGATGGTCAGCTGGAGGATCTAGGGCGCAAGTTGCAGGACGCGGAGGGCAAGCGCGCCGATTTTCAGAACCGCTATCTGGGTGCGCTGCCCGGCACCGGCACGGTCAGCGACCGGATCGGCGCGGCGCGCGCCCAGATGAGCCAGGTCGACGGCGATCTGGCGGCGGCGCAATCCGGGCTGGCCGCGGTCGCTGGGCAGATGGCGGGGACGCCGCGAACGGTCGCGGGCGGCGGCGGGATCGCGCCCGGGGTCGGGCCGGCGCGCGCGCGGCTGGCGGCGATCCAGGGCCAGCTGGCGGATGCGCGGGGGCGCGGCTTTACCGAGAGCCATCCCGATGTGGTCGCGCTGAAGCAGCAGCTGGCGGCGGCGCAGGCCGCGGCGCGCGGAGAGCCGATGGGCGCCGGCGCGGACGGATCGGTGCCGAACCCGACGTACCTGTCGCTGCAGGCGATGGCGGCGGACAAGCAGGCGAATGTCGCCGCGCTGCAGATGCGCAAGCGGCAGCTGCAGGGGGACCTGGACCTGCTCAATTCCAAGCTGACCGAGGATCCTGCGGTCGCCGCGGAGCAGGGCGAGATCGACCGCAATTACGACGTTCTGAAGGGCCAATACGATCAGCTTCTGGCGCAGCGCGAACAGGTGAAGCTGCGCAGCAACGCGCAGACGCAGACCGACGCGGTGAAGTTCAGCGTGATCGATCCGCCGACGCTGCCGCGCACGCCGACCGCCCCCAACCGTCCGCTGCTGCTGACGGGGGTGCTGGTCGCGGGGCTGATGGCGGGGGTCGGGGCGGCGTTCGCGATGGGGCAGGTGCAGTCGACCTTCGCCACCGCGCAGCGGCTGGAGAAGGTGGCCGGGATCAGCGTGATCGGCTCGATCGGCGAGATGGTGACGCGGCATCAGGAAGAGCTTCGCGCGAAGCGGCTGAAGTGGTTCGCGGGCGGGGTCGGCGGGCTGGTGGTCGCCTATGTCGCGCTGCTGGGGGTGGAGATGCTTCAGCGGGGGCTGGCGGCATGACGGTGCAGGAATCGCTGATCGAGCGTGCGGCGCGGGTGTACGACTTCGGCGCGCATCTGCGCGCGCGCGAGGTGGTGGCGCCGAAGGTGTTGCCGTGGGAGCGGGGCGTTTGTGCCCCGGCGGAGGCCGGGGCCCAGTTGGGCACCGTAGTCGTATCTCACGAGCCGCCCGCCACTGGACCCCGGCCTTCGCCGGGGAACGATGGGGGATGGGACGACACGCTCGCTGCCATTCCCGCGGAGTTCCTGTCCGACACCGATGACGACGGCGTGGAGCCGTGGGACGGCCCCGCTCCGGGTATCGCCGCGATCGACCGCACGATGCTGGCGGAGAAGGGGATGCTGGTCCCCGGTGCGCCGGTGGGGGCGCTGGCGGAGGAATTCCGGCTGGTGAAGCGCCAGCTGCTGCTGACCGCGCGCGACATCGCGGCGGGCGTCGCGGGGGCCGACAAGGCCGCCGACACGCAGCGGCGCGCGCGCACGATTCTGGTCGGGTCGGGCAAGCCCGGCGAGGGCAAGACCTTCTGCGCGATCAACCTGGCGATCAGCCTGGCGGCAGAGCGCGAGGTCGAGATCGTGCTGGTCGATGCGGATTTCGCGAAGCCCGACGTCATGGCGTCGCTGGGGCTGACGCACACGCCCGACGATTCGCCCGGGCTGCTCGACGTGCTGGCCGATCCGACGATCGATCCCGAGACGTGCATCATCCGCACCGACGTGCCGCAGCTGTCGCTGCTGCCCGCGGGCAAGCGCAGCCATTCCGATACCGAGCTGCTGGCATCGGCGCGCACCGCGCGCGTGCTCGACCGGCTGCTGGAGGCCAATCCGGCGCGGATCATCGTGTTCGACACCTCGCCCGCGCTCGCCGCCTCGCCCGCCAGCGTGCTGGCGCTGCTGGTGGGGCAGGTGATGCTGGTCGTGCGCGCGGATCGCACGACCGAGGCGGACGTGCACGCCGCGGTCCAGCTGCTCGACGGGTGCGACGAGATCCATCTGGTGCTGAACGCGGTCGCCTACGAGCCGGGACGCGGACGGTTCGGCAGCTATTACGGGCAGGGGGAGTGATGCGGCGTGCGCTCCTTGGTGCGAGCCTGCTTGCGTTTGCCCTGCCGGCAGGTGCCGAGCCGCAGCGCTACGTCCAGCCCTATATCGAGCTGAGCCAGGCCGCGGCGGCGGACCTGACCAATGGCGGCGACGTGTTGACCTATACTCAAGCGGCGGTCGGCGTGGACGCAGGCGTCAGCACGCGGCGCGCGCAAGCGCAGGTCAGCTATCGCTACGAACGGCGCATCGACTGGCAGCAGCCGGTGGCGGATCAGGACGTGCACAGCGGGCTGGCGCTCGCATCGGTGCTGCTGACGCCGGCGCTGACGCTGGACGCGGGCGCGATGGCGACGCGGACGCGCAGCGACATCCGCGGCGCGGCGCCGGGCAATCTGGTCGGCAATGTCGCCAATGTGGCGCAGGTTTATTCGCTCTATGCCGGGCCGACCGTCGCGACGCGCGCGGGCATGCTGGACGTCAGCGGCGCCTATCGCTTCGGCTATACGAAGGTGGAGGTGCCCGACCTTCCCCCGGTCGTGCCGGGGCAGGCGCCGCTCGATTATTTCGACACCTCGCGCAGTCATCTGGCGACCGCGAGCATCGGCGTGCCGGTGGGCCGCGTCGCGCCGTTCGGGGTGACGGTGAGCGGCGCGTGGGAGCGCGAGGAGGCGGGGCAGCTCGACCAGACGTACGACGGCAAATATGCGCGCGGCGACGTGACCATGCCGTTGTCGCGCACCGTCGCGGTGCGCGGCGGGGCGGGGTATGAAAAGATCGCGGTGAAGCAGCGCGATCCGCTGACCGATGCCGGCGGCACGCCGGTGCGTGACGGCAACGGCCGCTTCGTCACCGATCCGGCGAGCCCGGCGCGGATCGCGTATCAGACCGACGGGCTGATCTATGACGCGGGCGTCATCTGGCGCCCGTCGTCGCGGCTGGAGCTGCAGGCGAGCGCGGGATGGCGCTATGGCGGGCAGACCTATTTCGGCTCGCTCAACTGGGCGATGTCGCGCGAGGCGGCGCTGGGCATCGTCGTCTATGACGGGGTCGAGACGTTCGGGCGGCAGCTGCGCGACGGGCTCGCCGACCTGCCGACCGCGTTCGATACGCGGCCCGATCCCTTCGGGCAGCAGTTCGCCGGCTGCGTCTTCGGTGCGCGCCCGGGGCAGGACGCGAGCGCCGGCGGCGGCACGGGCGGGTGCCTGAACGACGTGTTCCAGTCGATCTCCACCGCCAGCTATCGCGCGCGCGGTGTCGACGCGGTGCTCAGCGTCGGCCGCGGGCGGACGCGCTACGGGATCGGCGCGGGCTATGCCAACCGCCGCCTGTACGGGGTGCGCGCGCGGCCGGGGGTGACGGTGACCGGGGTCGAGGATCAGAGCGCCTATGCGCAGGCGTTCTGGTCGCGGGACCTGTCGCGCGCGTCCGCGATCGACGCCAGCCTCTTCGGCAACTGGTATGCCAGCGGCGTATCGGGGCTGAACCCCGGCAGCGGCGGCGACGTATGGGGCTGGGGCGCGAACGGCACCTATTCGCACCGCTTCGGGCGGCTGGGCACGCTGGCGTCGTTGGGCGTCTACGGCTTCGATCAGCCGGGGCTGGAGACGCAATGGTCGGCGCAGGCGCTGCTCGGCGCGCGCTACGATTTCTGACGGGAAACCTTCGATGTACGATGCTCATTTCGGGCTGACCGACCGACCCTTCCAACTGACGCCGGACCCGCGCTTCTGGTTCGACACCGCCACCCACCGCAAGGCGATGGCGTATCTGGGCTACGGCCTGGCGCAGGGCGAGGGATTCATCGTCGTCACCGGCGAGATCGGCGCGGGCAAGACGACGCTGATGGGGCACTTGACCGCGCAGATCGACGCCGCCAGCCTGAACGTCATCACGATCGTGTCGACGCAGGTCGAGCATGACGACCTGCTGCGGATCGTCGCGTCCGGGCTGGGCGTCGATGCCTCGGGCAAGACCAAGGCGGAGCTGCTGCTGCTGATCGAGCGCGGGCTGCATGCGGTCGCGCGCAGCGGGCGGCGCACCCTGCTGATCGTCGACGAGGCGCAGGCGCTGCCGCATTCGGCGCTGGAGGAGCTGCGCATGCTCTCCAACTTCCAGGCGGGCGGGCATGCGATGCTCCAGATCTTCCTTCTGGGGCAGCCTGAGTTCCGCGAGCGGCTGAACGGGTCGGATCGGCTGGAGCAGCTGCGCCAGCGCGTGATCGCGGTGCACCACCTGGAGCCGATGGGCGCGGACGAGGTCGACGCCTATGTCGGGCATCGCCTGATGGTGGCGGGCTGGACCGGGCGGCCGGCATTCGCCGACGATGCCTTCCCCGCACTCCACGCCGCAAGCGACGGCGTGCCGCGGCGGCTGAACCAGCTGATGACGCGGGTGCTGCTCCACGCTTCGATGAGCGGAACCGACACGATCGACGCCGCGCTGGTCGCGGCGGTCGAGGCCGATCGCGACCGCGATCTGAGCGCGCCGGTGACGGTGGCGCCGCCGGTGGCGGAGGTCGTCGCCGAGCCGGAGCCGGAACAGGTCGCGCCGCCGCGCGCCGCGCCGGTGATGTCGATCGTGCCCCCCGCCGCCGAACGGCCCGACGACGCGCTGGTCGCGCGCGTCGCGCAGCTGGAGGCGCGGATCGCCGAGCAGGATGCGGCGCTGCGCCGGGTGCTGACGCTGCTGGTCGACTGGGTGGAGGGCGACGCCGAACGGCTGGAGGCGCTGAAGGGCGCGGCCTGATGTTCCAGTCCGCCATCTCGACGGAAACCGCGACCGCGCTGCCGCTCCTCGATGCCCCTATCGTCAATGCCATGTCGGTGGACGTGGAGGAGTGGTTTCAGGTCGGCGCGTTCGAGCGCACGATCGGGAAAGACGACTGGTGTGCGCTGGAATCGCGGGTGGCGGACAATACGGCGCGGGTGCTGGACCTGTTCGCCGCCGCGGGGGTGCGTGCCACCTTCTTCACGCTGGGATGGGTGGCCGCGCGGCAGCCGCGGCTGATCCGGCGCATCGTCGACGACGGGCACGAATTGGCCAGCCATGGCTGGGACCACCAGCGCGTCTTCACGATGACGGCGGACGCGTTCCGGGCCGATCTTGTCCGCGCGCGCACCGCGCTGGAAGATGCGGGCGGGGTTGCCGTTACCGGCTATCGCGCGCCCAGCTTCTCGATCGATGCGCGCACGCCCTGGGCGCACGACGTACTGGCGGAGGAGGGCTATGCCTATTCCTCCAGCGTCGCACCCGTGCGGCACGACCATTATGGCTGGCGGCACGCACCGCGCTTCGCGTGGCGGCCGCGGCATGACGCCGGGCTGGTCGAGCTGCCGGTCAGCGTGGCGCGGATCGCGGGGCGGCATGTCGCCACCGGCGGCGGCTTCTTCCGCTTGCTGCCCGCGGCGCTGACCGACGTCGCGCTGAAGCAGGCGAATGCGGCAGGGCAGCCGGGGGTGTTCTATTTCCATCCGTGGGAGGTCGATCCCGGCCAGCCGCGCGTGGCACGCGCGCCGTTGCGCTCGCGGGTGCGCCACTACAGCCGGATCGATGCGATGGCGCCGCGGCTGGCGGCGCTGCTGGCGCGGCATCGCTGGGGGCGAACCGATGCGGTGGTGGCGGGCCTGACGCCATGACGAATGCGCGCACGGTCCGCGAGGCGACGCGCGGCGACGCCGGCGCGATCGCCGCGTTCGTGCGCCGCCGCGACGATGCCACCCCCTTCCACCTGCCCGCGTGGAGCGCGGCGGTGGAGCGCGCGTGCGGGCAGCGCGCGCACTGGCTGCTGGCGGAGGATCGCGGCGGCGCGATCGTCGGCGTGCTGCCGCTGACGCAGATGCGGTCGCCGCTGTTCGGCCGCGCTTTGGTGTCCGCCGGCTTTGCGGTCGGCGGCGGGGTGCTGGGGCAGGGCGCAGCGTCGCTGTCGGCGGCGGCGATCGGGCTGGCGGCGCGGTTGCGGGTGCCGACGGTGGAACTGCGCGGCGGCCCGTCGCTGGGTGGCTGGACGATCGACGATACGACCTATCTGGGTTTCGCCCGCGATCTGGCCACGGACGATGCCGCGCAATTGCTCGCGATCCCGCGCAAGCAGCGTGCCGAGGTGCGCAAGGCGCTGGCGGCGGACGATCTGGAGGTCGTCACCGGGCGGTGCCGGCGCGCGGCGGAGGAGCATTACGCGGTCTATGCCGAGTCGGTGCGCAATCTGGGCACGCCGGTCTTCCCGCGCGCGCTGATGCGCGAGGTGCTGGAGACGATGGACGCCGATGTCCTGACGGTACGCCATCGCGGGCAGGCGGTGGCGAGCGTCCTGAGCCTCTACCATGGCGGCACCGTCTATCCCTTCTGGGGCGGTGGCACGCAGGCGGCGCGACGGCTGCGCGCCAACGAGCTGATGTATTTCGCGCTGATGCGCCACGCACGGGTATCGGGCTGCACGCGGTTCGACTTCGGCCGGTCGAAGGCGGGGACGGGGCCGGCGGCGTTCAAGAAGAACTGGGGCTTCGCGGGCGAACCGCTGCGCTATGCGACGTGGACCGCGGGGGCGCCGCGCGTGGTGAACCCGCTCGATCCACGCTATGCGCGGATGGTGGCGGCGTGGCGGCGGCTGCCGTTGCCGGTGGCGAACACGCTGGGGCCGTGGATCAGCCGGGGCTTGGGGTGACGGACATTCTGTTCCTGGCGCATCGCGCGCCATTTCCGCCCGATCGCGGGGACAAGATCCGCAGTTTCCACGTGCTGTCGTATCTGGCGAAGCGGGCGCGGGTGCATCTGGTGGCTTTTGCGGACGACCCGCGCGACCTGGAGGTGCCGGCGGCGTTCGCGGGGATGCTGGCGTCGTGCACGATCGTGCGGCGCGAGAAGGGCCGGATGCGCGCTGCCGTCGAGGCGCTGGCGCAAGCGCGTGCCGTATCGCTGACCGCGTTCGACGATGCGCGCGTGCAGGCGGCGGTGCGCGACGTCATGGCGCGGCATCCGGTACGCACGGCCTATGCCTTTTCCGGGCAGATGGCGCAGTATCTGCCCGACGGAGTGCGCCGCGTCATGGATTTCGTCGATGCGGATTCGGCGAAGTTCGCCGCTTATGCGCAGCGCGCGCGCGGGCCGATGCGCTGGATGATGGCGCGGGAAGCGCGGTTGCTGGCGCGGTGGGAGCGCGACGTGACCGCGCGCGTCGACGCCAGCCTGTTCGTGAGCGCGGCGGAGGCGGCGCTGGTGCCTGGGGCGAGCGTGCTGGAGAACGGCATCGACGCGCGACGGTTCGACCCGGCGGCAGCGTTCGTCCCGGTGGTGGGGCAGGGGCGGCTGATCGTCTTCACCGGGCAGATGGATTATCGACCCAATGCCGAGGCAGCGGTCGCCTTCGCGCGCGATGTGCTGCCGCGGGTGCGTGCCGCGCATCCCGACGTCCGCTTCGCGATCGTGGGGCGGGCACCGACGGCGGCGGTGCGGGCGCTTGCGTCGGAGGCCGTGCTGGTGACGGGGGAGGTGCCCGACGTGCGCGGCTGGCTGGCGGCGGCGGAGGTCGTGGTCGCCCCGCTGATGCTGGCGCGCGGGGTGCAGAACAAGGTGCTGGAGGCGATGGCGATGGCGCGGGCGGTGGTCGCATCGCCTGCAGCCGCGGAGGGGATCGACCATGCGGGGACCATCCGGGTGGCGGAAGGGGCGGCGGTGGTCGTCGATCTGCTGTCCGACCGCGGAGGCGCGGTGCGGCTGGGGCAGGCGGCGCGCGCGCGGGTGCTGGGGCGCTACGACTGGGAAGCGTGCCTGGCGCCGCTGGAACGGCTGATCGCGCTGTCAGGGGCGGAGCGGGTGGCGGCATGACGGCGCTGGCGCTGCGGCGGGGGCAGGCGGGGGCGTGGCCGGCGGCGCTGATCGCGCTGGCGGGGACGTGGTCGGCGCTGCTGCTGCTGTTCCGCAACGACCTCGCGGCGGTGGCGGGGCTGTGGTGGACCAGCACGACCTATGGCCATTGCCTCTTCATCCTGCCGGTCGTCGCGTGGCTGGTGTGGACGCGGCGTGCTGCGCTGGCGCGGCTGACGCCGGTCGGATGGGCGCCGGGGGTGCTGCTGGTCGCTGGCGGCGCGGTCGCGTGGCTGCTGGGCGATGCGGGCGAGGTCGCGCTGGTGCGGCAATGGGCGCTCGTCGCGATGCTGGAGGGGGCGGTCGTCGCGACGTTGGGGGCGAACGTGGCGCGCGGGCTGCTGTTTCCGATGGCCTATGCCTGGTTCGCGGTGCCGTTCGGGGCCGAGCTGGAGCCGCCGCTGCAACAGGTGACGGTGGCGATGGTGATGCCGCTGCTGCACCTGGCGGGGGTGCCGGCGAGCGTCGACGGGGTGCTGATCCACGCCGGGCGCTATTATTTCGAGGTGGCGGAGGCGTGTTCGGGCGCGAAGTTCGTCCTCGCGATGCTCGCTTACGGCGTGCTGGTGGCGCATCTGTGCTTTCGAACGTGGCGGCGGCGCGCGATCTTCATGGCCGCGGCACTGGTCGTGCCCGTCATCGCCAACGGCATTCGCGCCTTCGCGACGATCTTTGCCGCGCATCTGACCAGCGTGGAGGCGGCGACGGGGCTGGACCATATCGTCTATGGCTGGGTCTTCTTCGCGATCGTGATGGCGGGGCTGATGGCGGCGGCGTGGCGGTGGTTCGATCGGGCGCCCGATGCGGAGGCGTTCGATCCGGCGACGTGGCAGACGCGTCCGCGCTGGACGCTCGCGCCGCTGGCGGCGGGGATGCTGGCGGTGACGGCAGTGGCGGTGGCGCCGGCGTGGAGCGGCGCGATCGCAGCGCGTGCGCGCCCGCTGCCGCATGCGATCACGCTGCCCGCGGTGGCGGGGTGGCAGCGGGTCGCGGTGGCGACGCGCGGGGCGTGGGCGCCGTGGCACCCGGGCGCGGACCACCACCTGTTCGGCCGCTATGCCGATGCGCGGGGCGCGGCGGTCGATATGGCGCTGGCGGTCTATGCCGGGCAGGGCGAGGGGCACAAGCTGGCGGCGTTCGGCACCGGCGCGCTACGCGAGGCGGATCGATGGATCCGCGTCGCCGACCTGCCCGCGATCGACGGCGGGCGCGCGATGCGGATCGTCGCGCAGGAGAAGGACGGCACGACCGTGGAGCGCGTGGTCGTGACATGGTATCGCGTCGGCGACACGCTGACCGGGGACGATGCCCAAGTGAAATTCGCGACGATGAAGGACCGGCTGGCGGGGGGCACGCAGACCGCGGTCGCGCTGTATCTGTCCGCGCCGGTCGTGCCGGGGCAGAATGCGGTGGCGGCGATCCGGCGCTTCCGCGCCGCATTGGGGCCGCCGGGCCGCGCGATCGACGGGATCGTGGCGCGGGGCTACTGACCGATGTGCGGTATCGCGGGGCTGTTCTACCCCGCCACCCCGAAGCCGGTGGAGCCGGCGCGCGTGCGGGCGATGGCCGAGGCGATGGCGCATCGCGGCCCGGATGGCGCGGGCGTCTGGACCGCGCCGGGCGTCGGTTTCGCGCACCGGCGGCTGGCGGTGATCGACCTCGCCGGATCGCCGCAGCCGATGGCGAGCGCGGACGCCCGCTTCACGATCGTCTTCAACGGGGAAGTCTATAACTACAGGGTGTTGCGGGACGAACTGATCGCGAAAGGTCATGTCTTCGCGACGGATGGCGATACCGAGGTGTTGCTGCAGGGCTATGCGGCCTGGGGGCCGGCGCTGCTCGACCGACTGGTGGGGATGTTCGCCTTTGCCATTCACGATGCCGCGACGCAGACCCTGTTCCTGGCGCGGGACCGGCTGGGGGTGAAGCCGCTTCATTATGTCGAACTGGCGGACGGGGCGCTGGCGTTCGCCTCCGAGCTGAAGGGGCTGATGGCGCATCCGCTGCTGCGGCGAGTGCCCGACGTGCGCGCGGTCGAGGATTATCTCACCCTCGGTTACGTGCCCGACGACGCCTGCATGCTGGCGGGCGTGCGCAAGCTGGCGGCGGGGCATTTCCTGCTGGTGGAGCGGGGCAAGCCGGTGCCCGAGCCCCGGCGCTGGTGGCAGCTGTCCTTCGTCGACCGGGCGGGGGGATCGCCCGCGGCGCTGGAGGAAGAGGCGCTGGCGCTGCTGCGCGAGGCGGTGCGATCGCGGATGGTGGCCGACGTGCCGCTGGGGGCGTTCCTGTCGGGCGGTGTCGACAGCTCGAGCGTGGTCGCGCTGATGGCGGAAGCGAGCCGGCAGGCGGTCGTGACCTGTACGATCGGGTTCGACGCGGCGGGGCATGACGAGCGCGCGTTCGCGGCGGAGGTGGCGCAGCGGTTCGCCACCGATCATCACGAGCGCATGGTATACCCCGACGATATGGCGCATTTGCCGACACTTGTCGCGGCTTTCGATGAGCCGTTCGCAGATGCCTCCGCACTGGCCAGCTATCAGGCCGCGGCGCTGGCGCGCGAGCATGTGACGGTGGCGCTGTCGGGCGACGGCGCGGACGAGGCGTTTGCCGGGTATCGGCGGCACCGCTTTCATGACGCCGAGGAGCGGGTGCGCGGGATGCTGCCGGCGGCGTGGCGCGCGGCGATGTTCGGCGGGCTGGGGCGCGTCTGGCCGAAGGCGGACTGGGCGCCGCGGCCGTTGCGCGCGAAGACGACGCTGCTCGCGCTCGCGGGGGACGGGGACGAGGCCTATGCGCAGGCAGTGGGCGTGACGTCACCGAGGCTACGCGAGCAATTGTTCTCGGCGGAGGCGCGGCGGGCGCTGGCGGGGCACCGGGCGGAGGATCGCTATGTCGCGGCGATGCGCACTGCGCCCGCGCGCGAGGCACTGGACCGCGCGCAATATGCCGACCTGATGATCTGGCTGCCGGGGGACATCCTGACCAAGACCGATCGCACCAGCATGGCGGTGGGGCTGGAGGTGCGCGAGCCGCTTCTCGACCACCGGCTGGTGGCGTTCGCCGCGCGACTGCCGGCGGCGATGCGGCTGCGCGGCGGGCAGGGCAAGTGGCTGATGAAGCGCGCGATGCGGCGGCATTTGCCCGATACGATCCTCCACCGGACGAAGATGGGGTTCGTGACCCCGGTGTCGGCGTGGTTTCGCGGCGCGCTAGCGGAGGACGGCGCGGCACTGGCGCGGTCACGCGTACTGGCGGAGACGGGGTGGTTCGACCTCGACCGGCTGGCGCGGCTGGCGGAGGCGCATCGCAGCGGACGCGAGGACCATGGGCGCACCCTGTGGCAGTTCGTGATGCTGGAGCGCAGCCTGTCGCGCTTGTTCGGCTAGTTCGTGAGCCCATTAACTAGGCTGCGGAAAGCCACCGCTAGGAAGTGGGTTATAGTTAGGGTGTTGTGTACGAGCCGTACCTCCCCGAGTCGGACTTCATCGTCATGGTGGCGAACGGCGATGCGCCGCTTGTCGGCAGTCCCATGGCGGCTGAGAATCTCAAGCTGTTGATTGCGTATACGACGGATGCTGTGGTCTCCAACCGAGACTGGGCGACGATGGTGCTGGCTGGCCATGCGCCGGATACACCTGATGTTCGCGCAGCAGTGCTGGCAGCGACGGAAGATGTAGATCCTTGTGTCCGCGGCGAGGCGCTACAAGGGCTGGCCGAGCGCGATATGGGATGCGCGCTTCCGCTGGTACGGCGTGAGTTGGGGCGCGATGAGTGCTCTTACGCCACGTTCCAAGCGGCTGAGGTCGTCGCCGACCCATCCCTGCTTGAGGGTCTTCACGCTTGGGTGGGGCGAGGCGGAGCGTCCTGGATCGATAGTTAGATTCTCGAAGCCATCACGGCTTGCGAAGCTGCCCATTCGCCGGGTGGGTAACAGCCGATTACTGAAAGAGCGGCTTTTCCTGCGTTCCGAACTCTGATTCAGCATTGGCATGAGCCGATATGACCTGACCGACTGCGAGTGGCGCGTGATCGAGCCGCCTTTGCACAACAAACCGCGAGGCGTACCGCGCGTCGATGATTGCCGCGTCCTGAATGGCATCTTCTGGTTGCTGCGATCCGGTGCACCATGGCGCGACCTGCCCGAGCACTATGGTCCGCGCACCGCCTGCCACAACTGCTTCGTGCGATGGAGGAAGGCAGGCTTCGGGGACCGGCTGATGGATGCCGTCAACGCCGCGCAGGACGGTGCCATCCAGATGATCGACAGCACCTCCGTTCGCGCCCACCAGCGAGCCGCGACGGCAAAAGGGGGAGGCAGATCGCCGACGCGCTGCTTGACCATATCAGCCTGCGCACCATCGTGCTGCCAGACAAGGCCTACTGATCGTCCCCCGGTTCGGCGGACACGTTGGGTTATCCGATCATGCGTTGCTCGGCTTGTTCGGGTGTTAGATACCCGATGGCCGAGTGCATGCGGTGCCGGTTGTAGTAGCCCTCGATGTAT
>CAJYKB010000114.1 GCA_913774925.1 uncultured Sphingomonas sp. | reverse complement strand
CCTGCAGGGCATAGGCGGGCGCGTTGACGAACCGCTCCATGCCGGGCGGCATGTTCTGGACGCGCTGGTGCCCCGCGGTCGCCACCACGTCGCCCGCGCACAGCGGCCGCCCGAAGAAGGTGCGCTTCAGCGCGTTGGTCGATCCCTGCAGCCGCAGGTTCTGCTGCGCGGGCGCGAAGACGACGCGCGTCGCCGCCTTGCTCTCGACCTTGCGCACCTCGACGAAATCGCCCGAACCGACCCCGGCATTGGCGCGCTGGAGCCCGTCGATGCGCAGCAGTTCCAGCCCCTCGTCCTCGGCATAGGGGCCGACCGCACGCGCCGGGGTCGTCTTCTTGCCGACGATCTCGACCACGTCGCCATCGGTGATGCCCAGCTGCGCCATGATCGAGCGCGGCAGGTGCGCGACCCCGCGCCCGCTGTCCTCCGGCCGCGCATTCGCGACCTGGAGCTTGACCGTCTTCTCGCCCGCTGCCCGATCCTCGGCGTCGGCCATCCCGCTTCCTTCCCATCGATCCGTTCGTATCGAGCGCGGAACATAGGGCGCGGGTTCCCGATTGCAGCGGGCGCACCGATGCAGGTCACAGAAAAAAGGGCCGGTCCCGAAGGGCCGACCCATAAAAGTTTTATAGGAGAGGATGCCTGAAAGGCAGGCTCTATGTGCAGTGCAGCACGAATGTTTGCAATTGCGAAATTATCCGCTACGATTGCAAATACTGCATCTCGCGTGCCGCAGGGGTTGCGTCCGGCGGCGTGAGTTGCATGATGCGCTGCACAACGACCATGACCGGAGTCCGATGCGCCGCCTGCCGCCCCTGACCGCTATCGAGGCCTTCATCGCGGTGGCGCGACTGGGCTCGATCAAGGTCGCCGCGCAGGAGCTTGCGCTGTCCGCGCCCGCGCTCAGCCGTCGTATCCAGACGCTGGAACGGTTCCTGGCGCGACCGTTGTTCGACCGCCGGCATCAGGCGATGGTCCCCAATGCCGATGGCGAGCGGCTACTGTCCGCGATCGCGCCCGCGCTCGACAGCCTGTCCGATGCAATCGAATCGATGACCAGCGGCACCGACGTGCTGCGGTTGCGGCTGGGCGTGCTGCCGCTGTACGCCTCGCAGCGGCTCTTTCCGCAGCTGGCCGACCTGCGCGCGACGCATCCCGAGTTGCACCTGGACATCGACACCGGCGCCAATGCGATCGGGCGGCTGGGCGAGGGGCTGGACGCGGTGATCGTGCTGGCGCGAGACATCGATCCCACGCTCTATGCGGAGCGGCTCGACCGCAACATGGTCTATCCGATCGCCGCGCGCACGCTGGTGGAGGGCGACGATCCGCTGGTCCACCCCGAACAGCTGGCGAACCACACCGTCCTGCTCCACCGCGAGATGATCGACACGTTCGTCGCCTGGCGCCACGCCGCCGGGCTGGCCGCGATCGAACCGGCGGCGATCGACTATTTCGATTCCGGCGCGCTGATGCTGGAGGCCGCGGCGCAGGGGCTGGGCGTCGCGTTCATGCACGAAAGCCATTTCCACGACGCGAACGACCCGCGGCTGGTGAAGCTGTTCGAGATCGATGTGACCAGCCCGTACAGCTACTGGTTCGCCTGCCGCCCGCGCGCGCTCCAGACGAAGCCGGTGCGCCTCTTCCGCGACTGGCTGATCGCGACGCTCCGGGAGGCGTGACCTGACGCGCTCACGCGCGTAGGGCGGCACCGGCCCGCTCCCCCACCCCACCTCCCATGCCATGATACTGACGTGGGAGGTGGGGTGGGGGAGCGGGGCGGTGCCGCCCCAGGTTCGACGTCAGTCGAACCTGCTCAAGACGCCTTCATCGTGACGATCTTGCCCGGGTTCGCGGGCGGCTCGCCCTTGGGCAGCGCGTCGATCAGGTCCATGCCGTCGGTCACTTCGCCCCACACGGTATACTGGCCGTCGAGGAAGCGGGCGTCGTCGAAGCAGATGAAGAACTGCGAATTGGCGCTGTTCGGGTCCATCGTGCGCGCCATCGAGCACACGCCGCGCACGTGCGGCTCCTTGTTGAATTCCTGCTTCAAATTGGGCTTGGACGAACCGCCGGTGCCGTTGTGGGTCCCGCCGTCGCCGCCCTGCGCCATGAAGCCGGGAATCACGCGGTGGAACGGCACGCCGTCGTAGAAGCCCTCGTTCGCCAGCTCGGCGATGCGCTGCACGTGGTTAGGTGCCAGGTCGGGGCGCAGCTTGATCGTCACGTCGCCGCCCTCGAGCGTCATCGTCAGCGTGGAATAGGTGTCGGCCATGGGAATCCTTTCGGGACAGATGCCGCGCAGGTAGTGAGCCTGTGCCCGGCTGGCAAATGCGCAGATGCCGCGCTAGGGCCGGGGGCAGCGCAACAGGGAGGCGGCGAATGAGCGACATCGAGCTTCCCGAGGTGGCGGAGGACATTCGCCACGACGAGCTGGACGAGGACGACCGGCTGAAACCGGAATTCGTCTCCGCGGTGCTGGGTGCGGTCGAGGACGGCGATGCCGAGGCGGCACGCGCCCTCGTCGAGCCGCTCCACCCCGCCGACATCGCCGACCTGTTCGAGCTGACGCCCGAGGACCGTCGCCGCGACCTGGCCGCCGCGATCGCGGATCTGGTCGACGCGGACGTGTTCGCGGAGATGAACGATTACGTCCGCGAGGCGCTGATCGACGCGCTCGACGCGCGACAGGTCGCGGACATCGCCAGCGAACTCGATACCGACGACGCCGTCGCGATCATCGAGGACATGGAGCCGGAGGACCAGCGCGAGGTTCTGCGCGCGATGGAGCCCGACGATCGCGCCGCGATCGAGGAGGCGCTGTCCTATCCGGAGGAATCCGCCGGCCGCCTGATGCAGCGCGACCTGGTCGCGGTGCCCGAGCATTGGACTGTGGGCGACGTGCTCGACTACCTTCGCGGGCACGAGGAGCTGACGACCGACTTCTGGGAGATCTTCGTCGTCGATCCGGGGCATCGCCCGATCGGCACCTGCGCGCTGTCGTGGATCCTGCGCACCCCGCGCGGCATCCCCGTCGGCGACGTCATGAAGCGAGAGCAGACGCTGATCCCGGTCGACATGGACCAGGAAGAGGTGGCGCTGCGCTTCCAGAAATACGCGCTGATCTCCGCCGCCGTCACCGATGCCTCGGGCCGGCTGGTCGGCATGATTACCGTCGACGACATCGTCCACATCATCCAGGAGGAAGCGGGCGAGGATACGCTCCGGCTGGCGGGCGCGGGCGACGGCGACATCAACGAGCCGATCCGCGTCACCGTGCGCACCCGCGTCGCGTGGCTGGTGGTCAATCTGGGCGCGACGATGCTCTCGGCGTCGGTGGTGGGGCTGTTCCAGGGCGAGATCGCACGCTTCGCGCTGCTGGCCGCGCTGATGCCGATCGTCTCCGCGCTGGGCGGCAATGCCGGCACGCAGACGCTGGCGGTGATGGTCCGCGCGATCGCCACCAACCAGCTGACCAGCTCCAACACCGTCCGCATGCTGCTGCGCGAGTTCCGCATCGCGATCTGCAACGGCATCGCGCTGGGCGCGGTCGGCGCGGTCGGCAGCTACGTGTTGCTGGGCAACGGCGGGCTGTCGATCGTCTTCGCGCTGGCGATGATGATGAACTCGGTCGTCGCCGGTCTGGTCGGGGTGGTCGTGCCGGTGGCGCTCGACAAGGCGAACGTCGACCCCGCGGTGTCCTCCGCGGTGTTCGTGACCACCGCGACGGACGTCATGGGTTTCCTGTCGTTCCTCGGTCTCGCGACGCTCTGGGGACTGGGCGGCTGACGCACTCGACGACGGAGCCGCACCTATGACGTCCCAAGCCCGTGATGTGCGTTAGACTACCACTGCTCCTGACCCCAGTGCTCGTGGCAAACGGGACCCGACATGCCGGACATCGTCGCCTGCTTGTCACAAAAGCAACAGCGCGCGCCGGGCCCCAGTGCGCCGCGCTCGTCCTTCATCAGGCGTCGCAATACCGACGCCCCGGACCGCAACCATTGCATCATTAACCACACCCCCAAGGTCGCTCGTGTGCTTCACGAGCGGGTGACAGGCAAACATTCTCGAGAACTGAAGCTTTTTTTGTAAGAAATAGAGGAGCCTTGTTCCTTCTACCCCCCTCCCCCACATCTGGTTCGATGACGCTCCATCTCACCAAGGTCGCGTTCGGCGCCGCCAGCGTCGACCTGCTCGCCGAGCGTCTGGCGGCGCGGGCGCAGGCCGGTCCGGTGTTCCTGACCACCCGCTACCTGCCCAAGCGGCACGAGGAGATCGCGGGGGTCGGCTCGCTGTTCTGGATCATCAAGCACCAGTTGGTCGCACGCTCGCCGATCCTCTCCTTCGGCGATGCAGAGGGCGGACGCATCGCGATCCACATCGATCCGGCGTTGCGGCTGGTGCAGGTGCGCCCGAAGCGCGCACATCAGGGCTGGCGCTATCTGGAGGCCGCCGAGGCGCCGCTTGATCTGGGCGGTGAGGAAGCCGACGGCCTCGCCGCGATGCCGCCGACGCTGGTCGGGCGCCTGAGCGAACTGGCGCTGATCTGACGAGCCGCCGTACCAGCCTGTCGTCGCGGGCTCGACCGCGACCGTTGCGAACCGCTGCCCCTCCTCGTTCCCCGGCGAAGGGCGGGGCCCAGTCGGGTGACATTTGAGCATCTTACGAGCCAGTCGTCACTGGAACCCGGCTTTCGCGGGACTTTTGCAAACGGCTGCAATTGCGCTGCGCGCACACTGTGCTCCTGCGTGCGCAGGAGCACATCAAAGACGTTCGCAAAGGTCCCGCCTTCGTCGGGGAACGGAACAGCCCACGCGCCAAGGCACCGCTTGACCCGGTGCGTCATCCCGCGCGCGGACCCGCCGCAATGTTCGCGGAGCAACGGTGCCGGATCACGTGGGGGATGACGACCTAGTTCGACTTCCCCTCCAGCTTCGCCTTCAATCCGGCGAGCGCGCCGAACGGCCCCGCTTCGTCCTCGCTCAGCACCCCGGCCTCCTTCAGCCGCTCGGCCGCGCGCGGGCTGCGCGGGAAGGGATCGAGCGCCAGCGCCAGCGTCTCGGCCGCCGCCTCGCCCAGGTCGATCCCGCCGCCCTCGATCTCGATCGTGTCCAGCTCGCCCTCGTCCAGCTCGACCTCGTCGCCCGCCGCGGAAGGCTCGACGAACAGCAGCCGGACCGGCTCCTCGATCCGCGCCGGCAGCAGGTCGCCGGTTACGCCACACGCCTGCACCACCGCGCCGCGCACGACGCCGGTGGCGGAAATCCCCGCCGCGGTGCGCCGGATCGCGAAATCGGCCTCCAATTGCTCGACCGATACCAGTCCGAATCGCGCCGCCAGCGTCGCGCGCTCCGCCTCGGTCGCGGAAATGGCGACGCTGCGCTCCTCCTCCCCGATCGTATCCAGCCGCTCGACCCGCGCGAATTCGGTCGCGTTCATGGCAATTCTCCGCGTTCGATCGTCTCCAGCGGCACCGCGTCGAGCGCCGCGCGCCACGCGGTCAGCGAATCGCGCACATGCGCCACCGCCTCCTTCGCGGGTGCCTGCCCGCGATAGACGTTGCGCACCAGCGCCTCGTCCAGCGTGCCGGCCTTCAATCCGTCGCGATATGCGCCCAGCCGCCCGCCCAGCATCCCCATCATGCGGCCGACATGCTTGCCCACCACCATGTCGCCGAAGCCGATCTGGCGTACCTGCGCGTCCATATCGTCGACGAACCGCTCGGTCAGCTGCGCGATGACGGGCGCGCCGCCCTCCTCCTGCTCCAGTCGCAGCACCACCATCGCCAGCACCGCCGCGACCATGTCGAAGCGGCCGTCGAGCGTATCGGGCACCTGCCCGTCCAGATACCAGTGCGGTTGGCGCGCCCGCGCGATCACCGCATCGTACAGCGGCAGCGCGGCGGTGCGATCGCGCCCCCGGAACAATCGTTTTACCCAACTCAAAGCGTTCATTCCCTCACGTCGCGTCGCGTGCGCCTCTGCCGCGCTTGTCTCTCGCGGCCGGGCAGCATATTGAGGCGCACGGCCGCAAAGTCCACGCACGCGTTGCGGCGACCGGCCCCGACGCTGTGTCACGCGGAGTATCGATGCGCCCCCTTCTCGCTTTCTCGCTCCTGGCCGGCGTGCTGGCCGCCGGATGCACCCCGCTGCGCTCGCATCAGGGCTATATCGTCGACGCCGATCTGGTGAATTCGGTCCAGCCCGGCGTCGACAACCGCCAGTCGGTGCTCGCGACGCTCGGCACGCCCAGCTTCGCCAGCCAGTTCAACCAGGGCGACTGGTATTATATCGCGCGCGACAGCCGCAACTTGGCGTTCAACCCGCCCAAGCCCAAGGAGCAGCTGACGCTGCGCATCAGCTTCGACCAGGCCGGCAACGTCACCGCGGTGCGCAAGTCGGGGATGGAGCAGGTCGTCAACGTCGATCCCTGGGGCAAGACGACGCCGACGCTGGGGCGCAAGCGTGGCTTCTTCCAGGATCTGTTCGGCAATATCGGCACCGTCGGCGCGCCGGGTGCGGGCGCCGGCGGCGCGGGCGGCAACCGCAGCGGCCAGCCGTAGGGAAGCTGTCGTTTCGCTGACGATCACATTCCCGCCGCGTTCAGCGCGCGCCGGCTAGTCCGTTCGTCATGGTGGCGTCGATCCCCGGCGCCATCCGGACGAACGAAGGGCTTGTAGTGATGCGTAAGCTGATGAACGCGGCGCTGATCGCCGCCACGCTGATCCCCGCCTCGCTGGTCGCCACCGGCGCCTCGGCACAGTCGCGCGGCGAGCTGTGGCGCTATCGCCAGGAGATCATGCGCGAACAGCGCGATCTGCAGCGCGCGCAGGCGCGCGGCGACCGCTGGGAGATCCGCCGCCAGCAGGAGGAGCTGCACCAGGCGCGCGCCGCCTATCGCAACCTGATCTACGGACGCGGCGGCTATGCCCGCGGCGACGACTGGCGCGACGACCGACGCTACGATCGCCGCGACGACTGGCGCGATCGGGACCGCTACGGCTACCAGCGCGACGAATGGGACGTCCGCAACGGCTTCTGACGACGCATGACCGGGGGCGCCCCATTCGGTTCGGCCGCGTCGCAACAACGCGCGACGCGGCCAGTACCGGCTTGGGGTCGGCACTCGGTCCCGAAAGGGGGAAAGGGACCGGCGCGCCAACGCACCGATCGCCAGATGGTTCGTAAAAGATGACCGAAGGCGCCGGTTCGGCGCGTCTCCGTCGAAAAGCGTTGCAGATGCGCCACAGCCTCCGCATGACCTTGATCCATGTCAGGCTGGGGGTACGGGCTGGCGGTTTCGGCTGCCGATGTGCTGGCGCTGCTCGATGCGGCGCTGGCGGAGGTGACGCTGTTCGCCGCCGTCGCGATCCTGATCGGCGGCGTCGACGACCTGCTCGTCGATCTGCTGTGGCGCGTGCGCCGCAGCCCTGCCGCGTCGCTCGACACGCTCCCCGCCGCGCCGCCGCTGCGCCTCGCGGTATTCGTCGCCGCATGGGACGAGCATCGCGTCGTCGGCGCGATGCTGCGCGCGGCGCTCCACCGCTACGACCATCCCGAATACCGCCTCTACGTCGGCTGTTATCCCAACGACCCCGCGACCGTCGCCGCGGTGGCGACGGTAGCGGCGCAGGATGAGCGGGTCCGTCTCGTCATCGGTCCCCACGACGGCCCTACGACGAAGGCGGACTGCCTCAACCAGATATGGCGCGCGCTGCGGCGCGACGATGCCGCGGAGGGCAGGAGCACCGACGCGATCGTCCTCCACGATGCGGAGGACGTCGTCCACCCCGCCGAATTGCGCGTGTTCGACCACCATCTGCGTGCGGCGGCGCTGGTGCAGCTGCCCGTCGTGCCGCTGATCGATCCCCGACGACGGCTGGTATCGGGCACCTATGCCGACGAATTCGCCGAGTCGCACGGCCGGCACCTGGTCGTGCGGGCGGGGCTGGGCGCGGCGTTGCCGCTGGCCGGCGTGGGGTGCGCCATCCGGTGCGATGCGCTGGTGGCGCTCGAAGGATCCGCCCGGGCGCCGTTCGACGCGAACAGCCTGACCGAGGATTACGAGCTCGGGCTGCGCATCGGCGCGTTGGGGCTGCCGGCCTGCTTCGCGCGCTGGCGCGATTCCGACGGCGCGCTGGTGGCAACCCGCGCCTACTTCCCCGACACGATCGACACCGCGGTGCGGCAGAAGGCACGCTGGGTGACGGGGATCGCGCTCGCCGGATGGGACCGCACCGGCTGGGGCGGAGGGTGGCGCTGGGCGGAGCGGTGGATGCGGATGCGCGACCGCCGCGGGCCGCTCGCGGTCCTGGCGCTGCTCGCCGCCTATGTCGCGCTCGTCGGTTTCGCCCTGTCGCTCGCCGGCCATGCGCTCGCGGGCGGCACCGTCCCGGCGGCGTCGCCCGCGATGCGGCTGCTGCTGATGGTCAATGCCGGGCTACTCGGCTGGCGGCTGGCGGTGCGCGCGCGGAGCACCGCGCAGGAGCACGGCTGGCGCGAGGGCTGGTGGTCGCTGCCGCGCGCGCTGGTCGGCAACATCATCGCGATGCTGGCCGCACGGCGCGCGCTGGCGCGCTACATCGGCACGCTCCGCGGTATCCCGCCACGCTGGGACAAGACCGCGCACCGCTTCCCCGACGTGCTGCCGGGCGACGCATGATCGCCGCCAGCCGTGGTCGGCCGCTCCGCTTCATGGGGCTGGTGCTGGGCGGCTGGGTGGCGACGCGCGTCTGGTGGCTGTGGCCCGTCGCCACGCCGCTCGCGACCGACACGTGGCGCGCGATACTTCCCGTCGCCGTTGCCGCAGCCACCGAGCCCGCGACCGCGCCGATTGCGGTCGCGAGGGTCCCGGCAGCGGCCGCACCCGCGACACCCCATGCTCCCCCGCGCGCTACCGTGCCGGTCGCCGCGCCGCTCGCCACACCGCCACTCCCCGCTCCCCCCGCCACCCCCGCCGCGGCGACGCGCGCGGACGAACGCCGCCTCACGCTCGTACTGCTGGGCATGGTCCGATACGGCTCGCCCGCGCCGCCCCCGCCCGGCGCGTCGCGCTGGTCGGGCAGCGTCTGGTCGATCGTGCGCGACGGGCGCCAGCGCGCCGGCGTGGCCACCCCGCAACTCGGCGGCAGCCAGATCGGCGCGCGCCTCGCCTACACGCTCGATCCTGCGCGCCGCGTTGCGATCGTCGCGCGCGCCGCGGGCGCGGTATCGGTACGGCAGCAGGAACTGGCGCTCGGCCTAGAATGGCAGCCGACCGCCTTGCCGGCGCGCGTGACGCTGGAACGCCGCACCGCCATCGCCGGGATCCGCAGCGGCACCGCGCTGGGTGTCGCGGGCGGGGTGAGCGACCGCGCCGTCGCCGCCGGCTTCCGCCTCGACGGCTATGCGCAGGCCGGCGGAATCGCGCGCGACGGCATGGAGGGCTATGCCGACGGCGCGATGCGCCTCGCGCGGCCGGTCGCGCGGAGGGACGACGGCATCGCGATCGACCTGGGCGTCGGCGCCTGGGGCGCGGCGCAACGCGGGGCGGCGCGGCTCGATATCGGCCCCACGGCGGCGGTGACGCTGCCCGCGGGCGCGCGTCGCCTGCGCGTCACGCTCGACTGGCGGCAGCGCGTCGCGGGCAATGCCGCCCCAGCATCGGGTCTGGCGCTGTCGCTCGGAACCGACTTCTGAATGGCGCACGCGCACCGAACCGGGTAGCGACGGCGGCGTCATGGATCTCTATCTGCCGATCGCGAACCTGTCGGTGAACGCGCTGGTGATGATCGCGCTGGGCGCCGGCGTCGGTCTGCTGTCGGGAATGTTCGGGGTCGGCGGCGGGTTCCTGACCACGCCGCTGCTGATCGTCTACGGCATCCCCCCCACGGTCGCCGCCGCGTCGGCCGCGACTCAGGTGACCGGCGCCAGCGTCTCGGGCGTGTTCGCGCATTTCCGCCGCGGCGGCGTCGACACCCGGATGGGGACGGTGCTGGTCGTCGGCGGGGTGCTCGGCTCGCTGTTCGGCGCGTGGCTGTTCCGGCTGCTCCAGCAATGGGGGCAAATCGATACCGTCATCGCGATCACCTATGTCCTGCTGCTCGGCACGATCGGCGCGCTGATGCTGCGCGAGGCGATCGTGGCGATCCTCATCTCGCGCGGACGCCGCACCGCACCGGCGCGTCGGCGGCGGCACCATCCGCTGGTCGCGGCGCTGCCGTTCCGCATGCGCTTCTACGCCTCGGGTCTCTACATCTCCCCGCTCGCCCCGCTGCTGCTGGGGTTCGCGACCGGCATCCTGACCATCCTGCTGGGCATCGGTGGCGGCTTCGTGCTGGTGCCGGCGATGATCTACCTGCTCGGCATGTCGACCGCGGTGGTGGTCGGCACCAGCCTGTTCCAGATCCTGTTCGTCACCGCCGCCGCGACGATGGTCCACGCCACCACCACCAAGGCGGTGGACATCGTGCTCGCCGCGCTGCTGCTGGTCGGCTCGGTCGTGGGGGCGCAGGTCGGCGCCCGCTTCGCCGCCAAGGCCCGGCCGGAATATCTCCGTCTGGCGCTCGCGATCATGGTGCTGCTGGTCGCATTCCGCATCGCGCTGGGGTTGGGCTGGCGCCCCGACGAAATCTATTCGGTCGAGCTGTCATGAGGCGCACCGCGCTCGCGCTCGTCCCGCTGTTGCTGACCGCACAGGCGAAACCGGTGCTCGTCCCCGACGTGTCGCAGCGC
>CAJYKB010000113.1 GCA_913774925.1 uncultured Sphingomonas sp. | reverse complement strand
ACAGCGAGGTTCGCCGAACCCTGAATGCCGGGACGAGCCCGGCATGACGACGGCGCAAACCTACCCGAGCACCCTATTCCGCTGCATCCTCCACGACCGTCAACTTGGTCAACGGGCGCACCGCCTGCTCGCCCACCGGCAGCGTCTCGATCGACTTGGTGCCGGTGTCGATATTCAGCGCCTCGAAGCGCCGCGCACTGGTCAGCACCTGGCTCTCCAGACTGCCCACGAACGCGTTATACGCACCCATCGCGGTGTCGAGGTTCTTGCCCAGCTTGGCGACATGCCCGCCCATCACCGCGAGTCTGGCGTACAATTCCTTCCCCAGCGCGCCGATCTCCTGCGCCTGCAACGCCAGTTTCTCCTGCCGCCACACCGCCGCGACCGTCCGCGCGATCGCGATCAGATTGGTCGGCGTCGCCAGCAACACGCGACGCTCGAACGCGAAATCCCATAGCGTCGCATCATGCTCCAGCGCGGCAGACAGGAAATGCTCGCCCGGGACGAACATCACGACATATTCGGGCGCATCCTCGAACTGCGTCCAATAGGCCTTCGCCCCCAGCGCATTGACGTGGTTGCGCATCGATTGCGCATGCGCCGCCAGGCCGATGCGGCGCTCGGCATCGTCCACCGCGCCGAACGCGTCCTGATAGGCGTTCAGCGACACCTTGGCGTCGATGATGAGCGACTTTCCGCCCGGCACGCGGACGATCGCGTCAGGTCGCAGCCGCCCGCCATCGTCGCCCGCGACCGATACCTCCATCGCGAAATCGGTGTGTTCGGCGAGACCACAGGCCTCCAGCACGTTGCGCAGCTGCTGCTCGCCCCAGCGCCCCCGCGCCTTGGGAGCGTTGCGCAGCGCGTTGACCAGCTTCGCCGCTTCACCCGAGACACGCTCCTGCCCCTCGCGCATCGCCGCGATCTGACCGTGGAGCTGCCCGAACGCGTCGCGCCGCTCCGCCTCGATCTTCGCGACGCCCTCCTCGTAGCGCGCCAGCCGCTCGTTCACCGGCTGCAACAGCGCGCGCAGCCCCTGCCCCGCCTGCTCCTCGGACTGTCTGAACCGCGCCTCGGCACGCTCCAGGAACGCCTTCTGCGCATCGGTCAGCGCGGTCTGCGCCACGTCGCGGAAGCGCGCGCTCATGTCGTCCGCCGCGATCTTCAGATCGGCGATACGCTGCTCCGCCGCACGCCCTTCCGCGGTCAGCCGCGACACCTCCAGCCGCGCCGACTCGCGCTCGTCGCGCGCCTGCGCCAGCTCCGCGCGCAGCACTTCCGCCGCGCGCGCACGCTCTTCCGCCCCGGCGAGGTCGACGATCGCGCGCTTGAACTGCTCCGCCTGCGCGTCGCGCTCGGCGCGCAGCGCGTCGCGTTCGGCCCGCATCGCCTGCACTTCGCGCCGTCCCGCCAGCCAGCCCAGCAACGCGCCCAGCGCGACCGCCAGCACGGCGACGAGAAGATAATCGATCATCGCGGGAACATAGATCGAACGGCGCGGTGTGCGCAACCGCGAAGTCGCGTCACCCCAGCTTGCGCAGCTTGTCCAGCTTCTTCAGCAACATGCCGCGCTTCAGCCGCGAGATATGATCGATGAACAGCACGCCGTTCAGATGGTCGATCTCATGCTGCATGCAGGTCGACAGCAGACCGTCGAACTCCTCCTCGTGGCGCTGCCCCTCGGTATCCAGCCACGTCACGCGACACCGCGTCGGGCGCGTCACCTCGGCATATTGCTCCGGGATCGACAGGCAGCCCTCGTTATAGGTCGACTGTTCCTCGCTGACCGACACGATCTCGGGGTTGATGTACGAGCGGGGGTCGCGCGCGGCCTCCTTCGCTGCGCCTTCTTCGACCTCGCGGTCCTGCAGGTCGATGACGACGATGCGGCGCATGATGCCGACCTGTACCGCGGCGAGGCCGATGCCGTGTGCGTCGTACATCGTGTCGAACATGTCGGCGACGATGCCGCGCACCTCGTCGTCCACCTGCTCCACGGGGGCGGCGGTTTCGCGCAGGCGCGCGTCGGGGACTTCTACGATCGGAAGGATGGCCATGCCCGCGCCCCTAAACGACCGGACGCCGCGCCCGCAAGGCCTGCGCCAGCGTGCCCTCGTCCAGATAGTCGAGCTCGCCCCCCACCGGCAGGCCGTGCGCCAGCTGGGTCAGGCGGACGGGGAATTTCTCCAGTCGTTCCGCCAGATAATGCGCGGTCGTCTGCCCCTCCAGCGTGGCGTTCATCGCGAGCACCACCTCGTCCACCGTGCCGTCCGCGACGCGCGCGAGGAGCGAGTCGATCGCGAGATCCTCCGGCCGCACCCCCTCCAGCGCGGACAGGCGCCCGCCCAGGACATGGAAGCGCCCGGGGAACAGCCGCGACCGCTCCAGCGCCCACAGGTCGCTGACATCCTCCACCACGCACAGCGCACGCGCGTCGCGGCGCGGGTCGGCGCAGATCGCGCACGGATCGGTGGTGTCGACGTTTCCGCAGGTGGAACAGGTGGATAGCCGCTCCTCCACCGCGGTCAGCGCGGCACGCAACGGCACCAGCGCCACCTCGCGCTTCTTGACCAGATGCAGCACCGCGCGGCGCGCCGAGCGGGGGCCGAAGCCGGGGAGCCGCGCCAGCGCGTTCGTCAGCGCCTCGATCTCGGGGGATGCCATGGAGGAACAGATAGGGGGTTGCGCCGCGCCCCGCCAGCGCCGAAGCGGGCGCGATGCGGATCGTCTTCATGGGAACGCCCGACTTCGCGGTGCCGACGCTGGATGCACTGGTCGAGGCTGGGCACGAGGTCGTCGCGGCCTATACCCAGCCGCCGCGCCCGGGCGGGCGGCGCGGGCGGGAACTGGTGCCGTCGCCGGTGCAGCAACGGGCGGAAAAGCTGGGCATTCCGGTGCGGTCGCCGGTGTCGTTCAGGGAAGAGGGGGCGAAGGAGGCGTTCGCCGCGCTGAACGCGGATGTTGCCATTGTTGCCGCCTATGGGCTGATCCTGCCGCAGCCGGTGCTGGATGCGCCGCGGCTGGGGTGCATCAACGTCCATGGGTCGCTGCTGCCCAGATGGCGCGGCGCGGCGCCGATCCAGCGCGCCATTCTGGCGGGTGACCACCAGACGGGCGTGGGCATCATGCAGATGGAGCGCGGGCTGGATACGGGGCCGGTGCGGCTGGAGGAACGTACCCCGATCGGGCGCAAGACCGCGGGCGAGCTGACGGTCGAACTCGCCGAGTTGGGCGCACGGTTGTTGGTGGACGTGCTGTCGGACGTCGATCGTTATCCGGCCAAGGCGCAGCCCGAAGCGGGCGTGACCTATGCCGCGAAGATCGACAAGGCGGAGGCGCGGCTGCGCTTCGACGCCAGCGCCGCGGACGCGGAGCGCGCGGTGCGCGCGTTCAACCCCGCGCCGGGCGCCTATGTCGAGATCGCGGGCGAGCGCATCCGCATCCATGCCGCCGACGTCGTGGAGGGCACGGGCACGCCCGGCGAAGTGCTGGACGACCGGCTGACGATCGCATGTCGCGAGGGCGCGCTACGGCCGACCTCCGTGCAGCGCGCCGGGCGCGGCGTGATGACCACCGCCGAGCTGCTCCGCGGCTTTCCGGTGCCCGCCGGCACGATCCTGTGACGCGCTTTGCGCTGACGGTGGAATATGACGGCCGCCCCTTCATGGGATGGCAGCGGCAGGCGCACGGGCCGAGCGTCCAGCAGGCGATCGAGGAGGCGGTGGCGACGATCACCGGTGAAACCACGATCTGCCATGCCGCCGGACGCACCGATGCCGGGGTCCACGCGCTGGGAATGCGCGCGCATGTCGAGATCGCGAAGCCGATCGAGCCGTTCCGGCTGATGGAGGCGCTCAACGCGAGACTGCGCCCCGCCCCGGTCGCGATCCTGGCGTGCGAGCAGGTCGCCGACGACTGGCACGCGCGGTTCAGCTGCACGGGGCGTTCTTACGAGTATCGCATCGCCAACCGGCGCGCGCCGCTGACGTTCGAGAAGGGGCTGGCGTGGCAGGTGCCGCAGCCGCTGGACGCGGAGGCGATGCACGAGGCGTCGCAGCGGCTGGTCGGGCGGCACGACTTCACCACCTTCCGCTCCGCGCATTGCCAGTCGGCGAGCCCGGTGAAGTCGATCGACCGGATGGCAGTGGCGCGCGAGGACGACCACGTCACCGTGCGCGTCGCGGCACGATCGTTCCTGCATCATCAGGTGCGCTCGATGGTCGGTTGCCTGGCGCTGGTGGGCATGGGGCGCTGGTCGGCGGACGATCTGGGCGAGGCGCTCGCCGCCGCGGATCGTGCGCGGCTGGGGCTCAACGCGCCGCCCGACGGGCTCTTCTTCGTGAGCGCTACCTACTGAAGCGGGACGCCAGCTCGACGTGGGTCGACCAGCGGAACTGACCCACCGGCTGAATCCAGTCGAGCCGATAGCCGCCCTCCACCAGCATCTTCGCATCGCGCGCGAAGCTGCTGGGATTGCACGAGACATAGGCGATCACCGGCGTCTTCGACGCGGCCAGCTGCACCGCCTGTTCGCGCGCGCCGGCGCGCGGCGGATCGATCACGATCGCACCGAAGCGGTCCAGCTCCGCGGTGGTGAGCGGGCGCCGGAACAGGTCGCGATGCTCAGTGAAGACCGGGCGTTGCGCGCGCCCCGCCGCCGCCTTCAGCGCCATGATCGCGTCGCGCGCGCCCTCCGCGGCATAGACGCGGCCGGGCAGCGCCAGCGCGAAGGTGCCGAGCCCCGCGAACAGGTCCGCGACGACGCTTGCGCCCGCGACCGCCTCGCGCACCGCCGCCACCAGCGCCGCCTCGCCCTCGCGGGTGGCTTGCAGGAACGCGCCGTGCGGGAGCGGGACCGGCACGCCGCCCCCCTGCACACCACCAAGCGTGATCGTGACCGCATCCGGCTCCCACCGCGTTTCCGGCGAGGCACCGTCGTCGAAGGCGATCCGCGCCACCCGATGTTCCTGCGCGAAGGCGGTGATCGCCTCGTGCGCCGCCAGTCCGTCTGGCGCGATGCCGATGATCAGCACATCCGCGCCCTGATCCGCCAGCGCCAGATGCACGTCGAGCCGTCGCCGCGCCTTGAACCCGGTCAGCAGGCGCTTGAGCGGCTTCACCAGCGCGAACAGCTCGGGCGCCAGCACGTGGCATTCCTGCAGGTCGATCAGCTGGTGGCTCTTCTCCGCCGCGAAGCCCAGCCGGCCCGCGGGATCGAAGTGCAGCGTCGCCCGGCGACGGGTGCGCGGCGGCGACAGCAGCGGGGCGCGGATCGGCGCGGTCACGCCCTGCGCCGCGAGCGCGGAGGCGATGCGGTCGGTGATGAACGCGGACCAGCTGTCGTCGTCCAGATGCTGCAACTGGCACCCGCCACACGCGGGGAAATGGCGGCACGGCGGCGTCGCGTGATGCGGTCCCGGCACCACGCTGCCGTCGTCGGCGATCGTGTCGCCGGGAGCGGCGAAGGCGACATGGCGTCCGTCCGCGGTCACGCCATCGCCGCGCCCGGCGATCCGTACGATCGTGTTCATCGTGCCGCCCTCACGTCCGACAGCGCGCGGGCGAGATCGTCGGCGACGAAGGCGGCGCCGAGCCGTCGCGCCGCCTCGCCGTGCATCCACACCCCCATCGCCGCGGCGTCGATCGGGGCCATGCCGCCGGCGAGCATTGCCGCGATCGCGCCCGCCAGCACGTCGCCGCTGCCCGCGGTCGACAGCCAGCCGCTCGCCTCCCCGGCGACGACGACGCTACCGGCGGGATCGGCGACGACGGTGTCCGCGCCCTTGAAGACGATCGTCGCACCGCTGCGCACCGCCGCCGCACGGGCGGCGTCGATCTTAGATCCCTCCGCGTCGCCGAACAGCGCAGCGAACTCGCCCGCGTGCGGGGTCAGGATCATCGTGCCGCCACGCGCCTTCAGCTGCTCGGGCGTGACGAGGTGGAGCGCATCGCCATCGATCACCAGCGCGCGATCGGTCGCCAGCACACGGTCGAGGATACCGCGCATATCGTCGTCACGGCCCAGCCCGGGTCCGACCACCAGCGCACCGATGCGTGCATCGCCCAGCGCGTCATCGTCGAGCGGACGTCGCACCAGCCCATGCGGCGCGCCGGGCATCGTCGCGCCCAACAAAGCGACATAACCCGCCCCGGCATGCATCGCCGCGATCGAGGCCAGGTGCGACGCGCCCGCCATCCGCCCCTTCACCACCGCGACCATGCCGCGCGTGAACTTGTGGTCGTCGGGGCCGGGCGGCACGAGCGACATTGGTCCGTTGACGCTGACCCGCGACGCCGCCTCGATCCCGATATCGAGCAGCCGCACCGCGCCGCATAGCGCCGCGGCGGGCTGCAGGACGTGCGCGGGCTTGACCGCCCCCAGCGCCAGCGTGACGTCGATCGTCGGCACCGTGTCGAGAAAATGCGCCTCTTCGATGCTTGCCGCCAGTCCCGGGACATGCCCATCGTCGGTCGCGACACCGCTCGGCAGATCGACCGCGATCGAGAGCGTCGCCTCGTTCGTGAGACGCGCCAGCGCACGCGATTCGTCGTCAGCCAAGGGCCGCCTCAGGCCGGTGCCGTAGAGCGCGTCGACCACCACCGGCGCGGGCGCCGCGGTGGCGAGCGGCTCGACCGCGCCCGCCCAGCGCGCGCGTGCGGCGATCGCGGCGGGGGTGCGCGGCTCACCGGTCGCCGCGACGCGCACCTGCCGCCCCATCGCCGCCAGCCGGGCGGCGGCGACATAGCCGTCCCCGCCGTTGTTGCCGGGGCCGCACAGGATCAGCACCGCGTGATGGGCTGCAAGCCGGTCGACCGCATGCGCGACCGCGACGCCCGCGCGCGCCATCAGCGCCTCGGGCGTCTGGCCGCTGGCGGCTTCGGCCGCGCGCATCTCCGCGGCGGTCAGGATGGGCTCGTGCTCGATCGGGGTCACTGTTTCACCGTAGCGGGCAGGCGATAGGTATCGTTACCCAGAGCCACCTCGATTTCGTTGGCATCGACAATCGCGACCCTGGCCGGCTCCGCGCCGTCCGCCGCCGCGACGCCGCGACCGTCCTTCGTCACCAGCAGCCGGCGGAAGCCGCCATCGGGGTGGTGCACGGTCAGCACCAGCCCGCGCTCGCCCGTCTCGCGGTCGACCGTGCAGACACGCTGGAAGGCGTTCGAGCCCGCCAGCGCGCATTTGATGCGACCGTCCTCCACGGCGGCGTCGTTCTGCGCCGCTTCGACCTTCGCGAGCACCTTGGTGTCGGTGGTGCGCTCCTGACAGGCGGCGAGGAACGCTACCAGCGTCACTGCCCAGCCCCGGTTCGTGCTGAGCGTGGTCGAAGCACAGCCACGCCGCGCATGGCCTTCGACTTCGCTCAGGCCGAACGGAGGGCGTGAGGACGCCTCAAATATCCGCGTAGACATGCCGCTCCGCTGCCGCGCCGGGGTGGGTGACCGCCCCCTGATACGCCGGACCGACGTTCTGCGCATAGCGCCACAGCGCGCCCGAGCCGTAGTCGTTGACGCGCCCCTGCCAGCCAACCCGCCGGTCGGCCAGTACGTCGTCGGCCACCAGCAGGTCGATCGTCCCCGCCTCGGCATCGATGCGGATCGTGTCGCCGTCCTCGACCAGCGCGATCGGGCCGCCGTCCGCCGCCTCCGGCCCGACATGGCCGATGCAGAAGCCGCGCGTCGCGCCCGAGAAGCGACCGTCGGTCAGCAGCGCGACCTTCTCGCCCATGCCCAGGCCGTAGAGCGCGGCGGTGGTGGACAGCATCTCGCGCATCCCCGGCCCGCCCTTCGGCCCCTCATAGCGGATCACGACCACTTCGCCCTCGCGGATCGAGCGTGCCTCGACCGCGGCGAAGGCGTCCTCCTCGCAATCGAAGCAGCGCGCCGGTCCCTCGAACTGGAGCCGCGCCATGCCGGCGACCTTCACGATCGCGCCGTCGGGGGCGAGCGTGCCGCGCAGGCCGACGACGCCGCCGGTCGGGGTGATCGGCGCCTTCGCGTCGTAGATGACCTTCTGGTCAGGGTTCCACGTCACCTGGTCGATATTCTCGCCCAGCGTCCGGCCGGTGACGGTCAGGCAGTCGCCGTGGAGCAGGCCTTCCGACAACAATGTCTTCATCAGCATGTAGACGCCGCCCGCCTCGTACATGTCCTTGGCGACATACTTCCCGCCCGGCTTCAGGTCGGCGATATAGGGCGTCGTCTTGAAGATCTCGGCGACGTCGAACAGGTCGAATTCGATCCCCGCCTCGTGCGCCATCGCGGGCAGGTGCAGCGCGCCGTTGGTCGAGCCGCCGGTCGCGGCGACGATGCGCGCCGCATTCTCGAACGCGTCGCGGGTGCAGATGTCGCGCGGGCGGATGTTCTGCGCCAGCAGCTCCATCACCTGCGCGCCCGCCGCGACCGCGATCTGCTCGCGCGAGGTGTAGGGCGCAGGCACCATGTTGCTGTTGGGCAGCGACAGCCCGATCGCCTCGCCGACGCAGGCCATGGTGTTGGCGGTATATTGTCCGCCGCACGCGCCGTGACCGGGGCACGCGACCTTCTCCAGCGCGTGGACCTCGTCGATCGGGCAGGCGCCGGCGGCGTACTTGCCGACGACCTCGAACACGTCGACGACGGTGACGTCGCGCTCCTGGAAGCGGCCCGGCAGGATCGATCCGCCATAGACGAAGATCGACGGTACGTTGAGCCGCAGCATCGCCATCATCATGCCCGGCAGCGACTTGTCGCAGCCCGCGAAGCCGACGAGCGCATCATAGCAATGGCCGCGCACCGACAGCTCGACCGAGTCGGCGATGACCTCGCGGCTAACCAGCGAGGATTTCATCCCCTGGTGCCCCATTGCGATGCCGTCGGTGACGGTAATGGTGTTGAAGCGGCGCGGCATGCCCCCGCCCTGCTCCACCCCGCGGCGCGCGGCATCGGCCTGCGCATCCAGCGTGGTGTTGCAGGGCGCGCTGTCGTTGCCGGCGGAGGCGAGCGCCACGAAGGGCCGCGCGATCTCCTCCTCGGTCAACCCCATCGCGTAGTAGTAGCTGCGGTGCGGCGCGCGCTCGGGGCCCACCGACACGTGGCGGCTGGGCAGGCGGGACTTGTCGAAGGTGTTCGTCATGACGCGCACGCCTATGTCGCGGGAGGCGGGGGGGACGCAAGGATATTAGCGTTGCCGCGCGCGAGGGCAGCGTGCCATCCTCGGCTGATACAGCAGCGAGGGACGGGCAGATGATGAAGGCGATTCTGGCGGCGGGTGCGGCGCTCGTCGCGGTCCAGCCGGTGACGGCGGCGATGGCGGATGCGCCCGGCGCGGCGCCGCTGATCGAGCGCACGAAGCTGTTCGGCAATCCGACGCGCACCGGCGGCAAGCTGTCGCCCGACGGCAGATGGATCACCTTCATCGCGCCGCGCGACGGCGTGCTCAACATCTGGGTCGCGCCGGCGGACAAGCCCGACCAGGCGCGCCCGCTGACCGCGGAGACGACGCGCCCGATCCGGCAGAGCTTCTGGGCGCCGGACTCGCGCTCGATCCTCTTCGTCAACGACAAGGGCGGCGACGAAAACTTCCTGCTGTACGGCGTCGACGTCGCGAGCGGCGCGCAGAAGACGCTGACCCCGTTCGAGAAGACGCGCGTCATGGTCATCGGCACGAGCGAGACGATCAAGGACCATATCCTGATCGGCGTGAACAACCGCGATCCGCGCTGGCACGACGTCTACGACCTGAACCTCAACACCGGGCAACTGACCAAGGTGTTGCAGAACGACGGCTATGCCGGGTTCGTCGCCGACGACCAGCTTAAGCTGCGGCTGGCCAGCAAGGCGCGCGACGACGGCGGCAGCGACTATTTCCGCGTCGACGGCACGACGGTGGCGACCACCCCGGTCGCGCAGGTCGGGCTGGAGGATTCGCTCACCACCGCGCCGCTGGGATTCACCACCGACGGCAAGACGCTGTACTGGACCGACTCGCGCGGGCGCGACACCGCCGCACTGATCGCGCAGGACGTGGCGAGCGGCAAGACCACCGTCGTCGGGCAAAGCGCGAAGGCGGACGTCGACGGCGGGCTGTTCAACCCGCGCACCGGGCGGCTGGAGGCCTATTCGGTCGACTACCTCACCAACGACTATGTCCCGGTGGGCGATGCGGTGACCGCGGACCTGGCGTTCCTGAAGGCGCAGAACAAGGGCGAGTTCACGATCGGCAGCCGCACCGACGCCGACGACAAATGGCTGGTGACGTTCGACCCGGTCGACGCGCCGGTCGCCACCTATGTCTACGACCGCAAGGCGAAGTCGCTGACGCAGCTGTACGTGTCGCGGCCCGAACTGGTCGGCGCGCCGCTGGTGCCGATGCAGCCGGTCGAGATCAAGGCGCGCGACGGGCTGACGCTGGTGTCGTACCTGACGAAGCCGAAGGGCGCGACCGGGCCGGTGCCGATGGTGCTGTTCGTCCATGGCGGGCCATGGGCGCGCGACGGCTATGGCTACAACGGCTATCACCAGTGGCTGGCCAACCGCGGCTATGCCGTGCTGTCGGTCAATTATCGCGGATCGACCGGCTTCGGGAAGAAATTCGTCTCCGCCGGCAACCTGCAATGGGGCCGCAAGATGCACGACGACCTGATCGACGCGGTCGACTGGGCGGTGAAGCAGGGCGTCGCCACGAAGGACAAGGTGGCGATCATGGGCGGCTCCTACGGCGGCTACGCCACGCTCGCCGGGCTGACGTTCACCCCCGACGAATTCGCATGCGGGGTCGACATCGTCGGCCCGTCGAACCTGTTCACGCTGCTTAAGACGATCCCGCCCTATTGGGAGGCGGGCAAGCAGCAGTTCTACAAGCGGATGGGCGACCCCACGACGGAGGCGGGGCGCACGCTGCTGAAGGAGCGCAGCCCGCTGACCTTCGCCGATCGCATCAAGAAGCCGCTGCTGATCGGACAGGGCGCGAACGACCCGCGCGTCAACGTCGCCGAAAGCGACCAGATCGTCGCGGCGATGGCGGCGAAGAACATCCCGGTCACCTATGTGGTCTTCCCCGACGAGGGCCACGGCTTCGCCCGGCCGGTCAACAACATCGCGTTCAACGCGGTGGCGGAGAACTTCCTGGCGCCGTGCTTGGGCGGGCGCGCCGAACCGATCGGGCCCGCGCTGACCGCATCGACCGCGCAGGTGAAGCACGGTGCGCAGTTCGTGAAGGGGCTGTCGGGCGGGACCGCCGCGGCGGGGCAGTAGGCGCCACTTCCGTGCCCCGGCGAAGGCCGGGGCCCGGTTCCGTCCGGCTCGCAAGATACTGAAACGTTCCCCGACCGGGCCCCGGCCTTCGCCGGGGAACGGAAGCGTCGGTGCGTTCGCGGGTACTCACTTCGGCGAGCCCCCGCGCATCTGCATCTCACCCCAGTGCGGCGAGCGCCTTTTCCACGCCGTCCATCGTGAACGGCTTGGCGAGGCGCGGGCGGTCGCGGTGCTCCGGCGCGATCTCCTCGCCGCCGCCGCCGGTCGCGAAGACGAAGGGGATGTCCTTCGCCGCCAGCGCGTCGGCGATGGCGAAGCTCTTCTCCCCGCCGCGCAGGTTCACGTCGAGGATCGCGGCGTCGAACTCGCCCTTCTCGACGATCGACAGCGCCGCCCCCACCGTCTCGGCGGTGCCGGCGTGCGCCTTGTCCAGCGCTTCCAGGAAATCCTCCAGCATCATCGCGATGAGGGGTTCGTCTTCGACCAGCAATACGCGCATCGTCATGCCGCCTGCATAGCGCGGTTGCGCGGCGGTGCAACCGCCTCAGGCCGCCCCTGCCACGCCACCCTGGGACGAAAGGATGTCGCGCGTCGCCTCCGCCAGCTGCTGGACCGAGAACGGCTTGGGCAGGAAGGCGACGTTGTCGAGGTCGATCGAGCGGCGCAGCTGCTCCTCGGCATAGCCCGACATGAACAGGATCGGGATATTGGGGTACATGCGCCGCACCTGGCGGGCGAGCGTGGGGCCGTCCATCACCGGCATCATCACGTCGGTGATGATGATCGTCGGGCGATCGACCCCGGCGAGCAGCTCGATCGCCGCCTCGCCGTTTTCCGCCGCCAGCACGGTATAGCCCTGCCGCGCCAGCGCGCGCTCCGCGACCGCGCGGACCATGTCCTCATCCTCCACCAGCAGGATCGTACCGGTGCCCCACAGGTCGCCGCCGGCCTTCGCGCGCGCCGCCGGCTTCGCGGCGACCGGCGTGTCGCCCGCGCTCGCGGTGTGGACCGGCAGATAGATGGTGAAGGTCGCGCCCTGCCCCGGCTTCGAATCGGCGAAGATATAGCCGCCCGACTGCTTGACGATGCCATAGACGGTCGACAGCCCCAGCCCGGTGCCCTTGCCGACCTCCTTCGTCGTGAAGAACGGCTCGAAGATCTTGCTGAGCAAGTCGGGCGGGATGCCGGTGCCGGTGTCGGAAATCTCCAGCGCGGTATAGTCGCCGACCGGCATGATGTCGCTGCCGCGCCGCCGGATCTCCGCGATCGGGACCGAGCGGGTCTGGATCGTCAGCTTGCCTCCGGACCCCTTGCTGAGCATCGCGTCGCGCGCATTGACCGCCAGGTTGACGACGACCTGCTCCAGCTGCCCCGGATCGGCACGCACCGCGCCCAGGTCGCGACCGTGCTTCACCTCCATCGTCACCGTCTCGCCCATCAGCCGCTTGAGCAGGTTGGACACTTCGGAGACGACGTCGGGCAGCTGCAACAGCTGCGGGCGCAGCGTCTGCTGACGGCTGAACGCGAGCAGCTGTCGCGTCAGGCTGGCGGCGCGGTTGGAGTTGGCGCGGATCTGCTGGATGTCGTCATAGTCGCTGTCGCCGGGCGAATGGCGCATCAGCATCAGGTCGCAATGCCCGATGATCGCGGTCAGGATGTTGTTGAAATCGTGCGCGACGCCGCCCGCCAGCTGGCCGACCGCCTGCATCTTCGTCGCCTGCGCCACCTCGCGCTTCAGGCGGTTTTCCTCGTTATTGTCCTTCAGGCTGAGCAGCACCGCCGCATCGCCCAGCCCGCGCGCCGCCGCGATCGACAGCGCGACCGGCTCGTCGGGATGGTCCTTCAGCCGGACCGCCAGATCGGTCGAGCGCGCCGCGCCGCCGGCGAAGCGACGCACGGCATCCGCCACCACGCCCTTGTCCTCGCGCACCACCAGGTCGCCGGGATAGATCGGCAGCTGCCCCGGCTCGACGCCCGCGGCGCGCGCGAACGCCTGGTTCATCTGGACGAACCGCCCCTCACGATCGACCAGCGCGACGCCGAACGGCATCAGCATCAACAGCCCCTCGATGTCGCCGGCCTGCCCCATCATCGAACTGTCGACATCGACCATCACGACCAGGATCGGCGCATCGGCATCGTTGCCGAGCGGTATCTGGAGCAGCCGCAGCGGGTTGGCCCCCTCCCCCTCCGCCACGAAGCGGACGGTATTGCCCTGCCCCTCGGTCAGGAAACGGGCGAGATCCTCGCCCTGCAACACGCCGTCAGCGCTGCCGGTCGCGCGCGTCTTCGCGACCGCATTGGCCGCGAGCACATAGCCCTCCGCGGTCACCAGCGCGGCCATGATGCCCGACGCTCCAAGCTGCCCGCCGAGCGGTCCCTCCAGCGAGGCCGCCAGCGCCGCCGGCTGCCCGCCGGGCACACCGACGCTGGCGAAGCGCCACACCAGCATGTCCTGCTGCTGGCCGGCGCGCGTGATCGTCGCTTCGATCGCGCCCGCCGCACCGCGCAGCGCGATCGTCGCGCGCCCGTCGCGCCACGCCGCGCGCCCCGCGACCGCCAGATCGCTCGCCCCGTCCCCCGCAAGCGGGACCGAGGGCGGCGTGGGGAAGCCGCCGAACAGCTGCTCGTAACGGTCGTTGGCGCAGACCAGCCGCCCGCCGCGATCGGTCACCGCGACGCCGTCCGTGCTCGCCTCCGCCAGGTCACGGATCAACGCCCAGTCATGCTCGACCGCGGCCTCGACCGCAGGGGCCGGGCGCAACGCCATGACCGCGATCGCCACCGCCACCAGCAGGATCGCGGCGGCGGCGAACCCCGCCGCCACCGCCATGTCGCCGACCAGCCACAGGATCAGCCCCGCCGCCGCCGCCGCCGCCAGCACCGCCGCCGCCCAGGCGATCCGCCGCCCGGTCCTGAGCGCATCGCCCCCCTCGATCGCGCGGTACGCCATCTACCAGATCTTCACCCGTGCCGCGGGCGCCAGATACAGGCGATCGGCCGGCGCGGGACGATAGGCGTCGTACCAGGCATCCATGTTGCGGACGATCCACGTCCGCTGCTCGGACGGCGCATGCGGGTCGGTCAGCAGCCGCTGGCGCTGGTTCGCCTCGCGGTAATTGCGCCGCCACACCTGCGCCCAGCCGAGATAGAAGCGCTGATCCGCCGAAAAGCCGTCGATCACGCGCGGTTTCGCGCCCTTCAGCGACGCGAGATAGGCATCGTGCGCCGCCGCCAGCCCCGCCAGGTCGGCCGAGTTCTCCCCCAGCGTCAACGCGCCCTTCACATGCATCCCCGGCAGCGGCTCATAGGCGTCATATTGCGCCACCAGTTTCTGGCTCAGCGCCTTGAACCGCGCGACATCCGCGTCGCTCCACCATTGCACGAGCCGGCCTTTGGCATCGTATTTCGCGCCCTGATCGTCGAAATGGTGGCTCATTTCGTGCCCGATCACGGCACCGATCCCACCGTAATTGACCGCTGCATCCGCCTTCGGGTCGAAAAACGGCGGTTGCAGGATCGCGGCGGGGAAGGTGATCGCGACCAGCCCGAAATTGGCCTGCGCGTTTACCGTCATCGGGGTCATGCCCCATTCCCAACGGCGGATAGGCTGTCCCAGCCGCGATGCCATGTCGTCGTGCCGCCACTGGTTGGCGCGCAGCATGTTGCCGAAGGCGTCGCCGGAGCGGATCTCCAGATTGCCGTAATCGTGCCACTTCTCCGGATAGCCGATGCGGGGCACGAAGGCGGCGAGCTTCGCATGCGCCCTCGCCTTCGTCGGCGTGTCCATCCACGTCAGCGTGTCGATGCGGCGGTTCATCGCGGCGATGATGTTCTTCACCATCGCATCCGCCGCCGCCTTCGTCGCGGGCGGGAAGTAGCGCGCGACATAGACCTTCGCCACCTCGTCCGACAGCGCCGCGGAGGTGAAGGCGACGCCGCGCTTCCACCGCGCCGGCTGCTCGGGCGTGCCGTTCAGCACCGTGTCGAAGAAGGCGAACCGTTCCTTGTCGAACGCCGCGGGCAGCACCGCGGCGAAGCCGTCGAGGCTGCGCACCAGCAACTGGTCGCGCAGCACCGCGACCGGCGCCCGCGCGATCAGCGCGGCGATCCCCGTCACGGCGCTGGGCTGCGCCACGATCAGCGTCTCGGCGGGGGTGCGGTTGGCGCGCAGATAGGTGGCGAAGTTGAAGCCGGGCGCCGCGGCGGTCAGCTGCGCCAGCGTCATCTTGTTGTAGCGCTTGTCGGCGTCGCGGCTGTCGATGCGGGTCCAGTGGACCCTGGCGATCTCCGTCTCGAACGCCAGGATCGCGGCGGCGCGCGCCTCGGCATCGGCCTCCCCCGCGAGCGTCAGCACCCTGGCGAGGTGCGCCTGATAGGCCACCTTGGCCTGCACCAGCTTGGGATCTGCGGAGAGGTAGTAGTCGCGGTCGGGCATCCCCAGACCCGCCTGCCGCAGGCTGACGACATAGGTATCGGGCGCCTTGTCGTCCTGACCCACGCCGACCGCGAAGGGCACGTCGATGCCGTTGCGATCCGCCTCCGCCAGCAGCGCGGCATAGCCGGACTTGTCGCCCCCCTCGCCCAGCGCCTTCACCTTCGCCAGCCACGGCGCGATCGGCGCCAGCCCGGCACGCTCGATCGCGGCGGTATCCAGATAGGTGGCATAGGCGCGGCCGATCTTGGTGTCGGGCGCGGCCTCCAGCAGCCCGCGGGTCTGCTCGCGCGCGCGGTCCTGGAGCGTGTTGAACGCACCGTAGGAGGATTCGTCGGCGGGGATCGCGGTATTCTTTGCCCAGGTGCCGTTGGCATAAGCGTAGAAATCGTCGCCCGGCTTCACGCTGCGATCCATCCCCGCGGCGTCGAAGCCGAAGGTGCCGTAGGCGGGTTTGTCGGTCGTCTGCTGGGCGATGAGCGCGGCGGGGATCGCGACCCCGGTGAGGGACAAGGCAATCAACAGGTTACGCGGGTACGTTGGCATCGAGATCGGCATCCTCTGGATTTTCCGCCCCCTCCGGATGCCGTCTCTTAGAGTGCCGATTCGGTACGCGCTAGGATGGATCGACGTCCGCCTGTCCGACCGTCACCCGGGGTGACGAAAGAATAGGACCATCTACTCGCGATCGTGCCGGTGACGCCATTTGCGCGCGATCCATATCCGCCAGCCGAGCGTCGCCGCGCCGTAACCCAGCGCCGCCGATACCGCGGTGATGACCAGCAGCCCGACGACGAGCGGCGGACCGGCGTCCCACAGCCATTGCAGCCAGCCCGTCGCCGCCTCCGCCACCGGCTGCGCCACCGCGGGCGCGTTGGAGCGGAGCAGCCAGGCGCCGGTCTGATAGGCGGCGAAGAGGATGAAGGGCGTCGTGAACGGGTTGGTGATGAACGTCACCAGCGCCGCGACGGGCACGTTGGCGCGGAACGGCAACGCGATCAGCGCCGCGATCGCGATCTGCGCCACCGGGAACAGGATCCCCGCCACCATACCCAGCGCCACGCCGCGCGGCACCGACCGACGGGTGAAGCGCCACAGCTCGGGCGCCAGCACGCGGTGCGCAACGGGGCGCAACAGGCGGCTGTTCTCCATCGATTCGCGGGTGGGCAGGTTACGCCTGCTCCACGCCGCCAGCCGCTCCCATCCGGTCATCGGACGCGTGGCCACCTCACCCGTGATCCCGCAGGACGCGGCCCGCCTCGCGCTTCCAGTCGCGCTCCTTGATATGCTCGCGCTTGTCGTGCGCCTTGCGCCCCTTCGCCAGTGCCAGCTCCACCTTCGCGCGCCCCTGCCCGTTGAAATAGACGGTCAGCGGGACCAGCGTCATGCCCTCCCGCGCCACCGCACCGTGCAGCTTGTTTATCTCGCGCTCGTGAAGCAGCAGTTTACGGGGCCGCTTGGGCTCGTGGTTGAAGCGGTTGCCGTGGCTGAATTCCGGGATGTTGGAATTGACCAGCCACACCTCGTCGCCCGACACCTCGGCATAGCTTTCCGCGATCGACCCTTCGCCGAAGCGCAAGGACTTCACCTCGGTCCCGGTCAGGACGATCCCGGCCTCGTAGGTGGTGTCGATCGCATAATCGAACCGCGCGCGGCGGTTCTCGGCGACGACCTTCTTCTTGTCGAACGTGGCAGGTTTGGGACGCGGCATGGGGGCGATGTAGGGGCTGGCGGCCGTGGGAGCAAAGGGAGATAGCGCATCCGTGCTCCTGCGAACGCAGGAGCCCAGAGCCACGCAATGCAACAGTCGCCGTCCTGCTGGACCCTGGGTTCTGGCGTTCGCCGGAACACATGCCTCAAAGCCCCGCCGCCGCCAGCCCTGCGTCGACCGCGGCTCGGCTCGCTTCGGAAGGCCCCGTCATCGGCAGGCGCAGGCCGTCGGGGAAGCCGGGGCGGACCTTCGTCATGGCGTACTTGACCGGACCGGGCGAGGCATCGGTGAACAGCGACACGTGGAGCGCGAAGAGGCGGTCGTTGAGGTCGCGGGCGGTGGTGTAATCGCCCGCCGCACAGGCGGTCTGGAAATCGGCGCACAGCCGCGGCGCGACATTCGCGGTGACGGAGATGCACCCCACCCCGCCGGTAGCGTTGTAGCCGAGTGCCATGTCGTCGTTGCCCGACAGCTGGCAGAAGCCCTCGCCCAGCCCGGCGCGATGCTCCGACACGCGCTGGAGCACGCCCGAGGCGTCCTTCACCGCAACGAACACCTGCGGAAAGGCCTGCACGATCCGCACCAGCGTCGAAGGCTGGATGTCGGTCACGGTGCGGCCCGGCACGTTGTAGAGGACGATCGGCAGCGGCGACGTGGGCGCCAGCGCGGCGAAATGCTGGTAGATCCCCTCCTGCGAGGGACGGTTGTAATAGGGCGGGACCATCAGCGCGGCGTACGCGCCGGCTTCCTTCGCCGCGATCAGGTTGGCGGCGGCGACGCGGGTATCGTTCGACCCCGCACCCGCGATGACCGGCACGCGGCCCCGCGCCTGATCGACGCAGACGCGCACGATCGCGAACTGCTCTTCCTTGGTCAGCGTCGCCGCCTCGCCCGTGGTGCCGCAGGGCACCAGCGCGGACGAACCTTCCGCGATCTGCCACTCGATCAGGTCGCGGTACGCCGTCTCGACGAACGCGCCTTCGGCATCGAACGGGGTCACAAGCGCGGGGATCGAACCGGAAAACATGATAAGTTGCCGCTCCTGGAGCCGAAAAGAGGGGGAGGTCGTTCAGCGCAGATACGGCTAACATCTTTAGTCTGTCCACCGATGGTGTCCGTCGAACAGTGAAGGCAGGTGCGTTGATCCTTTTCGTTGCCATGGCGGGCGCCGCCACGCTGCTGGGCCAGTCCGGCCCCGCGCCCGTTCCGTACCCCGCCCCCACGCCGGCCGCCGCGCCGCTGCCCGGGCTGGCGCAGCCGATCGCCACATGGAAGGCGATCCAGCAGACCGACGCGCTGCCGTTCGACACCTATGCGACGTTCCTGGCGAAGCATCCCGGCTGGCCCGGGCAGGCGGGGATCCGCCGCATCGTCGAGCGCAAGCTGTCGAGCGATCCCTACGTCCCGCCGTCGAGCGCCACGGCGTTCTGCCGCCGCTGGGCAGCGCTGACCGCGGCAGGCTGGGTCGGGTGCGCGCGCGCCTATGCCGCCACGGGTGCCACCGGGGAGGCGACCGCCGCGGCGCGGACCGCGTGGCGGCTGGGCAATCTGTCGGCGCAGGACGAGGCGACCGTGCTGAACCAGTTCGCCGCCGCGCTATCCCCCGCGGATCACGACCGCCGCATGGATGCGCTGCTGTGGCAGGGCGCGACCGGCAGCGCGGTGCGGATGCTGCCGCTGACTAGCCCCGCGGCGCGCGCGCTGTTCGAGGCGCGCGTCGCGTTCCGTACCAACGCCCCCACCGCCTCCACGCTGGCCGCCGCCAACGACGCGATCGGCGCGCGCGACGCCGGCTATATCGCGGACAAGGCGACGTGGCTGCGGAACAGCGGCGCGTCGAACAGCGCGCGCTCGTGGCTGGCGCGCAGCCGGACGGGCATGACGCTCCCCGGCAATGTCGAGAAATTCTACGAGGTGCTGCTGACCAACGCGCGCGGCGCCGCTGCCGACAACCAGTGGCAGACCGCCTATGACATCGCGCGGCAGGTGGACGACGCTTATTCCGTCGGCACCGACGTGTCGCAGAAGAGCTATGGCGAGCGCGACGATTACACCAGCCTCGCTTGGCTGGCGGGTCAGGCGGCGATGAAGATCGGTCGCCCGGCGGATGCGCGCGCCATGTTCGAGCGTTACGGCCGCGGCAGCCAGGCGCCGCAGACCCGCGCCAAGGGCTTCTACTGGGCGGCGCGCGCGGCCGAGGCCGCGCGCCAGCCGGATGCGACCGCCCTGTTCGAGCGGACCGCCGGCTACCGCGACCAATATTACGGTCAGCTGGCGCTGGAACATCTCGGCCGCCCGCTCACCGCGCCGCCGGCACCGCCAGCGCCCGTGATCGCGCCGGCTGCGCGTCAGGCCTTCTACGCGCGCGAGACGGTGCGCGCGGCGCAGTTCCTGGGCGGCAGCGGGCTGTATCAGGATCAGACCGCGTTCATCCGACAGATCGCGACCGACGCGACCAGCGATACCGATCACTACCTCGCCGACGAACTGTCGCGCTCGCTCGCCCGCCCCGACCTGGGCGTGCTGGTCGGGCGCAGCGCGATGCAGAACGGGTTGACCGAATACAGCCGCAACGGCTTCCCCACGGTCGCGGTGCCCGCGGCGTACGAGGACCAGTGGACGATGATCCACGCGGTCGCGCGACAGGAAAGCCAGTTCGACCGCGCCGCCCGCAGCCCCGTGGGCGCGAGCGGGCTGATGCAGCTGATGCCGGGAACCGCGCGGGAGCAGGCGGGCAAGCTGAGCCTGCCCTATGATCTCGCGCGGCTGACCAGCGACACGGGCTATAACATCCAGCTGGGCTCCAGCTATTTCCAACGCATCTTCGCGCTCTACGGCAGCTATCCGCTGGCGATCGCGGCGTACAACGCCGGGCCGGGCAATGTGAACAAATGGCTGCGCGCCAACGGCGACCCGCGCACGGGCGCGGTCGATGCCGTCGACTGGGTGGAGGCGATCCCGTTCGGCGAGACGCGCAATTACGTTCAGCGCGTGCTGGAGAATGCGGTCGTCTACGACCTGATGAACCCGCCGCGCGCGAAGAGCCGGGGGCCGAACAATCTCAGCTGGTATCTCGGGCGGTCGCGCGGGGGGTGAGCGCAGGATTGTCGTTCGCGCAAAGACGCGAAGACGCGAAGATGGCGTTCCTGCCGCGACAGTGGTGCTCCTCTTCGAAGGAATCGCTTAAGCGATCAAGGACGAGGCGCGCATCCGCGCGCGGAACCTCTTCGCGGCTTCGCGTCTTCGCGCGAACATCCTCTTCCGCTAAACCCGGCGACATGACCGACCGCCCCAACCACATCACCCCCGCGGGTTACGCCGCGTTGCGCGCCGAATACGAGCAGCTGTTCGCGCACGACCGCCCCGCGCTGGTCGAGACGATCTCCTGGGCGGCGGGCAACGGCGATCGGTCGGAGAACGGCGACTATATCTACGGCCGCAAGCGCCTGCGCGAGATCGACCGCCGCCTCGGCTGGCTGTCGAAGCGGATGAAGGCCGCGCGCATCGTCGATCCCGCCCGGCAGGAGGATCGCAGCCGCGCCTGGTTCGGCGCCAGCGTCACCATCGCCGACGAGGATGATAACGAGCGGACGCTGACCCTGGTGGGCGACGACGAGGCGGAGGCGGGGCAAGGGCGGATCGGCTGGAACGCCCCCCTCGCCCGGGCCTTGCGCGGCGCCACGGTGGGTGACCTGCGCCGGGTCGAACTGCCTGCCGGCGTGAAAGA
>CAJYKB010000112.1 GCA_913774925.1 uncultured Sphingomonas sp. | reverse complement strand
CCGCTCGCGTCGACATGGCGGCCGTGGCGGTCCTGATCCGCCTGCGCCGCCAATTGGCCGGTGAAATCGACCGACCATTTGTCGTCGATCGCATAGGCGACCGGCACCACCACGCCCGCCGACCAGTCACCGGCCCCGATCGCGGCACCGCCCACCGGCAGCGTGACATAGGGCTGGAGCGCGGTCGACAGCCCCTTGCCGTCCGCACCGCTGAGCGCGTGGCGCACGCCCAGCGTCACGTCGCCGACGCCGCGCTGCCGCGTCACCATGCCGGTCGCCTTGTCACGCATCCGCACATTCCCCAGCGCGGTCCAGCCCAACTGGATCTCGGTCGCCGGCCCCACGCCGAAGCGGGCCACGATATCGCCCGCCAGCAGCGTGTCGGTGCGCGTCTCGCCATCGTCGTCGCGCTCCCAGTCGAGGCTCGACATCTCGATCTGCACCTGCCCCGGCAGCGTCGTGCATCCGCTCGCCCCCAGCGACGGGCGTTGCGGACAGAAGCGGATCGGATCGTCGCCCTGCGCCGACGCGGCCATCGGCACCGTCGCGCCGGCCGCCGCCAGCAGGAGAAGCGCCCATTTCATCGCAGCGTCACCCAGGTCGGGGCATGATCGCTGGCCTTCTCGCGCCCGCGATAGTCCTTGTCCACGCCCGCCTCCGCCAGCCGGTCCGCCACCGCGGGGCTCAGCAGCAGGTGATCGATGCGGAACCCCGCATCGCGCTGCCACGCGCCCGCCTGATAGTCCCAGACGGTCCACACGCCGCCGCGCGGATGCCGCGTGCGCACCGCGTCGGTCCAGCCCTGTGCCACCAGCGCGCGGTAGCCCGCGCGGCTTTCCGGCTGCATCAGCGCGTCGGACGCCATCGCCTTGACCGAAAAGACGTCGTCGTCGTTGGGGATGACATTGTAATCGCCCGCCAGGATCGCCGGCACCTCCGCCGCCAGCAACTCCAGCGCGCGCGCGCGCAGCCGGTCGATCCAGCGCAGCTTGTAGTCGAACTTCGGCCCCGGCTGCGGATTGCCGTTGGGCAGATAGATCGACGCAACCGTCAGCCCGAAGACCTCGCACTCCAGATAGCGGCTGTGCTCGTCCTCCGGCTCGCCCGTCAGCCCGCGCTGCCGCTCGACCGGATCGGCGCCTTTGGTGAGCACGGCGACGCCATTGAACCCCTTCTGCCCGTGCCACACCGCGCCGTAGCCGGCCGCGCGGATATCCGCCTCGGGGAAGGTTTCGTCGCTCGACTTCAGCTCCTGCAGGCACACCACGTCGGGTTGCTGTTCGGTGAGATATTCCACCAGCCGCGGCAGCCGCGCCTTGATGCCGTTGACGTTGTACGTGACGATCTTCATCCGCCCGCATCTAGTCGCAATGACAGGCGGCGGGAATGGCCCTCAGACCGAGAAGCTGGTCCCGCACCCGCAGCCGCTGGCGGCATTGGGGTTCTCGACCTTGAACGACGCGCCACCCAGCGATTCGACGTAATCGACGCTCGCCCCGCGTACGAGGTCGAGGCTGACGTCATCCACCACCAGCCGGACGCCGTCCGTCTCGGCGACGATATCGCCCGCCTCCGGCGCATCGGCGAACCCGAACTTGTACTGGAACCCGGAGCACCCGCCCCCCTCGACCGACAGCCGAAGGATCGCCGGCTTGCCCTGCCGCGCCGCGATCGCCGCGACACGCGCCGCGGCGGAGGGGGTCAGGATGATATCGGGTGCGAGCGTAGCCATGCCGGTAAGATAGGGCGTGGGACGCGTCAGGGAAAGACGGGGTTCACGCGAAGATGATTGGTTCACGCGGAGGCGCGGAGGCGCAGAGAGGTGCCGCTTCACGCCATCTTATCGCGCCAGCCAAACCCTCGATGTCTTCCGGTCGCACCGGCACGCTACGGCCGATCCAGTGCCCCTTCTTCGCACCTTCGCGTCGTCGCGAGCATCAGATCAGGCGCGTAACGGCTACCCGGAGAGAAACCCCTCCACGTCTCCGCGCCTCCGCGTGAGCCCGAGCTTTTCAGTCCTGCGGCGCCGGCCCCGTCGTGGAGACCGGGATCTGCCCGACCGCACGGTCCTGCGCGGCCATCAGGTAATCGGCGGTGGTGAGGAACGGCACCGGGTTCACCGCGTGGCCGTCGATGCGCACCTCGTAGTGCAGGTGCGGCCCGGTCGAGCGCCCGGTCGACCCCATCAGCGCGATCAGCTGCCCGCGCTTCACGCGCGTATTGTCGGCGACGATGATCTTCGACAGATGGCCGTAGCGGGTGGCGATTCCCTTGCCATGGTTGATCTCGACCATGTTGCCATAGCCGCCCTGCCGCCCGGCATGGCTGACGATGCCGTCCGCGGTGGCATAGATCGGCGTGCCGCTCGGCCCCGGAATGTCGACGCCCGCGTGCATCGCCGCGGTGCCGCGGAACGGGTCAGAACGGATGCCGAAATTGCTGGTGAACTGCAGCTTCTGCACCGGCTGCACACTAGGAATGGCGATCACGCCCTGCTCCAGCCGGTCGAGCTTCTTCCAGGTGTTGAACAGCGAGCGGAACTGCTGGTCCGCCGCCATGTCGGCGCGCGCCTCGACGCTGGTCGCCTCGATCAGCGGACCACCCATCGCACTCGACGCCCCCTTCGCGATGCGGGTGGGGGAGATACCCAGCTGGCGGATCTGCTTCGTGGTGCGGGCATAACGCTCGACCAGCTGCCTCTCGGCGACCTGGGCCAGCTGCGCCTGCTTCTGCTCGACGGTCAGGAACGGGCGGATCGTGTCGGCGGCGACGCGGGTCGCCTGCGGATCGATCGACAGCGTCGCGAGCGCCAGCTCCTTCGCCTCGCCCTGCCCGGTCAGCGCCGCGGCAAGAAGCGACTGACGCTGCTCGATCCGCGCGGCATGCAATTTCGCGGTGTCGCGGATCGTGGCGACCTTCGCCTGCATCCGTGCGACCTTGCTCTCCATCTGCGCCAGCCGCTGCGCGGTTTCGGTGGGCTCGACCCGGCCGGCAGCCTGCGCCGCGCCATAGCCCGCAAAGCCCAGCAGCACCGCGCCGCCCGCCGCCAGCGCGCCATGCGCCACGCCGTTCAGGCGGATGCGGCGGCCATTGTGGACGATCAGCGTGCGGCTGCGGCGGCGACCGGACTGGCTCGGGGCCGGCGTGGAGGAAGAAAGGTTCATCGGACCCCAAAAGATCAAGATTGCAGCCGCCGGATCACGCCCGGTGGCCCCCATTTCTGCGAACACGACCGCGAGACACCCCTAATCCGTTCGGACCGGCCCCGTGGACAGGGAGTGTGTGCCGGGAGAAAGGTTAACGGGGCAAGAGCATTTGCCCGCCCGCGCGGCCAGCCGCCGGAGTCGCACGTTGAGTCGTTGAATCACCGATGAACGGGCGCGCCAAAGCGCGCGAATCCGCGCGTGACAGCCTTGTCAGGACAGCGCCCGCGCCGCCTCCAGCACCGCCTCGGCATGGCCCGGCACCTTCACCTTGCGCCATTCGCGCACCAGTCGGCCGTCGCGGTTGAAGAGAAACGTCGCCCGCTCGATCCCCATGTACGTCTTGCCGTACAGCTGCTTCTCGCCCCACACGCCGAACGCCTCGGTGACGCTGCCGTCCAGATCGCTGGCCAGCGGTACGGACAGGTCGTGCTTGGCGGCGAACTTCTGATGCTTCGCGACGGTGTCGCGCGATACGCCCAGCACGCCGACGCCCGCCGCGGCGAACGCCTCGGCCTGCGCCGAGAATTCCTGCGCCTCGCGGGTGCAGCCGGGGGTGTCGTCCTTGGGATAGAAATAGACCACCAGCGGGCGTGGCAGCTCCGTCAGCCGCAGCGGCTGGCCGTCGATGCCGGTCGCGGTCACGTCGGGGAGGGTGTCCATGTCGCGCTCTCCTGCCAGAAATCGGCGACCGTCTTGCGCACCGCGTCCAACCTGGCAAGCACCAACGACCAGTCGTCGAGCCCCAGCGCGCGCGCGATCAGCGCCCGCGTCGCCGCCGCCCCCGGCTCGCCCGCATCGGGCGCCACCAGCCGCACCGTCACCAGCAGCCGCGTCAGCAGGTCGTGCGCGGCACGCACGCCGGGCGGACAGACCCCCGCCGCCGCCAGCGCATCGATCGCGCGCCCTAGATCGGGGTCGAACGCGATGCGGCGAGTCAGCTGCACGGTGTGGACCGCGAACTCCAGATCGACCAGCCCGCCCGGCAGCATCTTGGCATCGAGCGGCCCCTGCGGCGGCTTGTGCCGCGCCATCTCCGCGCGCATCGCCTGCGCATCGGCGACGACGTCGCGCGGCGGGCGCCCGCCCTCCAGCACCGCCGCGACGATCGCCGCCACCTGCGCCCGCGCGGTCGCCGAGCCGTGGATCGCACGCGCGCGGGTCAGCGCCATATGCTCCCACGTCCACGCCTCCTCGCGCTGATAGCGGGCGAAGCTGTCGAGCGTCACGACCAGCGGCCCCTGCGCGCCGCTCGGCCGCAGCCGCGTGTCGATCGCGTAAAGCGGCCCCGCGGCGGTCGGCACCGACAGCGCCGCGGTCACGCGCTGCGCCAGCCGCGTGAAGTACAGCGTCGCGCCGAGCGGGCGCGCGCCGTCCGATTCGGCCGAAAAATCGCCGGTGAAGAGGTAGATGAGGTCGAGGTCGGATGCGTGCGTCAGCGCCGCGCCCCCCATCCGGCCGAGCGCCAGGATGACCAGCTCGCCGCCCGGCACCCTCCCATGCGCGCGGACGAACTCCGCGGTCGCGGCGCTCGCCAGCGTCTCGACCGCGGCTTCCGCGACGCGCGCATAGCCCCCCGCCACGACCAGCGGATCCGCCGCGCCCGCGACGATCTGCGCACCCAGCGCAAACCGCTTGTCCCCGACCACGCGGCGAACATGCTCCAGCAGCGCCTGATAATCCGCGTCCCGCTCGGTACGTCGCATCTCCGCCGCCACGTCCTCGACCGTCCCCACGGGGGCGAGCGCGCTGGCGTCGATCAGCCCGTCGAGCAGGTCGGGCCGCCGCGCCAGTTCCTCCGCCAGCGTCGGCGCATGGCTCAGCACCGCGGCGAGCAGCGCGGCCAGCGCCGGTCGCGCTTCCAGCAGCCGGAAGATGTTGATAGCGCTCGGCAATCGCTCCAGCAGCCGGTCGAGCCGATTGAGCGCGGTGAGCGGCACCGGCGCCTGCGCCAGCGCCTCGATCAGCGCGGGCAGCACCGCCTCCAGCGCGCTCTGCGCCGCCGCGCTGCGCAGCGACGGGTAGCGCCCCTCGCGCCAGGTCGCGACGCGCTTCGCCGCCTCGTCGGTGTCGGCGAACCCCGCCGCGCCCAGTCGTTCGGCCAGCCGGTCGCCGTGGCGCGGCAGCACGGGGGTCGCCGCGGGCGCGAGCCGGTCGAAGATCGCGGCGACGCGCGCCACATGCGGCGCGAGCAGCGCGAGCAGCGCAGTGCCGTCCGCCACGCCGTGCAGCCGCGCGACGCGGTCCAGCGCCGCGCCGTCCGGCAGCGCGTGCGTCTGGCGGTCGTCGATCATCTGGACGCGGTGCTCGATCGTGCGCAGCAGCGTATAGGCATCCGCCAGCGCCTGCGCCTCGCCTGCGTCGATCCGCCCCGCCGCCGCCAGCGCAGCCAGCGCATCGCGCGTCGCGGGCGCGCGCAACGTGGCATCGCGCCCGCCGTGGATCAGCTGATGGATCTGCGCGAAGAACTCGACCTCGCGAATGCCGCCGCGCCCGCGCTTCAGGTCGTAGCCCGGGCCGAACGCCTGCCCTTGCGCATGATGGTCGCGGATGCGGCGCGTGATGTCGAGGATCTCGCCCACCGCGCCGAAGTCCAGGCTGCGGCGCCAGATGAACGGCCGGATCGTATCCAGGAAGCGCTGCCCCAGCGCCATGTCGCCCGCCGCCGCCCGCGCGCGGATGAAGGCGGCACGCTCCCACGGCAGCGCCTGCGATTCGTAATAGGCGATCGCGGCATCGACCGGGATCACGATCGGGGTGATCTCCGGCGACGGGCGCAGCCGCAGGTCGACGCGCACGACATAGCCGTCGCCGTCGCGCGCGTGGAGCAGCTCCAGCACCCGCCGCCCGACGCGCACCGCCGCATCGGCCACCTCCTCGCGCGGGCGGTGCGGCAGCGTCGCGGGGTCGTAGAGGAAGACCGGGTCGATATCCGACGAATAGTTGAGCTCGTGGCTCCCCTGCTTGCCCAGCGCGATCGCGGCGAAGCCCCGCGGCTCGGCACCGGGCACGCGCTCGCGGATCGCCGCGGCGATGGCAGCGTCCAGCGCGCGGTCCGCGAAATTGGACAACCGCCGGGTCACCGCGGTCAGGTCGAGCGCTCCCGACAAGTCGCCCAACGCGACATCGAGCGCGAGCTGCCGACGCTCCAGCCGCAGCCGCCGCGCCACCGGGAGGTCGCCGGACGCGAGCGCCGCCGCGGTCGCCACCTCCCGCGCGATCAGCCCGGCGAGGAATGGCGCGTTCTGCCCGGCGCGCGACCGCGCCTCATCCATCGGAAGAAAGGTCATGAAAACGAAACCTAATATCCGATCGCTCGTTCAGACAACATGGTACGTTCCCAGCTCTCCCCTGCTACGACGACGCACGGCAGCTATGTCGTGCGGGAGACGCGACGCGGCGACGTCCTCAGCACCTCGCTCAAGGCCGCCTACGATCGTAACCGGCCTATGCCGTCCGACATGGCGCAAATGCTGGCATTGCTCGCCCACGTCCGGCGCTGAAGGTGTAGGCGGATCGGCATCCGGCTTCTCCACGCGCGTGCGTCATTCCGCAAAGGGGGGCTTAGTTGCAGCCCTATTTGCTACGACAGGACCTGAATCTCGGCGATCGCGAGGCCTTTTCGAAGGTCACCCCCGTCATGCCGGACTTGTTCCGGCACCCACCGCTCCGCGCACTCACAAGCCGCTGAATTTGGTCGGCAGTGGACCCCGGAACAAGTCCGGGGTGACGGATTTTGTGGCTCCTGCTAAGGCACAGTCACAAGGGTCTCGCCGTCGCGATAATGACAATCCGCCCTGACAGCGTGGATCGCCTCGCGAAATCCCGGCTCATTCACCGATCGCGACTGAGTTCGTCGACCTCGTTCATGATCGAATCCAGCGTCGACCGTTCCGCATCCACCTCATGATCGCGCCGCGACGACAGCGCGCCGTCGGTCATCAACGCCTCCAGCGCCACACGCCCGCGTGCAACACGGCTCTTGATCGTGCCCACCGCGACGCCACAGATATCGGCCGCTTCCTCGTAAGCGAAGCCGCCCGCGCCGACCAGAATCAGCGCCTCGCGCTGCGGCTGCGGCAGGTGCATCAGCGCGCGCTGCATGTCCGCCAGCTCGACGTGCTTGTCCTGGCTCGCCGGCGCCGCCAGCACGCGATCCGCGACCAGATCGTCCCACTCGCCCTTGAAGCGCGCGCGGCGCATCTGGCTGAGGAACAGGTTGCGCAGGATGATGAAGGTCCAGGCGCGCATGTTGGTGCCCGCCTGGAAGCGCTTGCGCGCCGCCCATGCCTTCAGCAGCGTTTCCTGCACCAGATCGTCGGCCAGATCGCGGTTACCCGACAGCGAACGACCGAACGCGCGCAGATGCGGGATGACCAGCGCCAGCTGCTTCTTGAACTCTGGATCGGAAAGCGAGACGTGCTCCACCGGCTCTGGCGGCGCATCGTCTGCGTCCGTGTGACTGTGGGTCATGCCGCTCCGTGGTGGTGACGCCGCCCCAACGGGTTCGGCTTTAGAATGCGCAAGATAGGTATCGTCGGGCGCCTTGGCCAGTGCGAGCGTCGCCATTTGCGTCAGGACAGCAGGATCGCAGCGAAGATCACGATCACCAGCAGCAGCGACGCACCAAGGATCCAGCGCACCCGGCCGGTCGTGGTGGCGGCGCGCGCCTCGTTGGTATCCAGATGGATGCGATCGTTGCTGTCTGCCATGATCCTACAACCCCTTTTGACCGTTTTGGGTCCGTACCGAACGCACGAACCCGCTACGGGGTTGCCCGTGTCGCCCGCGCCTCAGGCCGGCACGGTGCTTTCGTCGAAGAACAGCGCCTGGCTGATCGCGGCCTTCACCGTGGAGCGCTGGAACGGCTTGGTGATGAGGAAGGTCGGCTCGGGACGCTCGCCGGTCAGCAGCCGCTCGGGGAAGGCGGTGATGAAGATCACCGGCACGTTGAACTCGGCCAGGATGTCCTTCACCGCGTCGATGCCGGAGCTGTCGTCGGCCAGCTGGATGTCGGCGAGCACCAGCCCGGGGCGATCCTCCATCGCCAGCGCGACCGCCTCGTCGCGGGTCACCGCGACGCCGGTGACTTCATGCCCCAAGTCGCGCACGATCGATTCGATGTCCATCGCGATGATCGGCTCGTCCTCGATGATGAGGACGCGGGCGCGGGTCTGCTTCTCGATCTCAGCCAGCGCCTCCGCGACCAGCGCGTCGACCTCGGCGGCATCGACCTCGATCAGATACGCCGCGTCCTCGGGCGTGAAGCCCTCCATCGCGGTCAGCAACAGCGCCTGGCGCGACAGCGGGGTCATCCGCGACAGCCGCGCGCGCGCCACCGCCTCCTGATCCTCGGCCGGCTCGTCCTGCGCGACCTCGTCGTAATTGGCCGAGTTCCAGATCGCCTGGAACGTGCGATACAGCCCCAGCCGCGGATCGACGTCGCGCGGAAACTCCTCCGGCGCCGCGACGATCGCCTCCAGCGTGGCGCGGACGTAGCGGTCGCCCTGCGCCTGGCTGCCCGTCAGCGCACGGCCGTAGCGGCGCAGGAACGGAAGGTGCGGCGCGAGTTGTTGTCCGAGCGACATGTGTAGAAAGCCCTCCCTGCGGCCGTCGGCACACTCGCGCGCGACCGCCAAATCTTCACGAACGTGGACCAATGCGCGGCCGTGGCAAGGTGCCTCCCCCCGGTCGGCGATTTTCGTCGCACCATCCGGGAACCAACGAAGCCGTATTTGGTTTCATCGGCCAAGCGCGCGATAGCGTGCAAGGCAGCACTGGAGATCTCCCAACGTGTTCCACCCGGTCCCTAACGGCCACCGGTCTGGGCTGTCTTGGGCAGGGCACTCGGGGGGAAAGCGTTGACGTCGGACAAGCAAGCGCCGGACAAGCCCAAAAAGGCCGCCGTCGCACAGTCGAAGAACCGGGACATGGGATCGGCGCTGCGCTCCGTCTATCAGAAGACCGTGGAGGAAGCGGTTCCCGACGACCTGCTGTCGCTGCTCGGCAAGCTCGACTGATCGAGGGTGGCAGACGTCTCGGCCACCGACGCGACCGCTTCCCCCGCGGCGCGTCCAGGTATGTTCGCGCGCTGGCCGACCGGCGCGAAGCTGTTCCTCATCCTCAGCATTGCGCTGCTCCCGCTGGCGTTGATCGCCATCTTCGCGACGCTGCGCGTCACCCAGATCGCCGACACCGAACTGCGTTCGCACCTGCGCGTCGCCGCGGCTGAATCGACCCGCGCCATCGCCATCGAACTGGTCGGCGACATGACCGCGCTACGCGTCGCGGTCGATGCGCTGCAGGCCGACAAGGGCGACGCGCCCAGCTGCGCCCGCGCGCAGGGCGTGTTCGCGCAGCAATCCGCTGCGGGCACCGGCTTCGTCATCCTCGACCGCCGGGGCCGTCCGATCTGCGGCGAGCCCTTCCCCGGTGCCGCCGCGTTCGCGCGTCAGTCCGACACCGCCGCGCTCAGCGCGAAGATCGTCGACGATCGCGGACTGATGCTGCGGATCGCGGATCGCAGCAACCGCGTCACCGCCGCCGCCTGGTTCCCCGCGCCGTTCCTGGCACAGATCAGCCGCCCCAGCGGGTTCGCGCCCGACTATGGCGCCGCGCTGACGCTGGGGGATGACCGGCTGATGCTCGACCCGCTGGAGCGGCTGAGCGCCCTGGAGCGGCGCGAGAGCGTGCGAAACGACTTGGGCATCAACGGCCTCATGCTGGAGATGCAGGTGCGCAGCGCACCGATCGGCTCGCCGCTGGTGATCGCGCTCGCCCTGCCGCTGCTGATGTGGGCGGCGGCGTCCGCGATCAGCTGGTTCGTGGTCGACCGCCTGCTGATCGCGCCGTTGCGGGCGCTGCGCGGCAGCATCGCGGCCTATTCGCCCGGCGACCAGCCGGACCCCGCGATGCTGCGCGCGCTGCCCGCGCAGGAGATCCGCGACCTCGGCGACACCTTCCGCGCGCTCAGCCGCACCGTCGCCATCCACGAGGCGGGGCTTGCCGAAGGGCTGGTGCGCCAGACCAAGCTGACGCGCGAGGTCCACCACCGCGTCAAGAACAACCTGCAGGTCATCGCCAGCCTCATCAACTTCCACGCCCGCGGCGCGCGCAGCGCCGAGGCGACGCAGGCCTATGCCTCGATCCAGCGTCGCGTCGACGCGCTCGCGGTCGTCCACCGCTATCACTATGCGGAGATGGAGGAGAACCGCGGCGTCGGCCTGCGCGCCGTGCTGGGCGAACTGGCCTCCAGCATCCGCGCCACCGCGCCGGAGGGGACGCGTGTCGCGATCGTGCTCGACGTCGATCCCTTCTACGTGACGCAGGACGTGGCGGTCGCCGTTGCCTTCCTGGTGACCGAGCTGATCGAGCTGGCGATGATCGGCACCCCGGAGGTGCAGTTGCGCCTCTCGCTCAAGCCCGGTGGTGACGAAACGCGCGCCGTGCTGCGCCTGTCCTCGCGCGCGCTGGTCGACGACGATCCGCTGCGCGACCGCCTCCAGCACCGCTATGGCCGCGTGATCGAGGGGCTGAGCCGGCAGCTGCGCTCCACGCTCCAGCACGATCCGCTGACCGGGGCGTATGAGATCGCGATCGCCGTGACCGGCGTCGAATAAAATCCGGGCTGCGGCAAAAATAATCGCATGGGTTCGGAACCCCCTTCCCACCGCCTCGTTATCAACTTCGGATAGCGACCTTATGCCCCCCCGCTCTCGCTATCCAACAACACAGGCCCGGAAGCGTCACCCTCCCCCCCCGGTGACGCTTTCGGGCCTATACCTTTTCGTGCAATGTCGTGCGCGACCGAGCGGGCCAACTCTTCCCATCCATTCCATCAATGGAACGATTGCCTCCGACCGGCATTGTGCGTTCGTCCTTTTCCTTGGGAGTAGACACGATGCGTAAGGTTGTGACGATGGCCATCCTGGCGAGCGCGGTGCTGGTTTCGGCGTGCAACACCGTGGCAGGCGCGGGCAAGGACGTGTCCTCGGCCGGTCGCGCGGTCACCAATACCGCGGAAGACGTCAAGAAGTAAGGATTCCGGCCCTCTGCGGGTTACAAGAAGGCGGTCCGCGAGGGCCGCCTTTTTTCGTGGCGGCCGCGCTCTATCGTCCGTCAGTGCGACGATATGCGCCGGCCGCTATTCCGGCGTGACCGACGTTTCCTTCGCGCGGCGGCGCTCGGTGAACCAGATCCCGATGATCGCCAGTTCGTAAAGAATCGTCAGCGGGATCGCGAGCAGCAGCTGCGACCCCACGTCCGGCGGGGTCAGCACCGCGGCGATCGCGAACGCGCCGACGATGGCATAGCGCCGCGCCCCGATCAGCTGCTTGCGCGTGACGATCCCGGCGCGCTCCAGCAGCATCAGCAGCACCGGCAGCAGGAACGCCGCGCCGAAGCCGAACAGGAACTGCATCACGAAGCTGAGGTAGTTGCCGATCGCGGGGAGCGCCTGCTGCTGCACCCCGCCGATCATCCCCGAATAGCCGAGCAGGAAATGCAGCGCCATCGGGATGGCGATGTAATAGGCCATCGCCGCGCCCGTCAGGAACAGCACCGGCGTCGCCAGCAGGAACGGCAGCAGCGCGCGCTTCTCCTTGCGGTACAGACCGGGGGCCACGAACTGCCACAGCTGGTTCGCGATTACCGGGAACGCCAGCATCATCGCGGAGAAGAACGCGACCTTGATCTGGACGAAGAACGCCTCGAACAGCTGGGTGTAGATGACGGTCTTCTGCCCCGCATGCAGCAGCGGCTGGACCAGGAAGGCGAAGATGTTCTCCGCGAAATAATAGCAGACCGCAAAGGCCAGCCCGACCGCGACGATGCAGAACAGCAGGCGGCGGCGCAGCTCCAGCAGATGGTCGAGCAGCGGCGCGCGGCTGTCGTCCAGATCGTCTGCCATATCGGTCATGCCGCCACCCTCACGACGGAGCCCCTCATGACGGAGCCTTGTCGGTCGCGACCGGCGCGGTCGGATGCTCGGCCGGGGCGACGACGGGCTTCTCGACCATCACGGGGCGCGGGGATTCCTGATCGTCGGGCCGGTCGGCGGCGGTATTCGGCGCCTCGGGCGCGGCCAATGCCACCGGTTCCGCCGGCGGGGACGGCACGAACGGATGCTCGCGCATGATCCGCTCGTTCTCCGCCTTCCACTTCTTTTCCATTTCCTCCAGCTCGGCCTCGCGCACCATCTCGTCGAAGCCGGCGCGGAACTGCCGCCCGACCGCGCGCGCGCGTCCCACCCAATAGCCGACGACGCGCATCGCCTTGGGCAGGTCCTTGGGGCCGATCACCACCAGCGCGACGAACGCGACCAGCAGCAGCTCGGACGGAGCGATATCGAACATTCAGCGCGCGCCGTGCCGGACGGGAAGGGTCAGCGACGATCCTCGCGCACGCGATCGGCGTCACGGTCGCGGTCGTAGGCCGGCTCGGCAGAGGACTGCGCCTCGATCCGGGGGCGCGGCCGGGCAGGCGTGTCGTCGTCCTCCTCCGCCATGCCCTTCTTGAAGTTCTTCACACCCTTGGCGACGTCCCCCATCAGGTTGGAAAAGCGGCCGCCGCCCAGCAGCAGGATCGCGACCACCGCGAGGATGAGGATATGCGGAAGGCTGAAGCTGCCCATGACACGAAAACTCCTGGTGTACGTCGTATCTAGGGCACGCACCGGCAAACGGCAACGTCCGTCACCGCGCGCTCGGCCCCCGGCGACGCGGCGGCGTTGGCAGCGCTTCGTGACGGGGACATGACGCGGTGAGCACCCGTCACCCCGGCGAAGGCGGGATCTTTGCAAACCGGCCGCAACCTCTCTGCGTACACGCCGTGCTCCTGCGCATTGAAGACTTTCGTAAAGGTCCCGCCTTGAGCCGGGGTTCCGCTGGTGACGACGGTCGATGAAGAAGCGGGACCGCCGATCAGGTTCGGGGTAACGATGCTCCTTGAGAAGCGGCAGGCGCAGTCACCGTCACGCCGAGTCCTCTTCGCTCCCCTCAACGCCCTCCGCCTCGAGCGACAATTGCTCGAACGCCAGATCGACCGGATCGAGCAGCCCCGCCGCGCGCAGATCCTCGATCCCCGGCAGGTCGCGGCGGCTCGACAGCCCGAAGTGGGTCAGGAATTCGGGCGTAGTGGCGAACGTCAGCGGGCGACCAGGCACCTCGCGCCGGCCCGCAGGGCGGACCCAGCCTGCCTCCATCAGCACGTCGAGCGTCCCCTTGGCGGTCTGTACGCCACGGATCGCCTCGATCTCGGCGCGCGTCACCGGCTCATGATAGGCGATGATCGCCAGCGTCTCGATGCCTGCGCGGCTCAGCCGCCGCACCTCCTCGCGGTCGCGGCGCAGGACGTGCGCCAGATCGGGCGCGGTTTGGAAGTGCCAGCGCCCGCCGCGCTCGACCAGCTCAACGCCGCGCCCGGCATACTCCACGGCCAGCGTCGCCAACGCGGCGCGCACGTCGCCCTCGACATAGCTGCGGATCGCATCCACGCTCATCGCATCGGTGGCGGCGAACAGCACCGCCTCCACCGCGCGGACGGTATCGGGGCGCACCGTTGTCGCGCTCACGCTGACGATGCCCGCAGGTACAGCGGCGCGAACGGCGCCTCCTGCCGGATCTCCACGCGCCCCTGCCGCGCCAGCTCCAGCGCGGCGAGGAAGGACGACGCCAGCGCCGACCGCCGCAGCGCGACGCTCGCCATCTCGGGCAGGAACGCCTCGATCGCGCGCCAGTCGATCGCGCTGCCCACCAGCGCCGAGACGCGCGCGATCGCGGCGTCCAGCGTCATCACCTCGCGATCCTGCACGACGTGCATCACGGGGCGGGACCGCGCACTGACGCGGCCATAGGCCGCGATCAGGTCGAAGATGCCCGCGGTCCAGGTCGCGGTGCGCACCGTGCGCAGCCCGGGGGCGGCGCCCCGGCGAAAGACGTCGCGCCCCTCGCGATCGCGCGCCATCAGCCGCGCGCCCGCCTCGCGCATCGCGTCGAGCCGCTCCAGCCGCAGTTGCAGCCGCATCGCCAGCTCCTCGGGATCGGGTTCGACCTCCGGGTCGCGCGGCAGCAGCAGCGCCGATTTCAGATAGGCCAGCCACGCCGCCATCACGAGGTAATCCGCCGCCAGATCGAGGTGGATCACCCGCGCGCGATCGACGTAGCGCAGATACTGTTCGACCAGCGCCAGGATCGAGATGTCGCGCAGATCGACCTTCTGCGCGCGCGCCAGCGACAGCAATAGGTCGAGCGGCCCCTCCCACCCGTCCAGGTCGAGCGTCAGCTGCTCGGGCGGATCGGTGACGGGGGCGGCCATGAAGCCATGCTGCCACAGCCGCGCGGTGGGGGACAGAGGGGGTTCACGCGAAGACGCGACGACGCCCCGGGCGGAGCGGCGCGACCGGGAGACAAGGAACGGCCCGCTTCAGGCACCCGGTTGCCGCGTGCGCAACACCTCCGCGTCTCCGCGCCTCCGCGCGAACCATCCCGCTATCCGCGCGCGGCCACGTCCAGGGGTTCACGAGGAGGCGCGGAGGCGCAGAGGGGATGCGCTCTCGGCGTCGCTGCGCCCATCACGCACCGGCGATAGTATCCCGCCATCGCCGTACCGCGCGCGGCATCGTTGCATCTTCGCGCCAACCCTACACCAGCGCCAGCAGCCGGTCCCGCTTGTCGAGCAGCGCCGCCATGTCCCCCGCCGGCGGCGTCAGCGTCGCCATCGCGCGATCCAGCCGCGCCCGCGACACGTCCGCGATATCGTCCAGCCGCGCGACGATCTCCTCCATCTCCGGCATCCGTGCCCAGCAGTCGAGCACCACGTCGCACCCCGCCGCGATCGCGCCCGCCGCCTTGTCACCCGCGCTGCCCGACAGCGCCTTCATGTCGATATCGTCGGTCATCAGCAGCCCGTCGAACCCGATCTTCCCGCGGATCACCTCCTCGATCACGACCGGCGACAGCGTCGCGGGGCGGTCGCGGTCCCATGCCTCGAAGACGATATGGCTGGTCATCCCCATCGGCGCATGCGCCAGCGCGCGGAATGGGGCGAGATCGTCCTCCAGCTCCTCGGCCGAGGCGGTGACGGTCGGCAGGTGATGGTGCGAATCCACCACCGCGCGGCCATGCCCAGGGATGTGCTTGACGACGCCGACGACCCCGCCCACCGCCAGCCCCTCCAGCGTCGCGCGCCCCATCGCCGCGACGCGCATCGGCTCCTTGCCGAAGGCGCGGATGCTGATCGCGTCCGTCGTGTCGTCGCGCGCGACGTCCAGGATCGGATGGCAATCGACCGTGATCCCGACCTCCGCCAGCATCAGCCCCAGCGCATGGCCGTTGGCACGCGCCGCCTCGATCCCCGACATCGGCGCCAGTTCGTACAGCCGATCGAAGTCCGGCCCCGCCGGGAAGGCCGGCCATTCCGGCGGCCCCAGCCGCGCGACGCGACCACCCTCCTGATCGACCAGGATCGCGACGTCGTCGCGCGCTTCCAGCTCGCGGAGCGAATCGGTCAGCGCGCGCACCTGCGCCCGCGTCTGCACGTTGCGTCCGAATAGGATGTACCCCGCCGGCTTCGCCGCGCGGAAGAAGGCGCGTTCGTCGGGGGTGAGGACGGGGCCGGACAGGCCGAAGATCACGGGTTTCATCAGCGTGCTTCTAGGCGCGATCGGCGGGTCAGGGGAATGCCCCGCGGGCTGCGGACCATAGCCGGCGGGAACCCCGGCACGCGCCATCGGTTGGATACGGAAACGTAACGAGGTTCTTCATGGCCTGTCCTTCGCCCCGCCGCACCGTGATCGCCCTTTGCGCCGGGCTGGTCGCCGCGCCAGTGGCGGCGCAGGACAATGCCGGCCCCCCCGATCCGCAGGCATCGCCGCCACGCGGGACGCGGGCGGTGCCGACCGCGCGCGGCGGCCTGGACGTCGTCAGCCGCGAAAAGGACGAGCGCCCGCGCCGCTTCCGCGTCGCGCTGGGCGTACAGGGCGGCCCCGGCTTCCCCGGCAACGACGCCTTCCGTCTCGGCCCGCTCGTCAGCGTGGCGAAGGCGCGCGGCGACGACCCCTTTCCCTATGGCGGCGTGGGCGACGGCCCCAGCCTGACGCTGATTCGCAACGGGCGGTTCGAGGCGGGACCGGTGCTGCGGCTGGAGGGGATCCGCCGCGCCGACGATCTGGGCGGCGGGCTGCCCCGCGTCGCGCGCTCGTTCGAGCCGGGTGTCTTCGTGCAATATTGGCCCAGCGACGCGATCCGCCTGCGCGGCGACGTGCGCAAGGGCGTGACCGGGCATGAGGGCTGGGTCAGCACGCTGGCCGCCGATTATGTCGCGCGCGACGGCGATGCCTGGCTGGTTTCGGTCGGCCCGCGCGTGATCCTGTCCGACGCGCGCTACCAGCGTGCCTGGTTCGGGGTGACGCCGGATACCGCCGCGCGCACCGGGCTGCCGGTCTTCTCGCCCGGCAGCGGGGTCCATTCGGTCGGGCTGACCAGCCGCGTGATCCACCAGTTCACGCCACGCTGGGGCGTGTTGTTCAACGGCAGCTACGCGCGCCTCGTCGGCGATGCGGGCGATTCGCCCGTGACGCGCGTACGGGGATCGCGCGATCAGCTCGCCGGCGGACTGGGGCTCAGCTATACGTTCCGGGTCGGCGGAAGGCGCTGACCGGCACGTCCGTCATTGCGAGCGTAGCGAAGCAACGACGACGGAAAGCTCAACTGGTGACGAAGCAGCTCTCGCCCGCGACCTTCAGCCGCCCGCAGATGTCGGACGCCGCGCCCGCGCTGCCCGCGTTCACGCGCAGGCGATAGACGGTGCGCCCGTTCACCGTCGCCGGCTGCACCACCTTGCCCAGCGTCGCGACATAGCCGAAGCGCTTGGCGATCGCGCTCCACGCCGCGGTCGCCGCGGCCTCGCTCGGGAAGGCGCCCAGCTGCACCAGCGCGCCGCCCGATGCCGCCCCCGGCACCGCAGCGACCGGCGCGGTGACCGGCTTCTGCGCGCGAAGCGGTGCCGCCGCCGCGGGGATGGAGGCGCTGGCGGTCGGCGCGCCCTTGGCCAGCGGCGTCGGGCTGGGCGTCGCGCGCGGCTGGCGCGTGATCGGCGCTTCGGGCACCGCGCGCAGGTCGATCGCGCCGCTGGTGTTGCGGCCCGCGCTCGCCGCGATCGCGGAATCGCCCTCGCCCTCGACCTTCAGCCCGCCGGGGTCGTCGGGGCGCACCTTGTAGTCGCCCTCCTGCGCCGCGATCAGCGTGCCCTCGCCGTTCGCCCCGCGCGGGGTCTGCATCCGGTACAGCCCGAAGATGATCGCGGCGAGCAGGACCAGCCCGCCCGCCACCATCGCGACGACACGCCCGACCGAGGGGCCGTCCTGCTCGTCCGGCTCGACCGTGTCGAGCCAGGGCAGACGGTCCTCGTCACGCGCGCTGCCCATCGGGTCAGAGGGTGTCATCTCAATGCATCTCCGTGACCGCCTCCACGCCCATGATGGAGAGTCCGTTGCGGATAATCCGCCCGATCGCCGCCGCCAAGGACAGTCGTGCCGCGGTGATCGCGGGATCGTCCGAAATCAGGAAACGCCGATCCGGCCGATCGTTACCCACGTTCCACGCGGCATGGAACGCCGCCGCCAGGTCATAGAGATAGAAAGCGATGCGATGCGGCTCGCGCGCCGCCGCCGCTGTCTCCACCACGCGCGGGAATTGCGCCGCCAGCTTCACCAGCGCCAGTTCCTCCGCATCCAGCCGCGACAGGTCCGCACCCTCCGCGCTGATCTCCGCCTCCGCAGCGCGGCGATGCAGCGAATGGACGCGGGCGTGCGCATATTGCACGTAGAAGACGGGGTTTTCCTTCGAAGCCTCGACCACCTTGGCGAAGTCGAAGTCCATCTGCGCATCGGACCGCCGCGTCAGCATGGTGAAGCGCACCACGTCCTTGCCGACCTCGCGCACGACGTCGGCCAGCGTCACGAAATTGCCCGCGCGCTTCGACATCTTCACCGGCTCGCCGCCACGCAGCAGCCGCACCATCTGCACCAGCTTGACGTCGAACCGCGTCTTGCCCTCCGTCAGCGCGGCGACCGCGGCCTGGATGCGCTTCACCGTACCGGCATGGTCCGCGCCCCAGATGTCGATCAGCTGGTCCGCGCTTTCCGCCTTCTGGAAGTGATACGCCATGTCGGCGCCGAAATAGGTCCAGCTGCCGTTCGACTTGCGGATCGGGCGATCCTGATCGTCGCCGAACTGTGTCGAGCGGAACAGCGGCAGCTCGACCGGCTCCCAGTCCTCGGGCGTCTCGCCCTTGGGCGCTTCCAGCACGCCGTCGTAGATCAGGTCGCGCGCGCGCAGCACCGCCTCCGCCGCCTCGGGCTTGCCCGCCGCCTGCAACTCGGCCTCGGAGGAGAAGAGGTCGTGGTGGATGCCCAGCAACGCCAGGTCGTCCTTGATGAGCGCCAGCATCGCCGCAACCGCGCGGGTGCGAAACAGCGCCAGCCACTCGCCCTCGGGCGCTTCAGCGTAGCGGTCACCGAATTCCTGCGCCAGCGCCTGCCCCACCGGGATCAGATAGTCGCCCGGATACAGCCCCTCCGGGATCGCACCGACCTCCTCGCCCAGCGCCTCGCGATACCGCAGGTGCGCCGAGCGCGCGAGCACATCGACCTGACCGCCCGCGTCGTTGACGTAATATTCGCGCGTCACGTCGTGTCCGGCGAACTCCAGCAGGCTGCACAGCGCATCGCCCACCACCGCGCCGCGGCAATGCCCCATGTGCATCGGCCCGGTCGGATTGGCGGAGACATATTCCACGTTCACGCGCACGCCCTGCCCCATGGTCGAGCGGCCATAAGCGTCGCCATCGGCATGGATCGTGTCGATCTCGCGCCGCCACACGTCGTCGTGCAGCTTCAGGTTGATGAAGCCCGGCCCCGCGACGCTCACCTCCGCCACCTCGTCCAGCGCGCGCAGCTCGCCCGCCAGCGCTTCGGCCAGCTGGCGCGGGTTCGTACCCGCGGGCTTGGCAAGCACCATCGCGGCATTGGTGGCGAGGTCGCCGTGCGTTGCGTCGCGCGGCGACCTCGACCGTCACGTTGCGGCGGTCCACCCCGGCGGGCAGCGTACCCGCGGCGGTCAGCGCATCCAGCGCGGTGTCGACATGGGCGGCGAAGCGAGTGAAGAGCGTCATAGCGCGCGCGCCTTAGCGGATGGCGCGGCGCAGCGCAAAACGCGGGCCACGACGCCTGATTGCAGAAAGCGCAACCGCGATTGCCACCATCTCAATTGCCTGCTGCGGCGCAGCATTTATGTTGCAGCGCAGTAGCGGCGCTGCCGCGGTTCTTCTGGGGGAATTTCACATGCGCAAGTTCACGACGTTCGCCGCCGCCGCTGCCGCCGCGCTGATCTCCACGATGGGCATGGCCGCCGATACCGCCGAGCAGACGTTCACTCGCGACGGTCACACCTACGTCTACACCACGACCGCTCGCGCCGACGGCCGCACCGTCATCCAGGGCCGCGAAGTCGGCTCGGCGCAGCGCTTCCGCCTGCTGGTGAAGAACGGCCGCGTGACCGGCCAGGCGAACGGCTTCCCGGTGTCGTTCCGTGCCAACGACACGGCGGTCGCGGTCGCCTCGGCGAACTGATCCCTCCGCTCCGGCGGAAAAAGGGGGGTGGGACAGGCGTCCCGCCCCCTTTGTCGTTTAAGACCCAGAATGTCGGCATCTCCGTCACCCCGCGCCTGACCCCAGGGTCCTGCATTGTTATCGGCCAGCGGCAGCAGAAGCGGCAAATACTCCTACCGTTCCCCGGCGAAGGCCGGGGCCCAGCCGGGCAGCCTCTCCGCATCTCGCGAGCCAGTCGTTACTGGGCCCCGGCCTTCGCCGGGGCACAGATGGGTGCCTTACCGGAAACCCGGATCAAGCGCAGAGCGACGCCCCCCTAAAAACCCTCGGGCAGATCGATCGGCCCCACTACCTCGCGGTAGCGCGACACTGCGTAACGATCGGTCATCCCGGCGATGAAGTCCGCGATGTGCCGGCTCACCTCCGGCTCCTCGTCCGGCAACCGCCCGCGCCACTCGTCCGGCAGCAGCGCCGGATCGGCGCGATAGGCCGCGAACAGTCCCGCCACGACGTGATGCGCCGCCTCCGCCGCCTCCAGCTGGCGCGGATGATGGTACAGGTTCGCATACATGAACCGCTTCAGATCGCGCTCCGCCGTCGCCATCTGGGGCGAGAAAGCGATCAGCGGGCGCCCGGCCCGGCGCACGTCCTCGACGCTTCCCACCCCCGCCTCGTCGATCCGGCGCCGCGACTCGGCGATCAGGTCATTGACCATCGCCCCGATCTGGCTGCGGATCAACTCGCCCGTCAGCCGGTCGCGCGGCACGTCGGCGAAGCGGGTCGCCAGCCGTTTCCGCCCCTCCGCCACCAGCGGCACGGCCTCGATCTGCTCCAGCGTCAGCAGCCCCGCGCGCAGGCCATCGTCGATGTCGTGATTGTCGTAGGCGATGTCGTCCGCCAGCGCCGCCACCTGCGCCTCCAACGAGGCGTGCGTCGTCAGCTCCAGCCCTGCCTCCGCGTCGGCCTCCGCCAATGCCCAGCCTGGTGTGGCGACGGGGCCGTTGTGCTTGGCCAGCCCCTCCAGCGTTTCCCACGTCAGGTTCAGCCCGGGCCAGCGCGGATAGGGCCGTTCGATCCGCATCAGCGTGCGCAGCGTGTGGCCGTTATGGTCGAACCCGCCCTGCCCCGCCGTCGCCTTGCGCAACGCATCCTCGCCGGCATGGCCGAACGGCGGGTGACCGATGTCGTGCGCCAGGCACAGCGCCTCGGTCAGATCCTCGTTCAGCCCCAGCGTGCGCGCGATCGTCCGCCCGATCTGCGCCACCTCCAGGCTGTGCGTCAGCCGGACGCGGAAATGGTCGCCGTCCGGCGCCAGGAACACCTGCGTCTTGTGGCGCAGCCGGCGAAAGCTGATCGAGTGGATGACCCGGTCGCGGTCACGCTGGAAGCAGTCGCGGGGGCCGCGGTCGCCGGATTCCTCGGCATGGCAGCGGCCACGGCTGCGCGCCGGATGCGCGGCCCAGGGAGCGAGATCGGCCAACGGCTTACTTCGCGTCCAACCGCGTCATCTTCTGCCCGGCGGTGCTGGTGAAGGTGAAGGCGGACAGCCCCTGCTTCGTCAGCGTGTTGACGAAGGCGCGCGCCTCCGCCTCGGTCTTGAACGGTCCGGTCACGACGCGGTTCGTCGCGCGCAGCGGAGTGGAATAGGCACGCCTTCCCGCCAGCGCCGGGGTCTTGCCCTGCACCGCCCTCCATGCCTTGGGCAGATCGCCCTCGTTCGCGCCGCCTGCCACCTGGACCCAGATGCGCGCCGGCTCCGCGCGTGCGGCCTTCTTCTCCGCCGCGGCTTTTTCGGCGGCCTCCTTCTTCGCGGCGAGATCCTTGGCCTTTTTCTCCGCCGCCTCCTTCGCGCGCCGGTCGGCCAGCGCCTTCTCCGCCGCGGCCTTGCGCGTGGCGAGGCGCTGGCGGCGTTCCTCGTCCGCCGCGGCATTGCGCTCCGCGACGCGCGCCGCTTCGTCCAGCGCCGCGGTGGACCCGGGCGCGGCGGGAGCGGGCACGACCGGCACCGCGCGCGGCATCGGCGGCACGTCCAGTTCGGTCGCGGGAACCGAAATGCCGGCGATGATCCGCGCCAGGATCGAATCCTCGCCCTGCCGCACCGACGTCGGCCGCGCGGGTAGCGCCGCGGCGGCGGCGATCTGCGCCGGCGGGGTAGCGGCGTTCGGGGTGGCGGCGGTCGGGGCCGGCGTGACGTCGGCCACGATCGTCGGAGCGGGCGCGGGTGTCGGGATCGGCGCAGCCACAGTGGCCGCCGGCGTGGTCGCCGCCACCTGCGGCGGCGAGCGCGTCACGACGGTCATCGACCCGGCGTACGGCTGCGTAGCGGGGAGCGGAGTCGCCGCCGCGGTCTGACGCGGCGGTACGGTGGCCGACCCGGCATAAGGCTGTGTCGCCGGCAGCGGCGTCGCCACGGCCGTCTGCGGCGGTGTGGACTGAACGACCGGCGCCAGTGCTCCTGTCGATGCCGGCGTGGGCGCGGGGGTGGGACGCCACGGGGTCGACGGCGACGTATCGGGCCGGATCGCGGGCGCCACCGCCGCCGTCTGCGTCCGCGCCGGCGTCGCCTGCCGCTGCTGACGTGCCGCGTCACGCTCCTGCCGGCGCTGCTCGCTGCGCGACAGGCGCTGGACCGGCTTCGCGGCCTGCGCCGGCGCGACCGCTGCCACCTCGACCCGGCGCGGTGCGGTCGGATCGGGGCCGAGCGCTGGCAGCGTCGGCGTCATCCGCGCATCCGCGATCCGCGACGGCGTCGGCGCCACCTCGCCGAAATGCACCGCAAACGCGCGATCCGCCGCCCCCAGCGTCGGCAGGCGCTGGAAAAATGCGGCCAGACCGCCCGCCATTCCTGCCGGCATCATGCTCGTCGCGATCCTGTTCGCGCCCGCCACGTCGCCGTTCATCGCCAGGATGAACGCGCGCGCGCGCCACGCACCGCGATCCGACTTGCGCAGCAGCGTATCGATCTGCTCCAGCGCCTCCGTCTGCCGCCCGGAGATGCCAAGCGACAGCGCGTAACGCCGCCGCGCCTCGTCCAGATCGTCCGTATTGCCGCCGGATTGCGCCAGCGCCACGCGGTAATCGCGCTGCGCGCGCTCCTGCTCGCCGATCAGGTCGTAGGCGAGGCCGCGGTCGCTGGCATAGCTCGCCATCGGCGCGCCGTACCGCTGCGCCTGCTCGAAGTAGCGGAGCGCCTCGCCCGGCCGTTCGCCGTTGACCAGGATCTGCGCGATCCCCGCCTTGACGCGTCCGTTCGCCGGATCGATCGCCTCCGCCCGCTTGTACAGCGCCGCCGCCGCGGTCGCATCGCCCAGCCGGAACGACAATTCGCCCGCCTCGATCAGCGCCGACAGGTCGCGCGGCGACGCGCCCAGCCGCCGCACCACGTCCGCCAGCCGGTCCGCGTCGGGGTTGAGCTGCTGCACCATCGGATAGGATTGCGCCGTGGCGATGCCCGGCAGCAGGGCGACCGTCAGCGCCATCGCAGCACCCCACCGGCGCGACACGCCGCCGCTCGTCCGGCCGTTCGACACGTTCGATCGCCTCCTCAACACGCCACCGCCGGCCAGCACCGACGCCCCGTGTAGAGACGCCGATCGCCGAACCGGCAATGACGCGGTCGCGCCGCTGCGACAGGACGGCGCGCGCCGACGACGAACGTCGATGCCGCCGGCCCGATCGTCACGCGCGCGTGCTTACTGGTTGTTCTGCCGATGCAGGAAGCGCGGCAGGTCGGAGGGGTCGCGCGGCTCCTCCTCGGTCCGGCCGGCGCCGCGGGTGGCGTTCTGCATCCGCTCGAACAGCGTGCCGCCCAGCTTGACGCGCGGCTGCGGTGGGGCGTCGTCGCCTTCCGCACCCGGCGACAGGAAGCGGCGGCGACCGGCGTCACCGGTCGGCTCGGGCTGCGCCACCGGGGCGGGCGCCTCCGGCACGATCGCATCCGCGCCCAGCACCAG